>JBBQHW010000009.1:0-65565 GCA_038324335.1 Holophagales bacterium
TATTCCGCGGGCCAGATCTTCAAAGCCTGGTCGCCCTTTCTCATCCTCATGGTCGTCATGGGGATCTGGGGCACGCCAATCTTCAAGAACTACGCCGAAAAGACTCACCATTGGTTCCTGGCGGTGCCCAAGTGGCCGGGATTGGACGGTGTCGTTTTCAAGACTGCGCCCATCGTGGCCAAGCCCACCCTTTATGCCGCCAGCTACAAGTGGCAATGGTTCACCGCCCCGGGCACCGCCATGTTCATCACTTCCCTGATCTCCATGGCCATCCTGGGCATCAGCCCCGCCACCGGCGGCCGGGTGTTCCTGAAGACCTTCAAGCAGCTCCGCTTCGCCCTCATCACGCTGGCTTCGGTGATCGGTCTGGGCTTCCTGGCCAACTACTCGGGCATGTCCTTCACGCTGGGCCTGGCTTTCGCCGTCCTCACGGGCATGGCCTTCCCCATCTTCTCCCCCGTCATCGGCCTGGTGGGCGTGTTCCTCACTGGCTCGGTCACCTCCTCGGCGGCCCTGTTTGGCAAGCTTCAGCAGGTCACGGCCGTACACTTGGGCTTGAACCCGGTCCTGACCACTTCGGCCAACCTCTTCGGCGGCGTCATGGGCAAGCTGATCTCCCCCCAATCCATCGCCGTGGCCTGCGCTGCCGTGGGACTCGTGGGCAAGGAGACAGATATCTTCAGGAAGACCTTGAAGTATTCGATGATTCTCCTGGTCCTCGTCATCGCCGTGGTGCTGCTGCAGGCCTTCGTCATCCCCTGGATTCTGCCGACCGCACCAGCCGTCAGCTGATCGCACCCCTCAAACCCGCACGAACATGGAGGAATACCATATGACGACCCTGGCTCTGGAGACCCTGAAAGGCCTCATCGACTCAACCCCCAACGTGGCAGTCCTGCTCAACCTGCCCGACTACTATGTACAGCGCGCCCTGCCCGCGAAAGGCGTGGACAGCGAGGTGGTCTTCGAAGCCCCGCGCACGCAGATGATGATCCGCACCGCCGTCAAGGGCACCACCATCGGCACGCATTTCCATACGGTCTGTGACGAATACGTGATCGTGGTGGGTGGCAAGGGCGAGATCCTGGTGAACGGCGAGTGGAAGCCCGTGAAGGTGGGCGACGTCCATGTGTGCCCCCGGGGCATCGCCCATGACACCCGGGCTCTGGAGGAGAACCTCCAGTACCTGTCGATCTTCACCCCGCATCTCCCCGTCGGCACCGATATCAATTGGCTCTAGGCACTTCTAAAGGAGCACCACCATGACTGCACTGCTTCCCAATATCGACCCCGATGGACTGCTGGAATTCTCCGTGGTCTACACGGACCGCGCCCTGAACCACATGTCCAAGCGCTTCCAGCAGGTGATGCGGGAAATGAACCGCATCCTCAAGCAGGTCTACCACGCCGAGGCCGCCGTGCTGGTACCCGGCAGCGGCACCTTCGGCATGGAGGCCGTGGCCCGGCAGTTCGCCACGGGCAAGAAGGCACTGGTGATCCGCGATGGCTTCTTCAGCTACCGCTGGTCGCAGATCTTCGACATGGGGGGCATTCCCGCCTCCCATACGGTGCTCAAGGCCAGTCGCACTGGCACCGGCTCCCAGTCGCCCTGGGTGCCCACGCCCATCGCCGAAGTGGTGGCCGCCATCGCCAGCGAGAAACCCAACCTGGTGATCGCCCCCCACGTGGAGACCGCCTCCGGCATCATGCTCCCGGATGACTACATGAAGGCGGTGGCCAAGGCGACCCACGCAGTTGGCGGCCTGTTCGTGCTGGACTGCGTCGCCTCGGGCTGCATGTGGGTGGACATGGAGGCCATCGGCGTTGACGTGATCGTGACCGCGCCCCAGAAGGGCTGGAGCGGCAGCCCCTGCTGCGCCATGGTCATGCTCTCCGAGAAGGCCAAGGGCGTCATGGA
The DNA here is from genome assembly GCA_038324335.1 of Holophagales bacterium. Lineage (GTDB taxonomy): Bacteria > Acidobacteriota > Holophagae > Holophagales > Holophagaceae > Geothrix. The sequence continues at coordinate 1,919 of JBBQHW010000009.1, forward strand.
AGGCACCACCAGCACCAGCTTCGCCTGTGACCTCAAGAAATGGTCCCAGATCATGGACGCCTTCCTCAAGGGCGGCCACGCCTATCACGCCACCATGCCCACCGATGCCCTGGCCAAGGACTGTGCGGTGATGCAGGAGATGGAGGCCTACGGCTTCGAGAAGCTGCGAGCCGAGCAGGCGGAACTGGGCGTCAAGGCCCGCGCCCTGCTGGAAGGCCTCGGCCTGCCCAGCGTGGCCGCCGAGGGTTTCAAGGCCCCGGGCGTGGTGGTGAGCTACACCACGGATCCCGACATCCAGTCCGGGAAGAAATTCCTCGCCGCGGGCCTGCAGGTGGCCTCGGGCGTGCCGCTGCAGTGTGACGAACCGGCGGATTTCATGACCTTCCGGATCGGCCTGTTCGGCCTGGACAAGCTGCATAACGTGGACCGCACCGTGGCCTTCCTGGCCACCGCCCTGGCCGAAATCGGGCTGCGCGAAGGGACCCTGACGCGCTAGAACCAGACACCTTGATGGCGAAGCGCCCGGCCCTTGCCGGGCGCTTCCTTTGTGGCTCTACGGCGAGCCCTACTTGCCGATGACGCCGGCGAGGGGGCTGCTGGCGCTGGCATAGAGGCGCCGGGCCATGCGGCCGCCCTCGAAGGCCAGGCGACCCGCAATCACCGCGTGATCCATGGCCTGGGCCATCTTGGTGGGCTCGCCGGCCTCGGCCACGGCGGTGTTGAGCAGCACGCCGTCGGCGCCCAGCTCCATGGCCAGGGCGGCGTCGGAGGCCGTACCCACGCCGGCATCCACGATCATGGGCAGGCCATAGGCTGCCACCACTTCCTTGATGAGCAGCAGGGTCATGGGATTCTGCACGCCCAGGCCGGAACCGATGGCGCTGCCCAGGGGCATGACAGCGGCGCAACCCACGTCGCAAAGCTTTTTTGCCAGGATGGGATCGGCATTCACGTAGGGCAGCACGACGAAGCCCTCCTTTACCAGAATCTTGGCGGCTTCCAGGGTCTCTTCGTTATCGGGGTAGAGGCTCTTGGCATCGCCGATGACCTCGAGCTTCACCCAGTTCGTGCCGAGGGCCTCCCGGGCCAGGCGCGCCACGCGCAGAGCGTCCTCGCGGGTGTAGCAGCCGGCGGTGTTGGGCAGCAGGGCGATGTCCTTGGGGATCCAGTTGAGGATGTTGTCTTCGCCCTTGGCCTCCAGGTCGAAGCGGCGTACGGCGAGGGTGATCATCTCCACCCGCGCGGCCCGGTAGCAGGCCTGCATGGTGGCAAAGTCCTTGTACTTCCCGGTGCCGAGCACGAGGCGGTTGTTGAAAGTCTTGCCGGCGATGACGAGGGACATGGGGCGCTCCGGACACCCAGTGTAGCTCTGCCAGGAGATCAGGTCCCGCGTTGGGTCGCAAGGCGGCGATGGCACCAATCCGGAACCACAGCCGCCAGGCCCAGCAGTGCGCCCAAGTACTGGGCGGCAGACAGAGTTTACCATACGGTATGGTATGGTTTGCTGGACGGGCCAACCGTCAAGGCCACCATGACCGCTACAAAGAAGAAAGCCAAAGCCGCCCTCCCCCTGTCCCGGGAAGCCTGGGTGCGCGCGGCCTCGAACCTCATCGCGCAGGAGGGCGTGCCTGCGGTGGCGGTGGAGCCCCTGGCCCTGGCGCTGGGCGTCACCAAGGGCAGCTTCTATTGGCATTTCAAGAACCGGGACGAGCTGATCCGCGCGGCCCTGGAAGCCTGGGAGCAGGACCAGAGCGTGGATGTGGTGAGCCGCTACGGCGGCATTTCAGACCCCCTGAGACGCCTGCGGGTACTGCTCTTCGCCGCCTTCGAGGACGCGGAGAACGGCAAGTTCTTCGCGGCCCTGGGGGTGTCCAGTCAGGATCCGCGCGTCCAGCCCTTCCTGCGTCGCGCCACCGCGCGCCGGCTCGCCTTCGGCTTCGAAGCCTTCAGGGCCCTGGGCCTGGCCGAAGCGGAAGCCCGGGAACGGGCGCTGCTGGCCTGCGCGGCCTATGCGGGCTACTTCCACCTGCTGCGCACCACCCCCGAGGCCGTGGCAGCGGTGACGGATCTCAGCGGCTATGTGAAACGGCTGGCGGATGCCCTGATCCCCGCGAAGGCAACCCGTCGGCCTTGACACACCCTGGAACGGGCGTTTCATGGAGGGACCCGTCGAGGGAGGTTCCATGGCGAAGCTGCTGATCGTCCCCGGCCATCTGGCCCTCGGCGAAGGCCACTGGCAGACCCTCTGGCTGGGCGCCATGCCCGATGCCCACCGGGTCGAATTGTCCGGCTGGAAGCATCCCAACAAGGGCGAGTGGGTCGAGGCCCTGGACGATGCCATCGCGGACTGTGATGGGCCGCCCCTTCTCGTGGGACATGCCCTGGGTTGCATCGCCATTCTCCACTGGGCAGCCGAGTACGAGCGGGAGATCCGGGGTGCCCTGCTGGTGGCCCCGGTCGACGTGGCCCGCGCCAAGGGCCAGGAACAGTGGCGGACCTTCGCCCCCATCCCTCGGCAGACCCTCGCCTTCCCGGCTATCGTGGTCGCCTCCAGCGACGATCCGTACATGCGGCTGGACCGGGCCCGGGGCCTGGCGGCGGAATGGGGAGCACGCTTCGTGGCCCTGGGCGCTTGCGGACAGATCGACCAGGCGTCGGGGCATGGCCCCTGGCCCCGGGGCGAGGCCCTGCTGGCGGAGTTGCGCTAGGACCCCCGGCCGTGGGAAGGTGGAGCTTCCGATGGAGGAGCGGTTCCCATCAGTAGCGGTGGCGAGGGTGATGAGCCCGATGACCTGGCGTGAAAGGGGCGGATCGCCGAAGGGATCGCGGATCATCGACGCGCCCCCTGGACGACGAGGCGAAAGCCCGGCGGCTGTCGTGCCGGTTACCCGGCGCGGAGGGCCTGAGGCGCAGCGGCGGGAGACTTCCCACCACGTTCCTGAGGGCACCGTCGGCACGCCGAGGTTTCCATGAACGCATCCCCCGCAGATCCCCGCGACTGGGGCGCCCACTGGCTCCTGCGCCTGTGTGCCCAGGAGACCACCTCTGGCCGCGAAGACGCGGGCCTGCCCGACCTGCGGGCGCTCCTGCAGGAACTGGGCGCGACCCTCGTGGAGCAGCCCGTGGCGGCCGGCCGCACCAACGTGCTGGCCCTGTGGGGACAACCTCGGGTGCTCTTTTCCACCCACCTGGACACGGTGCCGCCCTACCTGCCGCCGCGCCGGGAGGGTGACGTGCTCCATGGTCGCGGCACCTGTGATGCCAAGGGCCAGATCGTGGCCCAGCTGGCAGCCGTGAAGTCGTTGCTGGAAGCAGGCCGCACGGGCCTGGCCTGGCTGGGTGTGGTGGGCGAAGAAACCGACAGTGCCGGGGCTGCGGCAGCCCATGGTTTGGCGCAGCACTTCAAGGATCTGAAGGCCCTCATCAATGGCGAACCCACGGAACTGAAACTGGCCACCGGCCAGCGCGGCGTGCAGCACATCTGCCTCCGTTGCCACGGCAAGGCGGCCCACAGCGGCAGTCCCGAGCTGGGGCACAACGCCACCTGGCCCCTGGTGGACTGGCTGCAGCGGCTACGGGACCTGGCCCGCCCCATGGATCCCACCCTCGGGCCCGAACTCTGGAACCTGGGCCTGCTCCACGGCGGCGAAGCCCTCAATTCCGTGCCCGCCCAGGCGGAAGCTCACCTGCTGGCCCGCGTGGTGCCCGGCAGCACCCTGCTCGAAGACGTTCGCCGCCTGGCGCCCGTGGAGGGCACCGTGGACCTCCGGCTGGACGAGCCCGCGGACCTGTATCCCATCCTCTCCGGCTTCGACCATGCCCCCATGCCCTTCGGGTCGGACGCCCCGGCCCTGCGGGCCCTGGTGCCGGACCGCACCGTGGTGCTGGCAGGCCCCGGCAGCATCACCGTGGCCCATGCGCTGGACGAGCACCTGACGCTGCCCGACCTCGAAGCCGGGGTGCAGCTCAACCGGCGCCTGGCCCTGCATTTCCTGGGAGACTGAACCATGACCGCGAAAATTCCAGTTACCGTCCTGGGTGCCACTGGCGTCGTGGGCCAGCGCTTCGTGCGCCGCCTCGCCAACCATCCCCTCTTCCGCGTGGAGCACCTCGCGGCCAGCGAGCGCAGCGCCGGCAAGCGCTACCGCGATGCCTGTGCCTGGCGCCTGGATGGCGAACCCTATGGTGGCCTGGGCGATCAGGTCATGGCCGAGGGCACGCCGGAATTCGCACTCTCGCCCGTGGTGTTCAGCGCCCTGGATACGGCGCCAGCTTCGGAACTGGAGCCCGCCTTCGCCAAGGCCGGCGCCCTGGTGTTCTCCAACGCCGCCGCCTTCCGCATGTCGCCGGAGGTGCCCCTGCTGGTGCCCGAAGTGAATGCCGCTCACCTCGGCCTCTTGGAGCTGCAGCGTCACCACCACGGCTGGACCGGGGGCATCGTCACCAACGCGAACTGCACGGCCACGGTGCTGGTCATGGCGTTGGCCCCCCTGCATGAGGCCTTCGGCCTGGAGGCCGTGCTGATGACCTCCATGCAGGCCATCAGTGGCGCGGGTTACCCCGGCGTGGCCAGCCTGGACATCCTGGGCAACGTGATTCCTTTCATTCGCAACGAAGAAGCCAAGGTGGAAGAGGAGACACCCAAGCTGCTGGGCCGCTTCACGGGCCAGGGCGTCGAGCTGGCCCCCATGCTGGTGAGTGCGCTATGCAACCGCGTGCCCGTCATTGAGGGCCACACGGAAACCGTCAGCGTGAAGCTGAAGGGAAACCCCTCCGTCGATGCCGTGCGGGAGGCCTTCCTGAACTGGAGGCCCGAGCCCCAACGCCTGGGCCTGTTCTCGGCTCCCGCCGTGCCCGTGCACGTCCACACCCTGGAGGATCGTCCCCAGGTGCGCCGGGACGTGGAGCGGGACGAGGGCATGAGCGTTCACGTGGGGCGTCTGCGCCCCTGCCCAATCCTCGGCCTCAAGTTCGTCCTGCTGGGGCACAACACGGAAAGAGGCGCGGCGGGCGGCAGCATCCTGAATGCCGAACTGGCCCACGCGAAGGGGTACCTCCGATGATCGTCCTCAAGTTCGGCGGCAGCAGCGTGGCGGATGCCACCTGCATGCGGCAGGTGGCGGGATTGGTGAAAGCAGCCTTGCCCAAGGCGCCCCTGGTGGTGCTCTCGGCCATGGGCAAGACCACCAATGGCCTCTTCGACGCGGCCAAGGCCGCGGAGGCGGGCGACCTGGCCGCGGCCATGGAGCGCCAGCGCGCCCTCATGGCGGCCCATCGCCAGGCCGCCGGGGACTTGTTCAACGGGGCCGTGCCGGAGGGCCTGGACGTGGCCCTTACGGAGCTTTTCGGCGAATTGGAACTGCTGCTGCGGGGGGTGGCGCTGCTGCGGGAACTGAGTCCACGCAGCATGGACGCCATCGCCTCCCTGGGCGAGCGGCTGTCGACGCGCATCTTCGCGGCCTTCGTGGGCGGGGCCTGGGTGGACGCCCGCACGGTCCTCCGCACGGATGCCGTCTTCGGCGAAGCGGTGCCCGACCAGAACAGCATCCGGAAGCTGGCCCTGGAACACCTGCAGCCCTTGCTGGGCGCGGGGCGCGTGGTGGTCACCCAGGGCTATATCGGGGCCACCGGGGAAGGTCTCACCACCACGCTGGGCCGGGGCGGCAGCGACTACTCTGCGGCCCTCTTCGGCGCGGCCCTGGGCGCGAAGGAAGTGCAGATCTGGACCGACGTGGAGGGTGTGCTCACCTCGGATCCCCGCATCGTCCCCGACGCCCTGCCCATCCCGGAGCTGAGTTTCGCGGAGGCGGCGGAACTGGCCGCCTTTGGCGCCAAGGTGCTCCATCCCGCCACCATCCAACCGGCGGTGGAGGCCGGCATCCCCGTCACCGTGCGCCACACCCATAAACCCGAGGGCCGCTTCACCACGATCTCGGCTGAGGTGCGGACGGGGCGGCCCATCACGGCCCTGGCCAGCCGTGGGCCCGTCACCGTACTCACCGTGAGCAGCACCCGGATGCTGGCCCAGAGCGGCTTCCTGGCGCGCCTCTTCGAGGTGTTCGGACGCCGAGGCGTGAGCGTGGACCTGGTGGCCACCGCGGAGGTGAGCGTGTCCCTCACGGTGGAGGCCGATGTGCCCCTGCAATCGCTGCTGCAGGATCTGGCGGCCTTTGCCACGGTGGAAATCCACGAAGGTCGGGCCATCATCGCCGCGGTGGGCGAGCGCCTGAAGTCCACGCCGGGCCTGGGAGCGCAGCTGCTCACGGCCCTGGGCGACATCAACGTGGAGATGATCAGCATGGGCGCCAACGAGATCAACCTGAGCCTCGTGGTGAAGCAGGAGAGCACCGCCGACGCCCTGCGCCGCATGCACCGCGTGCTGGTGGGAGGGGCTGCGTGACCGCGCGACAACCCATCCGCCTGGGCCTCTTCGGGCGGGGCCGCCTGGGTTCCGCCATCGCGGTGGAGGCGGGCAGCGCCCTGGCCTGGCACGTCGACAAGGGCGAAGCGCCGACGGGACCGGTGGACGTGGCCATCGATGCCAGCGTGGCGGAAGCCGTGGAGGAACACCTGGACTGGGCTTTGGCCACGGGCACGGACCTGGTGATCGGGGTCACGGGGTGGCTGCAACCCGACCTGGAAGCGAGGGTGGCTGGGCGCATCGGCGTGCTGGTCTCCACGAACTTCTCGCTGACGGTGGCGTTGATGGCCCGTCTTGCTACTGTCATGGGGCGCTTCGCGGCCCTGGATCCAGACCGGGATCCCTACCTCTTCGAGCACCACCATCGCCTGAAGGCCGACGCCCCCTCGGGCACCGCCAAGACCCTGGCGGCGGCGGTCCTGCGTGGCTGTCCCCGCAAGACGGAGTGGACCCTGGGCACACCGGGACCCCACCAACTCAGCATCGGAGTGGTGCGGGCCGGAGCCGAATTCGGCACCCACACGGTGGGCCTCGACGCCCCTGCGGAAGTGCTGGAACTCACCCACACCGCCCGCTCCCGGGCCCCCTTCGCCCAGGGCGCTCTCGCGGCGGCCCGGTGGTTGCAGGGCCGCAAGGGCGTCTTCAACATGGATGATCTGGCCACGGACCTGCTCGATCCCCTGTTCGTTAACTTCAACGAGGGGGGACCGCCTGCTCGCGGTGCTCGCTCTGCGTCCCCCCTCGTGCTCCCAACGTCTTCTGGAGGCAAGCCATGACCCTGGATCTTTCGGGCCTCGCCGTTGCGCTGGCCACCCCCTTCACCACTGCAGGCGAGGTGGATCTCCCCGCCTTCCGGAGGCTGGTGCGCCACGTGGTGGCCGGTGGGGTGAACACCCTGGTGCCTCTGGGCACCACCGGTGAGGCCTCCACCCTGCTGGATGCGGAGCGAGACGCCATCATCGAAGCCTGCCTGGAAGAGTGCAGCGGCCATCCGGTGGTGGTGGGCACGGGCCACAACGCCACCAGGCAGGCCGCGGCCATGACGAAGCGCGCGCAGCAACTGGGCGCTGCGGGGGCCCTGGTGGTGACGCCCTACTACAACAAGCCGAACACCGAAGGCCTGGTGGCCCACTACGCCGCCATCGCCGAGGCGGCGCCAGGCCTGCCGCTCATCGCCTACAACGTGCCGGGCCGCACCGGGCTGAACGTGACGCCAGCGATGCTGGCGCGGCTCTGGGAGAACCCGCAGGTGGTGGCCGTGAAGGAGAGCAGTGGCAGTCTCGCTCAGATCGCCGAAGTGGCTCGGCTGCTGCCGCATGGCAAGACCCTGCTGTCCGGGGACGACAACCTGGCCCTGGCCGCCATCGCCGTAGGCGCCTCAGGCCTGGTCTCGGTGCTGGGCAACGTGCTGCCCCAGGAAACCGCCACCATGATCGGCGCGGCTTTGCAGGGGAATGGCGCCGAGGCCCTGCGCCTGCACCAGCAGTTGCTGCCCCTCATGGACGCACTGTTCGTGGAGAGCAACCCCATCCCCCTGAAGGCGGCCCTCAAGCTGCTGGGCCTCGGCGAAGACGTCGTCCGCCTGCCGCTGGTCACCGCTTCGGTCGCCACGCGCACCCGCGTGGCCGAGGCCCTGTGCCTGTCCGCCGAGGGCACCATTCCTGGAGTGAACTGATGGTCGTCGACCTGGATTCCATCCGCACTTTTTTCAGCCGACCGCCCGAGGTCCTGGCCCTTGATCCCGCGGCGCCCGCCATGCACCAGGTGCTGCTGGTGGCCCTGGAGACGGGCAGCATCCGCGCCGCCGAGCGCCATGAGGACGGCAACTGGCACGCCAACACCTGGGTGAAGCAGGCCATCCTCTGCGGCTTCCGGCGCACGAACCTGGTGGAGATGGCGGGCCCCGGCTTCCCCATGTTCGACAAGACCGCCTACCCGCCCCGACACTTTGGGATTGAGGACGCCGTGCGCCTGGTTCCCGGCGGCTCCGCCGTGCGGCGCGGGGCGCACATCGCCCGCAGCGTGGTGCTCATGCCGCCGGCCTATGTGAACGTGGGCGCCTTCGTGGACGAGGGCACCATGGTGGACAGCCATGCCCTGGTGGGCAGCTGCGCCCAGATCGGCAAACGCGTGCACTTGTCCGCCGCGGCCCAGATCGGCGGCGTGCTGGAGCCCGCGGGGGCCCGGCCCGTGATCGTCGAGGACGACGCCTTCGTGGGCGGCCTCGTCGGTTTGTTTGAAGGCATTGTCGTGCGCCGCCGCGCCGTGCTGGCTTCGGGCGTGGTCATCACGGGCAGCACCGTGATCTACGACCTGGTGCATGGTCGTGAGTTGCGCCAGGAAGTGCCCGAGGGCGCCGTGGTGGTGCCTGGTTCGCGTCCCGCTTCAGGCGACTACGCCCGGGCCCAGGGCATCCAGCTCTCGGCCCCCTGCATCGTGAAGTACCGCGACGAGAAGACCGATGCTGCCACCGCTCTGGAACAGGCCCTTCGATGAAGATTGCTGATCGCCTCTCCCTGTTAAAGCCGTCGCCGATTCGCGCCATCACGGACGGCACGCCGCCCGGGGCCATTCCGCTGGGCCTGGGTGAGCCCACCTGGGACCTGCCCGAGGTGGCCCGGAAGGCCCTGCTGCGCGAGCCCGGGCCCTGTGCCTACGTGCCCCACGCGGGGCTCACGGAGCTGCGCCGGGCCGTGGCCTGCTTCCACAAGGCCCACCTCGACGAGGTGCTCATCACCACCGGCTCTCAGGGGGCACTCTTCGCACTGTTCCAGGCCTGGGTGAACCCAGGCACCAAGGTGCTGGTGCCCGATCCCGGCTTCGTGGCCTACCCGGCCCTGGCCCGCATGGCGGGCGCCGAACCGGTGCCCTACCGCCTCTCGCTGGACCACTTCCGCCTGGATGCCGAGGCGCTCCTGAAGGTGCTGGCGGCCACGCCGGACGCTTCCGCCGTAATCCTCAACCTGCCCTCGAACCCCACGGGGGGAGGCGGTGATCTTGCTTCGCTCCAGCGCGTGGCCGAAGCCTGCACGGCCCGCGGAATCCTGCTCATCTCCGACGAGGTTTACCGCGACCTGCACTTCGGCGTGCGGGCCCCCAGCCTGCGCGACGTCACCGATCGCGGCGTCGTGACCAGTTCCGTGAGCAAGGGCTGGGGCGCGCCGGGCCTGCGCGTGGGCTGGGCCGTGGGCGATCCCGCCTGGCTGGTGCCCGCCCGCACCGTGCACGGCTACGCCGTCACCGGTACGGCCACCCCCGCCCAGTGGGCCGCGCTGGCCCTCATCGAGCACTCCGCCACGGTACTGGCCGAGGCCCGCGCCGCCGTGCTGCTGCGCTGGGAAGCCCTGGCCGCGGCCCTGCGCGAGGAGTTGGGCCAGGTGGTGACCCCTCCCGATGGTACCTTCTACCATTTCATGCCCCTGCCCCGTTTGGCCCAAGCTGACCCCCTGGCCTTCTGCCTGAAATTGCGCGACGAGGCCAAAGTGGTGCTCATCCCCGGCCTCGCCTTCGGCGAAGGCGGTCGCGGCCATGTTCGCCTCAGCTTCGCCGCCACCCCCGAGCAGCTGCGCGAAGGTGTGCGGCGGTTGGCGCCGTACTGGAAAGACTGATCAACCGCAGAGAACACAGAGAGCGCAGAGGAAAACCCTGTGAAGAAGGTTGCCACCCTATCCCACGTCTCGCCTTTCGAAGCGATCCGGCGCGTGAATGAAGCCGGCCACGAATTCTGGTCCAGCCGGGATTTCGCCCGAGTCCTTGATTACACGGACTACCGGAACCTTGAACAGGTCATCGAGAAAGCACGAACAGCTTGCTTCAACAGCGGTTATCGGATCGAGGACCATTTCGTTGAGATCACCGAAATGGTCGAGATTGGGAGTGGGGCACAACGGGCCATCAGAACAGTGTTGATGTCGCGCTACGCGTGTTACCTCGTCATCCAGAACGCTGATCCCGCCAAAGATATAGTCGCCCTCGGACAAACCTACTTTGCGGTTCAAACCCGCAAGCAAGAGCTATCTGAACGGGCCCTGGAAGATCAGCGACGCCTGCTTCTCCGTGATGAGATGAAACAGCACAATGTGCAGCTCGCGGATGCGGCGAAGTCGGCAGGGGTGGTGGAGCCCGTTGACTACGCCATTTTTCAGAACCATGGCTACATGGGCCTGTATGGCGGCCTGACCGCCAAGGACCTCCACGTGCGAAAGCAGCTCAAGAAAGGCCAGCAAATCCTGGATCACATGGGCAGCACAGAATTGGCAGCGAACCTCTTTCGTGCCACACAGACCGAAGAAAAGCTCAGGCGGGAGAAGATCATCGGCAAAGATAGGGCCAACCAGACCCACCATGAAGTCGGGGCTAAGGTGCGGCAGACCATTCAGGAACTTGGTGGAACGATGCCCGAAGATCTGCCATCCACGGAAGGTGTCAAGGCCATCGAAGCCCGCCTGAAGCCACCAGAACTGTCCGTTCCTAAATTACCGCGGGGAAAACGAAAACCATGATTCGCCGACAAATATTCACCATGTCCTCCTCCTTCAGCGAAGGCGGCCACCGGATCTCCCCCAGCTTCGCTGCCGAGCCCGGGCAGTTTCGGGAATGCGTGCGGCGGTTGGCACCGTATTGGAACGCCTGACCGCACCCCGGAAGTTCGCAACGCTGTTTAATTCTTGTTAGATGCCCACCAAACCAGAGGCCAATCTGAATCTGCTCGCAGCGCTCCAGTTCCGACTAACAGAAGTTCTCGCTGTGCTTCGAAAGCGGCGGGAGGATCCACGGCTGACCCTGCGGCAGTCGTGGGGTCAGGAAGTGATTCGAGACCGATATTCCTTCCAAATCTCCAAGTACCATGAACTCATAGCGGTAGGCCGAACCACTGTAGACGAGACCACCTGGCAGGATCTCGGCATGGATGAGGTATTCGCCATGGTCGACCGGACCTCCAGCTTTCCTGGTCGCCAGATCCTCTACCACCAGATGAGAACCTACGAGAGCGATGGAGCGGTCCTTGCGGAGCGAACTCGCCAACACGGCGTTTTTCGTTCTGATCCGGAACTCCGGGAAGAAGCACAATTGCATCTCTCGCATCTAGATGGCCCTGATGCGGCTTGGCTTTCATCGCTCCTGCTAAACAACTTTCCCGAGAAGCCGAAGTGGGCTTGGCTACTTCACCTTGGCGGCGCCATGCCCCTGGCCTGTTTCCTTGGAATGGCGCTGTGGCCTATATTGCTGATTCCGGGTGCCATCCTCGCTCTTCTTAACCTGGTGATCATCGAGACCTATGGCCGGAAGATCACCCCATTCTTCGAAGGCTTTTCTGGGATTTCACGACTTCTTTGGGTGGCCGATGGGTTGTCCGCCCTTCCTGATTCCCACACAATGCCCCCGATAAAGGACTTGCGGGAAACCGCACCGGTCAGGTTACAGCTACGAAGGCGCCTCGGGTGGCTGGCCATGGATCGGGAAAACATGGGCGATATCGCCCAGGCCGTGATCGGTTACATCAATCTGGCCTTGCTCCTGGATATTCAGGTCTACCTTGGGTCTCTCACGTTGCTGCGCCGACATCAAACAGCCCTGGTGAAGATGTTGGAGGCAGTAGGTACGATCGACGCCGCCATTTCTGTGGCTTCCTTCGCGGACGGCCTTCCAGTCGTTGCGACCCCTTCCCTGGTCGATGAGCGACGTATCGAAGCCGCGGGGCTTTACCATCCCCGGCTGGTTGCTCCTGTCGGCAATACGATCCGCAGTGATGGCCGATCCATCCTCATAACCGGATCTAACATGGCTGGGAAAACGACCTTTCTTCGCACGGTTGGCATTAACGTGATTCTGGCCCAGACGCTTCATCTGTGCCTGGCCGAAAAGGCTGCCATGCCTCGGGCCATTGTTCGCTCCTCGATCCACAGGGAAGATCAGTTGGTTCGGGGGGAGAGTTATTATGCCGTGGAGGTGGGGCGGATTCTGAACATGATCCACGACGCAAATGGAGGCTCCCTCCACCTTTTCCTTCTCGACGAGGTTTTTCGCGGTACCAACACCCTTGAGCGGATATCAGCCGCAACTGCAGTGCTTCAACACTTGGGCCGGGCTCATTTGGCCATCGTCACCACGCACGATCTCGAACTTCAGGACTTGCTAGCAGCCGACTATGATATGCACCACTTCAGCGAGCAGATCGTAGATGGCGGATATAGCTTTAACTACTGCATCCAGCCCGGCCCCACCAAAGGCCGCAACGCGATCAGGTTGCTCGAACTCAGCGGATACCCTGAGAACATCACGCGTAATGCACGGCAAATGGCGGATCAATTGACATCCCAAACCGGGTCAAAATTCACATAGGCACGCATGAATTCCTTCTTCCCCTTCGACGACGCTACTTGCCGCCACTTGGCGGAGGCCCATGGCACGCCTTGCTTTGCCTACTCCGGCGCGGTAGCGACGGAGCAATACACCTCTCTGCGCCACGTGCTGCCATCCCGGATGCGGCTCGCCTACGCGGTGAAGGCCAACCCTCATCCCGAGTTGCTGATCCGCTTCGCGTCCCTGGGCGCCAGCTTCGACTGCGCCTCCATTGGGGAGCTCGAACGGGTGGAAGCTCTGAAGTTGCCCCCAGGACGCACTTTCTTCGCTGGTCCCGGCAAGCGGGAGGCGGAACTGAGCAAGGCCCTGGCCATGGGCGTGCGCATGCAGGCGGAGGGCTGGGAGGATCTGGCGCGCATCGACGCCCTGGTGGACCGCGAGACCGCCGTGAATCTGCGGGTACACCCGGCCTTCGAGGTCGACGAGGGCAATCGCATCATCGGTGGCAGCGGGCCCTCGGCGTTTGGCGTGGATGAAGAGGAAGTGCCCGCCCTGCTGGCCCGGGCCGCGCCGCTGAAGCACGTCCGCATCCGCGGCCTGCACGTGTTTGCCGCCAGCAACCAGCGGGAGGCCACCAAGCTCCTGGCCATCCACGGCGCCGTACTGGACCTGGCCAAACGCTTGCACGAGGCCCATGGCCTCACCTTCGAGCAGATCGACCTGGGCGGCGGCCTCGGCATCCCCTACGCGCCCAGCGAAGCACCCCTTGGCTTGGCAGCTTTTGGACAGGGATTGTCGGATCTCTTGGCGAGGCACTCCTGGTTCACCGGTGAGCTGATCCTGGAGCCGGGCCGCTTCCTGGCGGGTCCCTGTGGTGTCTATCTGGCTCAGGTGATCCGGATCAAGGAAAGTCGCGGCACCCGCTTCGCCATCCTGGAGGGGGGCATCAACCACCTGCTCCGCCCGCTCCTTACTGGAGAGTCCTTCCCGGTGAAGGCCGTGGGCAGAGGCGCAGGCACGGTGGACTACACGCTGGCGGGGCCCCTCTGCACCAGCCTCGATCGCCTGGGCGAGGTCCTGCTGCCTGCACTGGAACCCGGGGACCTGCTGGCCTTCGGCACCACGGGTGCCTATGGCCTCAACGAAGGCATGACCCACTTCCTGAGCCATCCCGTGCCGCCGGAGATCTGGGTGGCGTGAAGCGCCGGAAGGGCTAACCCAGCAGAGAGACCCACAGGCCCTGCTGGTCCCTGGGCAGGGTCTTCACGTGGTCCAGGAGCTTCAGGCGGATCTGCCAGGTCTTGTCGCCCGGAAAGAGGGCCCGGCCGCGCAGGAGGTCTTCGCGGGCCTCGTCCCATTTGGCCTGGCCGGCGTGGGCGGTGCAAAGGGCCAGGTGCAGGCGGGCCGCCCGTGTCCGCAGCTCGGCGCTGTCGGGCTTGGCTCGCAGCAGCGCATCGATGACCTTGTAGGCGGCCTCGAGGTCGCCGTTCTGGAGGTGTTTCTGGAATTCAGGCAGGCTGGACCCGGTGACGCCACCCGGTAGCCCGGCCCGGGTCTTTTCCAGCAGCTGGGCACCGGAGGCGTCCTTGGGATTCAAGTTCACAAGGGTCTCGGCCCGAAGGTAGGCGCGCAGGGGGTCGGCCAGAATGGCGGCCTCGGCTTCCTCCCGCAGGGCATCCGCGGACTCTGCGAGGTCCGGGGCCTGCATCTGCTGGCTCAGGGGTGCCACGGCGGCCTCGTGAGCCGCGCGGACATCCTCCTTCAGGGCCTGGTCCCGACGGTACCCCTGGAGAAAGGCGAAAGCCACGAGCAGCGTCACGAGGCCGCCACCCAGAAGGGCAAGCACCTTGGTTTCCTTCAGCCAGGGCATGCGGACGGTGGCCTGGCGAAGACGGTCGGGGACCGAGAGGCCGACCCGGGGCGCGGGCGCGGTCTTGAGCAGGGCCGCGGGGGGCTGGATGCCAGGGCCTTCGGTGGACAAGGGGGAATGGGTTTCCTCGTCCGCCATGGCGATGCGCCCCTGGGCGTCCAGGGCCATGACCGGCGTGAAGGAGTGGAGGGCGCTACCGGTGTCCCTGGCTGGACTGGGTTTGCGGCAGCGCTCCAGGCCCAGGAGGGCGCGGGCATCGCCTGGGGACAGCCGCAGGGCTTGTTGGAAGGTGAAGGCGGCCTCCTCGTGCCGCTGGAGGTTCAGCAGGTGCTCGGCCTGCTTCAGCTTGAGCTCCAGGGACTCGACTTCCGGGACGGCCTCGCCGGGGGAAGCTGGCTCGGGCGCGTAGGCCTGGCCACCGCCCAATTCGCCCCGGGCCATCTTCAGGTAACCCTCTACTTCGTGGCGATGGGGTTCCAGCACGAGGACTCGCTCCCACTTGGGAACAGCCTCCTCCACGAGCCCCATGTCGTAGAGTTGAACGGCTTCCCGAAGCAGCTTGTCCACGTCCACATCGGCCGGGAAGGCCTCTCCTTGGGCCGGAGCGGCCACGGCGGCGGCCAGAACCAGGTCCAGGCCCAGCTCGCGCCGGATCCCGTTGGCATAATTCCTTGCAAGGGTGTGGGCGGGGTCCATGGCGAGCGCCTGTTCCCACTTGCGGAGGGCATCCTCGCTCTGGCCCATGTCATAGAGGGTGCAACCCTCGGCCACCAGGCGGTCGGGATCCAGGGAGCCGGTGACCACCCGTCGGGGAGCCGGAAGCAACGGACCCTCCAGCGACGGGACCAGGAAGTGGGCCACTGGTGGCAGCGAGGTCGGGGGAATCACCGGACTCGGGGCGGGTTCCGGCTCGGGTGGGGGGGGTGCTTGTTCGACGCGCGGGGCGGCTGGCGCAAGCCGCTCAGACGGTTTCGGCGGCGCGACGAATGGTGGCTCTGGAAGGGCCTGAGCCGACCTGGATAAATCTTCCCGGAGGGCCAGCAGGCGCTGTTTCACGGCCAGGAGGCCTTCGCGGGCCTTGGCATGGGTGGGTTGCTGCTTGAGGATGGCCTGCCAGATCTGGCCGGCCTTGACGATCTCCCCCTCGGCGAAGAACAGGTCCGCCTGGCGGAGATGGGGAGCGTAGGGATCAGGGGTCATGGCTCGGGTCTCAGCTGAAGGAGAATTCGTCGGTATTGCGAACCAGCAGCATGAACGTGCTGTTCCCGCAGGTGAATTCCTGCTGGCTGCTCAGCTGGACCCGGTTGTTGATGCGCACGCCATCGACCAGGGTGCCGTTGGTGGACTCCAGGTCGGTGATCCACACGGTCCCATCGCGCCGGATCTCCAGCTGGGCGTGGCGGCGCGAGGTCTCGGGATCCCGCGTGATGACGTCGCCTTCCTCCCTCCCGATGACCGTCAGGGGTTGTTGGAGCACATGTACTGTAGAGGCCTGGGGACCACTCAAGAAAGCCAGGCTGAATTTCAGGCCTGGCGGCATCCCCGCCACCTGCAACCCGGCTGCCACCAGCATGGATTCGCGATCGCGCTTGGCGGTGGTGCGGGCGGTCGTCATGGGGGTGGGGGGCGTGGGCGGGTCCGTGGGTATGGGCCCAGGGGGCGTGGGGCCAGGAAGGAAAGGGCCCTGGGGCCCACCGGGAGGCAGGCCGGCGAAGGCGGGATTCACCACTTCGAAGACATGCTCGCATTTTGGGCACTTGAACCGCTTGATCCGGAGCTCGCCAAAGCGGGAGTCGTCATACTGGAAGCGGGCCTGGCAGGCCGGGCACACCACGATCATGGGTTCCTCTTCACGATTCTCGAAGTGTATCCTTACTTCTTGCGGGTGGCGAAGAAGCTGAACTCACTGCGCAGCGGAATGCCTTCGGGCAGCTTGAAGCCGGTCACAGCGGCTGGCAGCGGCTGGTTGATCCGCAGGGGGCCGAGATCCAGCTGCCAGGAATCCCCGCTGCGTTCGATCCACTGCACCTGGCGCGGCAGCCAGGTCTCGCGGTCCACCCACAGATTCAGGGCCTGGAAGCGTTTCCGCAGGGACAAGGTGCGCGGCGTGAGCGCCAGGAACCAGGTATTCGGGAGCTCCTTGCCTTCACCCAGGGCGATCTGAAAGTAGTCGGAAAGGTAGCTCAGCTTCTGCCCGAGGCCCAGAAATTTCCGGTCAGAATTCTTGAGGAATCCGATCTTCATCATCTCTCCCTCCTTCGCCTCGGGACTGTACGAGATGAGGGCCTTGGGGGTGAGGTGGAGGATCAGGTCCTCTGGGGGCTGGAAAGAGAAATGCGCGAAGTCGGAGCCCTGGAGGTACAGGGTGCCCCGGGTCACCGAGGGCGTCTTCAGGAGGGCGCGGCGCAGGGTGAGGGTGAAGGGGCATTGCAGGGTCTGGGCCTGGGCCTGGGCCCCGTCAAAGCGCTCGACCACGTCGCGCAGGGGCGGTGGCGCCTGGCCTGCGAGGGGCAGCGCGAGAAGGAGAACGGCGGCGGCGCGTCGGAGCATCAGGCCTCTTGATCGGCAGGAACGGCAAGGGTGATGGGATGCCGCTGATGGGCGAGGTGCAGCGTCACGGTGCTTCCCCGCAGCACTTCTTCCGCGGCGAAACGGGCCAGATCGGGGTGGTTGTTGGATTCGCTGAGGTGGGCGAGAACCAGCTGCTGCAAGCGTGGGCCGCAGGCGCGGCCGAGCAGCTCCGCCATGGCCGCGTTGCTGAGATGGCCCACGCGGCTCAGGATGCGGGCCTTGAGCTGGGGCGGATAGTCGCCTTCCCGCAGCATCTCCACGTCATGGTTCGCCTCCAGCACCAGCAGATCGAGGTCCTGCAGGTGGTCCGCCACCAGCGCCGTGGGGATGCCCAGATCGGTAACCACGGCGCAGGCGTGGCTCTCGAATTCCACGCGGTAGGCCACGGGATCGGCAGCATCGTGGGGCAGAGCGAAGGGCAGGATGCGCCAGCCCTCCCAGTCGCAGGGCCGGCCAGCCTCCAGCTCCATCCACCGATCCGCGGGAATCTCGACACCCTGGGCCCGCTCGGCGGCCCGCCGCGTGTCCGCCGTGGCCAGGATCGCCCAGTTGGTGCGACGCAGGATGACGCCCAGGGCCCCGACATGATCGGAATGCTCGTGCGTCAGGGCCAGGGCCCGGATTTCGCCCGACTGCCAGCCGATGGCTTCCATGCGCTGGCGGATCTGGCGGAGCGAAACCCCCGCGTCGATGAGGAGGGTCCGCTCTCCGTCCGACAGGGCGTGGCAGTTCCCCTTGGAACCCGAGGCAAGCGCTGCATAGTGCATGGATCAGGATAGCTCGTACACTGTCTGAATGACTCCGACCCTGCGCCTCTCCACCCCCGCCGACCTGGAGACCCACGTGGCCCATCGCATTGCCATGTTCCGGGACATGGAGATGGGTTCGGAGGAAGGACTGAAGCGCATGGCGGAGGCCTTCCGGCACCAGCTGCGCGGCTGGCTGGTGACGGGGCAGTGCCGGGGCCTCGTGCTGGAAGAAAACGGCCAGGTCGTGGCCAGCGTGCTGATGCTCATGAAGGAGACCGTGCCCACGCCGGTGACGCCCCTCTCGGTCCGGGGCTATCTCTTCAACGTCTACACGGCCCCAGCCTACCGGCGCCAGGGGCTGGCGGCCCGCCTCACGGACGCGGCCCTGGAACTGGCCCGGGAGATCGGTATTGAGATCATGGAACTGCACGCCAGCCTCGAGGCTGAGGGTCTTTATCAGCGGCTGGGCTTCTCACCCACCAGCGAGATGCGGCTGGTGATGGGCTCAGGCGTCAAGACACCGAAGCAGTGGAAGCATCGACGCTAGGTAGCTCCACCGCCAAGTGCAGCTCGCGACCGCGCCAGCGCCACAGCCCAAGGACGGTCGCGCCGCAGACCAGGGAGCAGATGACGCTGGCCTCCAGGCCGAAGGCTCCACCCGTGAGCCACTCCGGGCGGCCGTGGAAGACCGGCGTCCAGGCTCCCTTGGTGATAGCGGTACCGCTCACACCGAAGCCCAGTAGGCTGCCCTGGGCCCAATTCCAGCCGAGATGGACGCCGATGGGGAGGGCGAGGCTCCGGGTGCGCAGGTAGCAGAAGCCCAGGAGGAGGGCGGCGAGGGCGATGTTCACCGTGGCCCAGGCCCGGGTTGCGCCGTGCATGCCGGGGTTGCCCCAGTGCGCCAGGGCGAAGAGGGCGGCGAAGACCAGCTGGCCCACCCAGGGACCTGCGCCCTCCGCCAGCCGCTGGAAGGGGTAGCCCCGGGCCATGATCTCTTCATTGAAGGCCACCCCCAGGAACATCAAGGCGGCGGTGAGGAGCTGGCGGGGCCCGATGTTCGCGGTGCGCTCCCAGTGGAAGCCACCCAAACCCATCACCAGCAAGGCTGTCAGGAGGATCAGCAGGATGCCACCCAGGGTGCCCGCAAGAAATTCCGCAAGCCAGCGGGGACCCAAGTGGAAACCCAGGTCGAGGAAGGACCGCTTCTCCAGGCCCACGCAGATGAGGCTCGCGAGGGCCACGATGGCGGTATTGATCCAGACACCGGTACCGCTGGTCAACCGGGGAGCGTGAAGCGCCTTGGCAGCGAGGCTGAGGCTGATGCCGATGGCCATGAACAA
Organism: Holophagales bacterium; assembly: GCA_038324335.1. Lineage (GTDB taxonomy): Bacteria > Acidobacteriota > Holophagae > Holophagales > Holophagaceae > Geothrix. The sequence goes on from JBBQHW010000009.1 coordinate 21,173, forward strand.
CAGGATGAAGCCAATGACTTTCCAGCCACTGCGGACCGAACCCTGCTTGTTGAAGATCACATACTGCATGAAGGCTCCTGGAAGACCGGGCTACGGCCGGGCCCTGAATGCGTTGAGCCTACATCACGCTCTGGGTCTCGGCGAAGGCCCGGGAGATCTCCAGGAAGAGCTTTTCCTCGTTCGGCTTCAGGGCGGCGGCCCGGGCAAACCAGGTGGCGGCCTTCCGGCGCTGACCGGCCACCAGGAAGGCGCGGCCGAACATCACGAAGCGGGCCCAGTCGTCCTTTTCCAGGGCCAGTAACACGCCCATGTACCGCTCCGCCTCGTTCACCAGGCCCACTTCTGCGAGATCGATGGCGGCCTGAGTGACGGCCTCCTTGTTCTTGGGATCGCGCTTCACGATCTTCTCGTAGCCCTCGAGGGCCTCGGTCTTATAGCCGTGCTTCAGCCAGGCCCCGGCGATGAGGCGCAGCACCAAGCCATCCTTGGGTTCCTTGTCCTCCGCCTCCTTGAAGGCGGCCTCGGCCTTGGGCCGGTCCAGGGCGGCGAGGTAGGCTCGGCCGTATTCCGCGAGGTACTTCGCGTCCTTGGGCTTGATGGCGCGGGCCTTGTCCGCGCAGGCCTCGAGGATGGCCCGGCGGTCGCCGTTGAAGAACGCCTCGTCGAAGGCTGCAGCGGCAGGCTTCGGGGCCTGGGCCCAAAGGCTGATGGCGAGGAAAAGCAGGGCGGCAGTGCGCATGGAAACTCCTTGGGTCGATGCTCGACAGACGGGGCCCTAGCTGGGTTCGGCGCCGTGATCGGCGTAGGCGAGGGCCACGGCATTCCACATGCGCTCTTCCTGGGGCTTGGCCTGGGTGGCGCGCGCGAACCACTTCGCGGCGCTCTCCCGGCGGGCCTTGCGCAGACAGCTACGACCGTAGGTGACGCAGTTCTGCCAGTCCGAGGGGTCCAGGATCCAGGCCCGTTCCATGAGCGCATCGGCCTCCTTCGCCAGGCCGCCGTCCTGCAGGTTCACGGCCGCTCGGGTGAAGGCGTTCCTGGCCTTGGGATCGGCGGTCTGCATGTCGGCGATGGCCTTCAGGGCTTCGCCGCGCTGCCCAGCCCGGAGCCAGGCCGCGGCGATCAGGCGGTACACGTCGGCGTCCCTCGAGCTTTCGATGCGGGCCGCCTGGAAGCAGTCCTCGGCCTTGGCCCGCTCGCCAGCGGCCAGGAAGGCACGCCCATACTCGGCGAGCATCTTGGCGTCCTTGGGGCGCAGCAGCCGGGCCCGGTCCGCACAGGCGCCCGCGAGTTTCCGCGGGTCACCCTTGAGGGTGGCTTCATCCATGGCTTGCGACAGCAGGGGCAGGGCCAGCAGACAGTAGGCGAGGCGGCGCATGGGGACTCCTGGTGAGGGTTCCCGCATCCTACCGCCCTACAGCGGAATATTCCCGTGCTTCTTTGGCGGGGTGGTGTCGCGCTTGGTCTCGAGGAAGGCCAGGGCCTTGATGAGCTTGAGGCGGGTCTCGCGCGGCAGGATCACTTCGTCAATGAAGCCGAACTCCGCCGCGATGTAGGGATTGGCGAACTTCTCGTTGTACTCGGCGATAAGCTCCGCCTTCTTGGCGACGGGATCCGGCGCCACGGCGATGGACTTGCCATGCAGCACGTTCATGGCGCCCTCGGCACCCATGACGGCGATCTCCGCCGTGGGGTAGGCAAAGTTGAAATCCGTGCGGATATGCTTGCTGGCCATGACGCAGTAGGCGCCACCGTAGGCCTTGCGGGTGATGACGGTGATCTTGGGCACCGTGGCCTCGCAGAAGGCGAAGAGCAGTTTGGCGCCGTGGCGGATGATGCCTCCGTGCTCCTGGGTCACGCCGGGCAGGAAGCCAGGCACGTCCTCGAAAGTGATGAGGGGCGTGTTGAAGGCGTCGCAGAAACGCACGAAGCGGGCCCCCTTCTCGCTGGAGGCGATGTCCAGCACACCGGCGTAGAAGGCGGGTTGGTTGGCCACGATGCCCACGCTGCGGCCATCAATCCGGGCGAACCCCACCACCAGGTTCGGCGCGAAGGCCTCATGCACCTCGAAGAAGTTGGCATCGTCCACCACGCCGCGGATGATGTCGCGGATGTCGTAGGGCTTGCCGGGATCCTCCGGCACCACCTTGTCCAGCTCCGGATTCTCCAGGGGCATTTCGCGCTTGGATGCACGGCGCGGGGCCTCGCCCAAATTGTTGCTGGGCAGGAAGGAGAGCAGCTCCCGGGCGTGGGCCAGGGCCGCGAGGTCACTGGCGCAGACGAAGTGGGCCACGCCGCTCTTGGAGGCGTGCGTGTGGGCACCGCCCAGTTCCTCCTTGGTCACTTCCTCATGGGTGACGGCCTTGATGACGTCGGGGCCGGTCACGAACATGTAGCTGGTGCCCTTCACCATGGTGATGAAGTCGGTGATGGCCGGGCTGTAGACCGCGCCGCCGGCGCAGGGGCCCATGATGAGGCTGAGCTGCGGGACGACGCCGCTGGCCAGGGTGTTGCGCAGGAAGATGTCAGCGTAGCCGCCGAGGCTCACCACACCCTCCTGGATGCGGGCGCCGCCGCTGTCATTGAGGCCGATGACCGGGCAGCCCACCTTCATGGCCAGGTCCATCACCTTGCAGATCTTCTTGGCGTAGGCCTCGCTGAGGGAGCCGCCGAAGACAGTGAAGTCCTGGGCGAAGAGGGCCACGGGGCGGCCATCCACGCGGCCGAAGCCGGTCACCACGCCGTCGCCGGGGATCTTGTCCACACCCCAGTTGCGATGAACCATCAGGGCGTCCATCTCCTCGAAGGAACCTTCATCGAGAAAGGCCGCCACTCGTTCCCGGGCCGTGAGCTTGCCCCCTTCGTGCTGTTTCGCCACCCGCATCTCGCCGCCGCCCGCCAAGGCCTGGGCATGCTTGGCCTTGAGGATCTCGATCTTCTTTTCGAGGGACATGAGGACTCCGGGGACTTGCGAATGTCAGCCAATCGGGGGGGATCAGCTGCCAGTTTAACCTACTGCCCGGAGGGAAATCTGAGTTGGCGACTGGGGCCCTCTATTTGGTGGCCCGAGTGGCGACAAAGGTGGCGAACTTGTCGGCCCACTTCACGAGTTTGTCCTGGATGTTGCTCATGGCGGTTCCGCTGATGGCACGGTGGTGAACGGCCAGGAGGGTCTCTCCACTCTTGGGGTCGAGGATCTTCAGATCCCAGGTGGCCGTTTCGCTGCCAGCCCCCAGCCCGATCAGCCACTTGGCGGCCTTGCTGCCGGCATTCGCATCGACGAAGCGGCCCACGAGCACCAGGTCACCCTCGGTCCGGCTCACCTTGGCCTTGCCGTTGAAAGCCCCGTTCAGGGCTCCCCGCAGCATGCCGGGGAAACTGTCCGTGATTTCGGTGGCCTTGGCGTTGTCCTTGCCGTCGCGCCCCTTCCGGAGCATGGCGGGATCATCCCAGGGCTTCATGTAGAGGGTGTGGCCGGTAAGATCGAGACCCGGCTTGATCCAGAAGAAATCCACATCATCGTTCTTGGTGAACGTGACGCCCTCGCCGAACCAGGCCGGATCCAGCAGGCCTTCGTCCTGCAGGGGCGCTTTCGGCGCGGCCGGTTTCGGCACCGCTGCAGGCATGGGCATCAGCGGCGCGGCGGGAGTCAGCGGCGCCGCGGGTGCGGGTGCGGTCTGGAGTGCCGGAGCGACGGACGGTGCTGGCGAGGCCGGTGGCGTACTCTCCGGCTTCGGCGCATCCTGGGCCCCCAGACAGAGGGCGGAACCTAGCAGCAGGGCAAGCAGGCGGGACATGGGAACTCCTGGCGAGGAAGGAAGTGGAGAAGTCTTGGTGCAGCTCAACGGATGGGTCTGGGCAGGGTCATGGCCTCGAGGCTGAAGGCCTCGTCGCACTCGGCGGGGCTGAGGTAGCCCTTGCGGAGGATCAGTTCCCGCACCGAGACGCCGGTCTCCAGGGCCTCCTTGGCCACCTCGGTGGCCTTCTTGTAGCCGATGGCGGGCATCACGGCGGTGACGATGCCGATGCTGTGCTCCACCTGCTCGCGGCAGTGCTCCCGGTTGGCGGTGATGCCGACGATGCACTTGGTGGTGAGGACGTTCACGGCGGCCGTGAGGTTCCGCATGCTGGTGGCCAGGCTGTAGGCCAGGATGGGCTCCATGACGTTGAGCTGGAGCTGGCCCGCCTCGGCGGCCAGGGTGATGGTGAGGTCGTTGCCGATGACCTGGAAGGCCACCTGGTTCACCACCTCGGGAATCACGGGATTCACCTTGCCGGGCATGATGCTGCTGCCGGGCTGCATGGGGGGCAGGTTGATCTCGCCGAAGCCGCAGCGGGGCCCACTGCTGAGCAGGCGCAGATCGTTACAGAGTTTGCTGAGTTTCACGGCGGCGCGCTTGACGACGCCGGAGAACATCACGAAGGCGCCCGTATCCGGGGTGGCCTCCACCAGGTTCTCCGCCAGCACGATCTCCAGGCCCGTCACCTTGCGCAGCTCCTCGACGACCAGCTGGGGGTAGCGCGGATCGGCGCAGATGCCCGTGCCGATGGCCGTGCCGCCCATGTTCACCTCCAGGAAGAAGCGGGCGGTCTCCTGCAGGCGCAGGATGTCCTCGCCGGTGGTGACGGCGTAGGCCTCGAACTCCTGGCCGAGCGTCATGGGCACCGCGTCCTGGAGTTGGGTGCGGCCCATCTTGATGGCGTCGGAGAACTCGCGGCCCTTGGCGTGGAGGGCAGCCTTCAGGCGCTCCATGGCGCCCAGCAGGCTGCGCAGCATGAAGATGGTGCTGAGCCGCAGGGCCGTGGGATAGACGTCGTTGGTGCTCTGGCCCAGGTTCACGTGGTCATTGGGGTGGCAGAAGGCGTACTCGCCGCGCTTGTGGCCCAGCAACTCCAGGGCCCGGTTGGCGATGACCTCGTTGGCGTTCATGTTGGTCGACGTCCCTGCCCCGCCCTGCACCATGTCCGTGGGGAAGTGGCCGTGCCAGTGGCCGTCCACGATCTCCTGGCAGGCGCGGTCGATGGCGTCGGCGATGGCGGGCTCCAGCAGGCCCAGCTTGGCGTTGGCCCGGGCGGCGGCCTGCTTGACCAGGGCCAGGGCCCGGATCATGGCCGGGAAGTGGCTGGTGGGCGTACCCGTGATGGGGAAATTGTGGACGGCGCGCAGGGTCTGCACACCGAAGAGGGCATCCTCGGGCACATCCAGGGGGCCGAGGAGATCCGACTCCCGCCGGGTCCGCCCGCTGGCGTAGGCCTGCTCGCGGCCGGTGCGGGGCGAAGCCGCGTAGAGCAGGCGCTGGTGGAGCACTGTGGCGACCTTGCTGAGCACACTGATGGCGGCGCTGCCGTCCCCGCTCAGGGCCAGGAGCACAGCGTCGCGGTCCAGGTCGAGGAGCACCGCCGAGGTGAGGGCCATGCCGGTGGCCGTGTGGGTGCTGGTGGCCAGGAAGGATTGCTCGCCGGCCACATCACCGGGGCCGAGGATGACGATGGGTTCGGGGCCGTCCCCGTTGTCCCGGGTGATCTCCACCCGGCCTTCGGCGATGACCGTGGCACCCTGGCGTGGCTCGCCCTGGCTGAACAGGCAGGTACCGGCCTGCACCTCCCGGCGCCGGGCGGCCCCGGCGATGACGCTCAGATCCCCGTCGGTGAGGCCGGAGAAGATTTCGCAGCGGCGAAGGACGGACGTGATCGCATCCATGAGAACACTCCAGGCCCGATGCCGGGCAACCCCACATGGTAGTGAGCTTTCTTTACAAGTTGATCACAAACGATCGAGATCCCTTGTCAGGCTGGGCACTGGAACACCAAAGAGGTGTTGATGCCCCCGAAGGCAAAGTTGTTGCTGATGAAGCAGGCCGCGGGCATGACGCGGGGTTCGGTCTGGATGTAGTCGAGTTCGGCGCAACGGGGGTCCGGGTGGGCCAGGTTGAGGGTGGGGGCGATGCGCTGCGCCAGGGCCATGTGGATGCCGACCCAGGCCTCGATGGAGCCGCAGGCCCCCAGGGGATGGCCGAAGTAGCTCTTGAAGGAGACGATGGGAATGGGCCGCTGGAAGACCTCGAGAGTGGCGTGGGATTCGGCGATGTCGCCATGTTCCGTGGCGGTGCCATGGGCGTTGACCCAGTCCACCTGCTCCGGGCGCAGGTTCGCGTCGACCAGGGCGAGGCGCATGGTCTCGGCCATGGTCTCCTTCTGGGGCTGGGTGATGTGGGCGCCGTCGGAATTCGTCCCGAAGCCCGTGACTTCCGCATAGATCCTGGCTCCCCGGGCCAGCGCGTGCTCGCGGTCCTCCAGGATGAGGGTGCAACCCCCCTCACCCACCACGAGGCCATCCCGCTCTGTGTCGAAGGGCCTGGGGGTGGATTGGGGCTGGTCGTTCTTCAGGCTGGTGGCGTAGAGCGTGTCGAAGACGGCAGCGGTGTAGATCGTGAGTTCGTCGCAGCCGCCAGCGATCATGACCGTCTGGCGGCCTTGCTGGATGGTCTCGTAGGCGTAGCCGATGGCCTGGCTGCTGGAAGTGCAGGCGGTGCTGGTGGGGATGACCCGGCCCGTTATTCCGAAGAACACGCCGATGTTGACGGCGGCGGTGTGGCTCATGGCCTGGATGTAGCCCGTCGCTCCGATGCCGCTGATCCGGCCCGCCGCCAGGCTCTTCCCCAGGGCGAGCATGGGCTCCACGCTGCCGAAGGAGGAGCCGTAGGCGACGCCGGTGTGGCCGCTCCGCAAGATGGGATCGCCGAGCAGGCCTGCGTCCTCCAGGGCGAGTTCCGTGGCGCGGACCCCGAAGAGGGCGACCCGGCCCATGGAACGGACCATCTTCCGCGGGTAGTGCTCAGGCACCTCGAAGGCCTCCACGGGCACGCCGAGGCGAGTCTGGATCTCGGGGTACTGGTCCCAGGCGGGCATGGTCTTCACGCCGCTCCGGCCCGCGGCCATGGCCGGCCCGATGGCGCTCCAGCTGTCGCCCAGCGGCGTGATGCCGCCCATGCCGGTCACGACCACGCGGCGTCTCAGACCATCCCCCCGTTGACGCCGATGACCTGGCGCGTGATGTAGTTGGCCGCGTCCGAAAAGAGGAAGCCGACGGTGGCCGCCACATCCTCGGCCTGGCCCACGCGGTTCATGGGAATGGCCTGCAGGGCACGCTCCAGCACGGTCTCGTCGACCAGCTCGGATTCGATGAGCCCCGGGGCGACGCAATTGACCGTGATGCCCCGGCTCGCGACCTCCACCGCCAGGGCCTTGGCGGCGCCGATGAGGCCAGCCTTGGCGGCGCTGTAGTTCACCTGGCCCCGGTTGCCGACCACGCCGGAGACACTGGCGATGCAGACGATGCGACCCCCCTTCCGGGTCTTGATCATGGGCAGGATCAGGGGGTGGACCACGTTGAAGAAGCCGTCCAGCCCAACGCCGAGCACCTGGTCCCAGTCTTCTCCGCTGAGCGCGGGGAAGGCGCCATCGCGCGTGATGCCCGCATTGCAGACGATGCCGTAGAAAGGACCGTGCTCTGCAACCCAGGCCTCCAGCCTGGACTCGGCCTCGGCCCGGTCGGTGACATCAAAGGCGAGCCAGTGGGCGCTCCCGCCGCCGGCGGTGATGGCTACGCACAGGGCCTTGGCCTCCGCCACCCGCCGGTGGCAATGCACCGTCACGGCAAAACCAGCCTGCGCCAACTGGAGGGCGATGGCCCGGCCAAGGCGGCCGCTGGCACCGGTGACGAGGACTTGTCTTGGAGGCATTTCAGGGGTCGCGTTCATGGCAGCTCGATCGCTTTCAACCTAGCACGGACGAGGGTTCCGCCCGAGTGGCGCACCTCACAACTGAACGCGGAGGCACCGCCCTCGTCCAGGAAGAAGACCTCGGCCACGACCTCCAGTTCGGACCCTACGGGGAAGGAGGGAACCTCGGCTTCGTACGACCGGGTCCCCAGCAGGAAGCCGATGCGGGGTGCGCGGCCGGCGAGGCGATGACGGTGGCCGCTCAAGGCTGAAGCCGCCTGGGCCATCCATTCCAGGCCCAGCCACGCGGGGGCACTGCCGTCGGCCTGCAGGTACCAGGCCCCGGCCTCGACCCGGGCCAAGGCGACGCAGCGGTCGGCGGAGACCTCCAGGATGCGGTCCAGGAGCAGGGCCGGGGGGCGGTGGAGGAGCAGGTCCCGGAGACCGGGCAGGGCACTCATGGCGCCTCCCCGATCAGCAGGCTCAGGTTGTTCCCCCCGAAGGCGTAGGCATTGGAGAGGCAACGCCTGGGGCCGTCGAAACGGCTGGCGTCGTCCGTGAGCCGCAAGGCAGGCAGCGCCGGATCCGCCTCACCGTCCCAGCGGTGCGGCGGAAGGCGTTTTAGCGGGTTCCAGGCGGGTTGGAGGCTGAGCCAGCAGAAGGCCAGTTCTGTGGCGGCGGAAGCGCCCAGGGTGTGGCCCGTGAGGGGCTTGGTGCCGCTGCAGGCCACGCCGTTCGGGAACACGCGAGCCATGGCCAGGCTTTCCATCTCATCGTTCTTCGGCGTGGCGGTGGCGTGGAGATTCACGTAGACCAGGCCGTCGGCGGGATCCAGCGCGGCGTCGCGGAAGGCCGCGCGCATGGCGGCCTCCGCTCCGCGGCCGGAGGGTTCAGGCGAGGAAATGTGGTAGGCATCGCTGGAAGCCCCGGCTCCCAGCAGGGCCAGGTCTGAGGGTTCCCTGCGCAGCAGGAAGAGCGCGGCGGCCTCGCCGACATTGATGCCGCAGCGATTCCGGCTCATGGGGTTGCAGAGGGTGGCGGTGGCGGATTCCAGCGAGGCGAAGCCGTTCAGGGTCAACTTGCACAGGGAATCGGCGCCCCCGGTGAGCACGACATCGCAGAGGTCCAGCCGCAGGAGGTTGCGGGCGGACACGATGGCCCGGCCGCTGGAGGTGCAGGCGGTGGACACCGTGAGCGCGGGGCCGGTGAGGCCCAGGAATTCCGCCAGGAAGGGCGCGAGCCGACCGATCTCCTGCTTCTGATAGTGGAAGTCCGCGGGCAGCGAGCCGTGTTCCAGGGCATGGGCGATGGCCCGTTCCGAGGCCTCGATGCCAGAGGTGCTGGTGCCCAGCACGACGCCTACTCGGTGGCGGCCATGGCGGGCGATCTCCCGCTCGACCTCGTCCCGGATCTCATCGAGGGCCGCCAGGAGCAACCGCGTGGTGCGGGAGTCGTCCGCCCAGAAGTGTGCCGGCAGAGGGTCGAGCTGGATGGGCGCCCGGCCCACTCGGGCCGGTTCCCCCGGGAGCCAACCGTCCTCGAGCACCAGGCCCGCCGAAGTGCCGCGGAAAAGACCTTCCGCCACCTGCCGCTTGCCGCGGCCGAGGGCGTTCACCAGGCCCAGGGCCGACAAGTGGCAGGCGTCGGCGGCAGTCACCCCCGAGCCCTTTCGATGGCGGCAATCAGGCCGGCCGGTGTCTCGAAGCGGGCCTCGCCGGTCTGGGTATCGATGGGGAATTGCGTGGTCGAGCCGCGGGTGAGGCGCTCCCCGCTTGCGGGGTCGCGGATGACGTAGCTGATCCGGAGCCGGCAGTCGTAGTCCTCCAGGAGGGCTTCTACCTGGATCTTCTGGCCGTAGCGCAGGGGACGAATGTATTTCACTTCACAAGTGACCACGGGCCAGGCACAGCCTGAGGCTTGCATATCCGCCACGTCCAGCCCGGCCCGGCGCATCAGGGCCGTGCGGGCGATCTCGAAGTACTTCAGGTAGTGCCCATGCCAGACGATGCCCATGGAATCCACATCGTGGAAGGGGATCTCCAGGCTCACTTCGACTTGCAGGGGAGGGGTCATGGCTGGGCCGGCGGTTCAGGTGGGAAAGGGGCCCGAGGCGGGACCGGATCGGTTTGGTTCGCACCCCAGAAGTCATAGAAATTAAACCACTGGAAGGGTGTCTCCCGGCATCGGGCCTCGACGGCCGTCGCATACCGCGCCACCCAGGCCTGAATCGCCGCCTCGCGTCCGTGCCGCGGAAGTTCCAGGCGATCGGCGAAAGGTTCCATGTGGACGCGGTAGCCCAGTCCGTCCTGGAAACAGAAGAAGAGGTAGACCGGGCACTGCAGCAGGTGGGCCAGGAAGATCGGGCCGATGGGGAAGGGCGCCTCGCGGCCCAGGAAGGGCACGGCCACGGTGCGGCCATTGTCGGAGGCCGGTGGCCGGTCCCCCACCAGGAAGAGGGACTCCCCCTTGGCGACCTTCTCCTCCAGGGCCATGGCAGTCCCAGGAGTCACTTCGGGCAAGTGGATCAGGTTGGCGGCATAGGCCGGGTTGATCTCTTTGAGGAGATCCTGGAAGCGCACGACGTGCTCGGAATAGACCACGGCATTCAGGCCCTGGATGCCGCGGGCAGCACCCAAGCCCCGGAGCATATCCAGATTGCCCAGGTGGGCGCTGAGGAAGAGGACGCCTCGACCCGAGGCCAGCAGCGCATTGAACTGGGCCTCGTCCGGGAAGCGAACGGTGGCGTCGCCAGCGTCCATCCAGGCCAGGAAGCGGTCCACATAGGACAGCGCAAAGGCCCGGACATGCCGGTACTGGTCCCGGAGACGCGGTTTCCGGGCCAATCCCGGGAGCGGGCCTGAGCTTGCGAAGAGGCGCTGCAGGTAGTCCCTGGAAGAGCGTCGGGCCTCGGCGCCGGTCAGGAAGAAATACAGCGCGATGAACTCCGTGATGAAGCGCAGGCCCCGGCGGCCCAGGAGGCGATAGATCCAGAGGGCGAGGCGGAGCCCCAGGGCCGTGCCGCGTTCCTGGATCCGCGACCAGTGGGGGGCCTGCGCCGGGTCACCGCTGAGCTTCCGAGCCAGCAGGCGCGGCAGGCGACCCAGCATGCCGATGACCAGCCGGGTGTGCATCCGGGTGATCCGGAGGTTATCGCGCAGCAGGTGGAAGTGGGAAACGCCGTCCGCGGGGTAGCTGACGCGCACCGGTGCGTTCAGGATGCGGAGGCCCTCCCAGTGGAGCCGGACGATGATGGCGGTGTCGAAGTCCATGCGCGTGGGCAGCGACACGCGGCGAGCGAGGGCCAAGGTGGCTGCGAGTGGATAGAGGCGGAACCCGCAGAGGGAATCACCGATGTCGAAGGAGAGGGTCTCGAGCCACACCCAGGCGTGGGTGAACCAGCGGCCATAGCGCCGGGCCCGCGGCACCGGCCCCTCATAGCGGGGCACGCCGGCGATCACTGCTTCCAGCTGGGCTTCGCCCAGGCGCAGGAAGGGCCCCACGGCCGCTGGGTCGTGCTGGCCGTCCGCGTCCACCTGGAGGCCATGACTGAAGCCCTCGGCCCAGGCGCGTTGCAGGGCTTCGAGCACCGCGGCGCCCTTGCCGCGGTTGCCTTCCCAGCGGGAGAGGCGGATCAGCGGGTTGGCCGCTGCCAACCGCTCCAGGTTCCCTTGGGTGGTCTCGTCACTTCCGTCGTCGTGCACGAACACGGGCAGGTGCTGCAGCAGCAGGCCCGCCAGGGTGCGCTCCAGCGCGGGGCCAGGATTGAACACCGGCACGATGAGGCAGGGCTTGAAACCGGTCATGGGGCCGAGTCGAAGACCGCCAGCCCCTGAGATTTCTGACCCTTCTGGCCCGAGTAGCGGAAAGCCAGGCTGCCGGTGGCAACGTTCCAACCGAGGCGCAATTCCACGGGTTCGGCGGGACGGATGGGGGACTGGAACTTGAGGTGATCCAGTCTGCGGAAATCGCCGGTGACGGCGAAGGTCTCGCGACCCAGCTGGATGGCCCAGTCCACCTGGATGAGGCCGGAGAGGATGGCCTCTCCCGGGAAGTGTCCCTCGAAGGCGCGATGGTCCTGCTCCACCTGGAACGTGTAGCCTCCGGGCACCCCGGGGATCGCACAGAGGCTCCCCGGGAAGGGCATCACGACTGGATCATCCGGTGAATGGTGGCGACCACGTCGCCCACGGTTCTCACGTCCTTGAATTCCTGGGCCTTCACCCGGCGTCCGGTGAGGTCCTGCAGCTGGATGGCCAGCTCCACGGCGTCGATGCTGTCGAGGTCCAGGTCCTTGAAGAGGTGGGAGGCCAGAGTGATGTTCGCTGGATCCAGGCGGAAGGAATCCACCAGGACCTCGCGCAGCTTCAGGAAGATCTCTGCTTCGGTCAGGCTCGTGGGGGCGGCTCTGGACTCACTCATGGGGACACCTGGCGGTAGGTTTCGACAAAGGCGGCCAGGGTGGCCGGAGTTCGGAAATGGTGGGCGAAGGCGGACGTCTTTTCCCCCTCCAGCCGCAGGTTGTAGGCCTTCTTGAGGGCGATGCCCAGCTCGAATGCATCGATGGAATCCAGGCCCAAGCCGCCGGCGAACAGGGGCTGGTCGTCGCCGATATCCTCGGGCGCGGTGTTCTCGAGGTCAAGGGTCTTGACGATGAACCGTTTCATGTCGAGCGGAGTGATGTCCTGGATCATGGGACTCCTGGTTGAACCGGTCTTCGAGCCATGTGGTCACCGCGCGGGCGGCCAGGGCCTTGGGCAGATCGGTGAGGTCGGGCCAGGGCAGATCTAGAGGTGCGACGGCACGGAGGTGATAATCGCATGAAACTGCGGGGATCTTGTACCACCGGTGGCCCTTTGCGAGCAACGGAGGCTCACATGTGATCAGGATCGGCAGGATCCGGGCCCGGGACTGAAGGGCCAGGTGGGCGGCCCCGCGTTGGAAGGTGTACGGTTCGCCTGGTTGGGTCCGCGTACCCTCCGGGAAGAGGAGCAGGGCCTCGCCTCTCTCGAGGGCCCGGGTACCCGCCTCGAGCACCTGGGTAGGGTCTAGCGCTGGAATGTAGCCGGCCGCCCGCACGACCCCGCCAAAGAGCAGGTTGTTCCAGATCCCCGCCTTCACCACGCAGATTACTTGCTCGACGAGGGCCAGCAGCAGCACGACATCCAGATAACCCGGATGGGTGGCGAGGATCAGCACGCCTTTCAGGTCTTTCCGGGCGGGTAGGCCCTCGGGGCGGAGCTGGAAGATCCCGGACCACGCAAGGAACCGGGTGATGGTCCGGAAGAACCGATGGATGACCCAGCGGGTCCGCCAGCGCAGCTTGTCCCGGCCCCCCGGCAGCAGCCACAAGAGAGGGAGCCCGATGAGGGTGTACAGGACGCCCCCGATGCCCAGAGCCGAAAAGCCGATCGCACTGGCAAGGATTTTGAACGTGTGTCTCATTTGTGGCTATTCCAGGCTCCAGGTCCAGGCCGCACCGGTCTCGATCCAAGGTCCCTGCGGCAGCCCCCCGTCCAGGACCTGGAGCACTTGCAGGGACTGGGGAACAGTAGCCACGGGGCCGGCACCTCCGGGCTCCCGCGTGAAGAGCAAGTGCCTGGCGGCCGGGAGACCGATCAACAGGGCCACAGCGTGCAGTGGCAATTCGCGCTCTGCGAAGCCGGTGAACGGTTCGGGGAGGGGCTCATCGGCATAGACAAAAAGGACGGGGCTGGTGGGATCCGCGGTGTGGAGGCCAAAGGCCTCCAGCAGTCCCAGGCCAAAGGTCTCCGGTCCCGCGGCCAGGGCTACGGAAGGGCTTGGGTCCTGCCTGGCAATGGACCAGACGCCCGCCACGGCATTCTGGACATTCATGGAGAACTGGGTGGGCGAGGGCTGCAGGCCGCGTGCAAGGTCTTCCAGGATGGGCACCGTCCGGGTCACGTCACCGTGGCGGGAGGCGAACACGGAAGACAACGGGCCCCGGCCTTCGGCCACCCGGCCGGCGCAATGCAACATGGCGCGGCCCAGGGGCCCGAGGCGTCGGCGCAGCAGGGGGTCCAGGAACCCGAGCTCAGGCGCACCGGAGCAGACCTCGAGAAGCCCGGTGGTGGCCGGTTGGAGCAGCGGCTCCAGGGACCAGACCGCCGCACGGATGAGGGGGACTGAAAACCGGGATGACTGCATGCGATCCAGGGGGGGCCGGGGTTTGAAGGGAGCGCCGTGGATCGGAGGCCTGATTCAGTTGGCAGGGGGAGCAGGCGTCGGAATGGGCGTCGGAGCTGGAGCGGGTGCTGGAGCTGGAGCTGGAATGGTGACCACCATCGCCTGGCCCGCCAAGACGCTGACGAAGATTGGATCCGACAGCAGGCGGGAGACGGCTTCGACGATGCAATCGCTGAGCACTTCGTGGTAGTTCTCCAGCTTGTAGGAACGGCCGAACCGCGTCGTCCGGCCCACGGCCAAGCCCTTCCACACCAGCTTCTCGCCAGAGCGGACCTGCAACATGGCCCGCAGCTCGCCCTCATAGGTGTCCTTCTCGATGACATTGAAACGCAACAGTTCAGCGCTGATGACGATGTTGGCGCCCTCGACCTTGTCGCTGATGGGAAGTCCCGATTCCACCATCAGGGCGAGAAGCTTCGCGGAAATGTAGGGCGCCACCGCGTCGGAGGTGCTCACGAAACGGACCACAGACTTTTCCCGATTTTCGCCGAGCAGCCCCTTGTCCTTCCGGTTGTCCACGAGGGGCAGCAGCGCAATCTTCTGGTTGATGAAGGGGGTGAGGTTGATCCTTTCCGTGGATGCGGCGAGGGTGGAGGTCGGCTTCCACACCAGGGGTGTGGAGATGGTGGGGCCGTCAGCGGCGGTGAGCGCCAGGCCAAAGGTGGCGGCGAAGCCCAGGAGGAGTAGGCGCTGACTGGAGGAACGCATCGGGAACTCCAGGAAGTTGGATTAGAGGTAAAGATACACGAAGGTCAACATCGGTGACAGGCAAGACCTTCAAGGCGTTTTGCCGGTGTCCTTCGAGATGGCGTCCTCGCGCAGTTTTTCGCCGCCAACCACGTGGAAGTGGAGGTGGAAGACGCTCTGATTGGCATCCCTGCCGGCGTTGACGATGACCCGGAAGCCCCCGTCGGCGATGCCCTGGTCCCGGGCCACCCGCGCGCAGGCACTCAGCAGTGCGGCCCGGGTTTCGACGGGGAGCTCATCCAGTTCTTTGAGGCTGGCCACGTGCTGCTTGGGGATCACCAGGAGATGGACCTTGGCCCGAGGCTGGATGTCCCAGAAGGCCAGGACAAAAGGATCCTCGTAGACCTTCTTCGAGGGGGCGGTGCCCGCCACGATCTTGCAGAAGATGCAGTCCTTCTGGGCATTCGGAGCTGCGGCCACCAGCAGCTCGCAGGCCGTCAGCGCCAGCACGGCCAGGAAGAAGCGACTCTGCCGCATCAGCGCGATCCAGCCCTACGCTCAGCGCCCACTCTTTTTCCAGTCCGCCAGGAAGCCCTCCACGCCCTTATCGGTGAGCGGGTGCCTCAGCATCTGGTCGAAGACCTTGGTAGGGATGGTGGCCACATGGGCGCCAGCCAAGGCGGAGTCGGTGACGTGGCGGGGGCTGCGGATGCTGGCGGCCAGGCACTGGGTGTCGAAGCCGTAGTTCTCGAAGATGGCGCAGATCTCACGGATCAGCTCCATGCCGTCGAGGTTGATATCGTCCAGGCGCCCCACGAAGGGGGAGACATAGGTGGCGCCAGCCTTGGCGGCCATGAGCGCCTGGGTGGCGCTGAAGCAGAGGGTGACGTTGGTGTGGATGCCCTCGGCGCTGAGGGCCTTGCAGGCTTTGAGCCCCTCGGCGATGAGGGGCAGCTTCACCACCACGTTCTTGTGGATCTTCGACAGGCGGCGGCCCTCCTCGATCATGCCGGGGGCCTCCAGGCCGATGACCTCGGCGCTGATGGGGCCGTCCACGATGCCGCAGATCTCCGCGATGATCGCCTCGAAGGGCTTGCCCGTCTCTTTCGCGATGAGGCTCGGGTTGGTGGTCACCCCGTCCAGCACGCCCAGGGCGTTGATGCGCTTGATCTCGTCGATGTTGGCGGTGTCGATGAAAAAGCGCATCTGCGCCTCCAGAAAAATGGGACCACTTCACCCCTGGGTCGGGGCAAGCCGGCCTGCGGTTCTGCCGTGCCCAGGGAATCTATTCTCCCATGATTCGACCACAAGTCCGAAGGACCCGACTGCCCGGGGCCCTTCGAAGGCGTTTTACTCCTTCAAGGTTGTTCTCGGTAAAGCACATAGGGGAAGGCGCTCGAGTTGCTGCCCCAGCCCGCAGGCAGCAGGAGGTTCACCTTGTCCGAGGCATCGAACCACAGTTGGGGGGTGCCGTAACTGCTGGGGCCGATCAGTGTGCTGGCCCAGAGGCCCGAGGTCCATACGCGGAGCATGTTGCCACTGGCGGAAGGGTAGAAGAGCCCGAACCGGGTGCCGGATTTGTTGGCGGCCAGGGTCCCGTTAAAGGAGGAATACCCGCTGGTCGTGAGCACCACCTCCTCATGAAGCCAGTTGCCGTCAGTCTTCCGAAACAGGAGCAGGTCGTAGTTGCCATCGTAGGGTTGGTGGGCACGGGGGGCGAGCACGGACACGGCGTCAGGCGCGGAGGCGACGGCGCCCAGAAATTCGTACCAGCCCACGGAGGCGCCGTTAGCGGGGACGGACTCGACGCTCCAGGTCCCGGCCGTGCGCGTCAGGTGGTACAAGTCCTGCCCGGCACCGACCACCACATGGGGCTGGCCGGTGGGATCGACGGCGAGCCTGTAGGTGCCGAGCGAGAAGGTGGAGGTCATCCCATTCAGGCCTTCGACGATCCATTCGCCCCCTGGCCCCTTGACGGCATATTCGAGGTCCCGGAGTGTCCCGTTCGATTTCAGCCAGAGGAGGTGCAAATGATCCTGGGCATCGAGGGTGAAGGTGTAGGGCGACATGGCCGAGGAGGAATAGAGCGCCTTGCGGGCGATCTCCTCGTTCTGCCAGCCGGTCGCATCCTGCCAGGCATGCATGAGGGCGACTTCCTGGGTGCCCTGGACGACGGAGCGGGTGTAGACGAGGTGGGGCCGGTCCTGGCTGTCCAGCAGGAAGTAGGGTGCCGACCAGCCCTGGACGCTATTGGGTACAAAATCGACCCAGGAGTTGCCAGAGGGGACGCGAACCATCACGTCGTACTGGTAGCTGCCTGAAAGGAACCAGGTGCCGGTGCTGCTGCGCCGCAGAACTCCCGCCTGGGGAAGGTTGAGAAGGGCGGGCAGAACCGACGCTCCATTCTGGGGTGGGAGGGTGACGACTTGGACCGGAGTGGATGCGGCAGGGGTCGCTCCCGACTTCCGGTTTTCCAGGCGGTAGGTGTAGTACCCGGTGGCCAGCTGGGAGTCCTGATAGGAGGTGGTGGCCGCAGGTAGGAGAGCCACCTGGGTATAGCTTGGGTAACTATCCAAACCCGTGGACCGCATGACGGCGACTTCCGTCGCCACTTGGCTGAGGTTCTGCCAGTCCAGCCGTGCCCCTTCGACGAGCGGCGTAACTGTGAACTGGCTCGGTGCGATCATCGGCACACTGGCGGGATAGGTGGTGGCCGCCGAGGTGGATTCAACCCCCTTGCTGTAGGTCACGCGGTAGTTGCACGTCTGGCCTTCAAGGGCGTCGCGGTCGATCCAGGAGGTGGCGCCGAAGGGCACATTCGGAATGGTTGACCAGGTGGCGGGGGTTCCTGTTCCCCGCTCGAGTTGGAGTGTGTCCGCCACCAGGCTGTTGTTCGTCCAGGAAACCGAAATCTGCCCGCCATAGCTGTAGGGCGAATAGATGTAGGGCGAATTCAGACCGGTGCGAGCCCCCGATTCATTGCTGTAGCCGGAAGGGATGGTGCCCCGCATGACCCTCACCCTGAAGGTATAGGTGGCCAATTCCTGCAGTGTGCCCGTAACCGAGGCATCGTAGTAAGCCTCGTGCCAAGTGTTGGGAATGAGCCCACTGTGCAGTTTTGAGAAGGTTCCCGCATCCACACGGCCCTCGAATTCGTAACCGTCGAAGGCGGTGGTGGGGGGGACCCAGGTTAGGTGGAAGACGGAGGTTCCCGCGGAAAGCGAAGTCGTGAACAAGGACGGAGCGTCCTGGGCCACCGGAGCAGGCGCGGCGGGGGACGAGCCACTCGAACCGCCGCCACAGTGCATCAAGGAGAGGCTGGCGACAAGCAGCAGAACACTTGGGAGGGTGGCGGAGCGGGGCATTATCGACCTCGAGGATGTCTTCGCAGAATAACTCAAGGCTGATTGGTCAGACAAGGATTGAGCAGCTGAACTCGCCCTGGGCTCCAGGAGTTGGTCAGGCCGGGGCTACACTGGGCTGAAGTTGGAGGTGGCGCGATGAGTTCGACCGAGATCCAGGTGCTCGACAAGGGCTTCGTCCGGCTCATCGACCACATGGGGTCGGATTTGTCCGTGGTGAACGCGGCGCGGGTGTCCTTCGGCAAGAAGAAGGACACCTTCGAAGTGGGTGACGCCAAGCTGGTGAGCTATCTGGCCGAACACGAGCACACGTCGCCCTTCCGCCACACCGCGCTGACCTTGCACGTGAAGGCGCCCATCTTCGTGTTCCGGCAGTGGATGAAGCACCGCATCGGCTCGGAGTTCAACGAGATCAGCGGGCGCTACGTGGAGTTTCCCGAAGATGAGTTCTTCGTGCCCGAGTTGTTCCGTCGCCAGGCCAAGGTGAACAAGCAGGGCAGCGAGGGCGCCATCGACGAGGCGCAACAGGCCCGGGCCCTGGAATGCTACCTGGAAGGCTGCCGCGGAGCCGTGGCCCACTACAAGGAGCTGCTCGCCCTGGGCGTTTGCCGCGAGCAGGCGCGCTGCGTCCTGCCCCTGGCCTTGTACTCGGAGGCCTACTGGACCGTCAGCCTGCAGGCCGTGGCCCACTTCATCCGCCTGCGGTCGGAGAGCCACGCCCAGTGGGAGATCCAGCAGTACGCCGCCGCCGTGCGGTCGGTGGTGGAGCCCATCTACCCTGTGGGCCTCAGAGCCCTGTTGGCCGACGCCAAGGGATGAGCACACCGCCCCTCAACCCGGCCCTGTTCCATCTGGATGAGGGCCACCTCTGGGTCATGCACTGCGCCGAGGGGCCGGTACCCCGCGCGGGCCTGCGTGCCGTGCGCGCCTTCATGCAAAAGGAGCTGCGGCCCTGGGAAATGGGGATGGAGGAGGACTTCCTGGGTCTCCCCGCGGCGCTGCGAGCCGAGGCGGCGGCGCTGGTGGCTGGGCGTCCCGAGGACATCACGCTGACCCCCACGACCTCGTCGGGCCTGGTGGCGGTCGCCCAGGGCTTCCCTTGGCAGCCCGGCGACGAGGTGCTGGCTCCCCTGGGCGAGTTTCCGTCCAATGCCTGGCCCTGGCTCGCCCTGCGGCCCCGGGGCGTGGTTTTCCGTGAGGTGCCGCTGTGGGACGGCCACCTTGCCGGAGCCGGGGCCTGGGCCAGCCAGCCGCCAACCCAAGAGGACGATCCTGAGGCGCGGCTCCTCGCGGCGCTGGGCCCCAGGACCCGGATCCTCACCCTATCCTGGGTCCGCTTCCAGGATGGGTTGAAGCTGGACCTTCCAAGACTAGGGGTCGCCTGCCGCGAGCGGGGCGTTCACCTGGTGGTGGACGGCATCCAGGCCGCCGGCACCGTTCCCGCGGATATGGCCGGGTTGTCGGCCTTCGCCACGGGCGGCTACAAGGGCCTGCTGGCGCCCGAGGGCCTGGGTTTCCTCTGGACAGACGAGGCTTTTCGACAATCACTGTCGCCTTGCGGGAGCTGGCTGTCCGTGGAGCAGGCCACGGATTTCTCGCGGCCCTCGACGGACCTCAACCGCGCCTGGCTGCCGGATGGCCGCGCCCTTGAGGCGGGCGGTCCGAACCTGCTGCACGCCTCCGTCCTGCTGGGGTCCCTGCAGCTTCTCAACCAGACGGGCGTTCCGGTCATCGCCGGCCATGTGGCGCATCTCCAGGCGCGGCTGTTGGCTGCCCTCGAAGACTCGCCCTGGCGACTGGAATGCGCCCGCCTCCGCGGGCTCCTGAGCACAGGTCGGCTGGGCTCCTTCCTCGCCTTCCATCATGGCGGCCGCGGAGAAGAGCACTTGCAGTGCCTGCTCCGCAGCGGCTACAAGCACGGCATCTTCGCCTCCGTCCGCGAGGGCTACCTGCGGGTGGCCTTCCACGGCTTCCACACGGAGAAGGACGTGGACCGGGTGGCCGAGTGGCTGCTATCCACTACCTGAACAGCCAACTGAGCTTGACCTGCACCACGTCGTCCGCAGGCAGGTGGCGCAGCACGGAGAGATCCGTGCGGGGCGACAGGCTGGCGTGATCGTTGATCACGGCGTCGGTGCTGGTCCCGTGGGTGTAGACCAGGAAGAAGGTGGAGCCAGGCCTGAACTCCCAGCGGGTGATGAGGTTCAGATTCCAGGTGCGGTAGCTGAAGGCAATCTGAGGTGTGGTGCCGGCGGGCTGATCCTGGGGGAGGCCCGGCGCCAGGGTCCGGTCGTTCACGTAGTGCTGCAGGTCCCGGAAGGTCCAATTGGCGGCGAGCCACTGGCTGAAGAGTTGCACAGTGAAGGTGGGGGACAGGGCGTAGGCCACCCGGATTGTCTGGTCAAACTGGCTGAGGCGGCGCAGGCCCACCACGGGGGTGGCGACGGCCGTTTCCAGCCACTTCAGTTCACCCTCGTCGCGGGTCACCGAGGTGGACAACTGGAATTCCAGGGCTGAAGTTGGCTTGATGACCTGGTAGAGGTTGGCATCCGTCGAGGCCCCGCCTTCCTGCCAGGACTTGCTGGTGTTGAGGCGCAGGTACCATGGACGGTTGCCGGGGGTGTCGACGCCCAGGTTGACGTAAGGGTAGGAAGTGCGGGCGAGATACTTCTTCTGCGGATCGGCGTAGGTGCGCAATTCCCGGTCATCTTCGACCGCGGCATCCACGCCGCCTCCGCCCCACAGCGAAACGAAATTGGTGAAGTCGGTCTTGGCATAGCCGTTGAAGTTGCTCAGGAATTCATGGCCGGCCCGATCCTTTGCGATCGTGTGATCCAAGCCCACTTCCAGGTCACGCATGACGCCCCAGCCCTGATCCCAATGCCGGACGACCTGGGCGTACAGCCGCTGCTCGTCCGCCCGCGCCAGGTAGCCGACGTCGTTGGGGTTGTAGAGGCGGCTGGTGTTGATGGCCTGCACCTCGACGCTCCAGCCCGTGCGCCAATCCTCGCGCGCCCGCAGGCGGCCCCGCCAGCCCTGGTCTTGGGCGTCTCTCGGGCCCGCTGCGCTGTGGCTGATAGTGCCCTCGAGGAGGCCGGCGCGGTCGGTGGTCTTATAGACGCCATCCACGGCCTGCACCTGAGCCTCCCGCCCGTTAGCACCAGCCGCATGCATCGCCGAGGCAAAGCCGCCCAGGTAGCTGCCGCGGTCATCCATTAGCTGCTGCACGCGCAGGACGCCGTAGTTGGTGAGGGGCGAGATCTCCCGGCGAACCTGGTTGCCCGAGGGCTCCTGGATGGTGGCCTGGGCGGGCTCGACGCTGGCCCCCAGCAGACCCACCTGGGTACCACCGGGAAACTTGGCTGTGTATTTGGCCGCGCCGCTGATGTCGGTGGCGTTGGGGTGGGCCAGCAGGGTCTCGCCGGCATTCAACGCGGGATCGGACAGGCCCTGGCCGATGCGACGACTGTAGAAGAGGTCCGGCCCCGCCACGCGGAAGGCGTCCATGCCCTCCAGGAAGAAGGGGCGCTTCTCGGGAAAGAAGGTCTCCAAGGTGCTCAGATTGAGCACGGCCTGATCCACCTCGACCTGCCCGAAGTCGGGCCGGAGGCTTAGGTCGATCTGGGAGTGGGAATTGAGGCCCCAGCGGACATCCAGCCCGGCACGCGTCTCCCAGCGGCGGTCATCGTAGCCCCGCGTGGTTTCGAATTTTCGGGCGGTGCTGAGGTAGGGCAGGAACTCCCGCCGGGGCTGGGGTTTCAAGCCCTCCAGACCGGTGAGATCGGGGAACCGGCTCACGAAGCCGCTGTCGCCGCGGGGCACCACCATCCAGCGGGTGAATTCCCGCACGGCACCCTGGTCCATGCGGCCGAAATTGACGCCCCAGGTCTGGGGTCCCTCGCCGGGCCTGAAGCGCAGGAGCGACAGGGGGATCCTCAGCTCCGCCGTCCAGCCGGTCTCGTCGCAGGTCACGGCGCTTTCCCACACGCCATCCCAGCTGGGGTCGAAGGTGTTGTCATTGTAGATGACCTGATCCTTCTGGACCCCGGCGGCGTTCACCTCGAAGACGAGGGCCGTGCGGCGGTCGTGGGTAGAATCCACGGCGACGCTGAACCAGTCGCTCTGGCTGTCCTGGTCGCGCCGGTGCAGCCGGCGCACGATGGCCGCGCGGCCCCCATCCAGGCTGAGGTCGTGATGCATCCGGGCGCCGATGTAGAGGAAGCGGTCGTCGTAGAGGACGCGGACCTCGGTGCGCTGTTGGGCCGGTTCTCCCCGGCGGGGCCACTCCTGGGTGAAGCCGGAGGCGGGCGGTGCGGTGGCCCAGGCGGCCTCGTCCAGGCGACCATCCACCTGGATGGCCGTGGCGGTCCGTACCGCCTGGAGGCCCAATTCCAGCCCGGGAGCGGCCATGGCCATCCCGGTGAGGAGGGGGATCGCAAGCAGGGAAACCGAGCGCATGGTTCTCCATGAGGCCATTGGGCGCCCCGAAATCATTCTATTGTGTCTTACGAGGCATGAACGCGGCGGGTTCCTTTTCGGGTTCCGCGGCACTTCATCGATACTGGATGCTCTGGAGCCGATATGCGCATGATTCTCACCGCCCTGCTGTCCCTACCCTTGTTGGCGGGAGGCGGGGGCACCGTGGCCTTCAAGCAGACGTCCTTCCTGGCCGAGGTGGCGGCCACGGAGTCGGAGAAGGCCAAGGGCCTGATGTACCGCCAGAGCCTGGCCAAGGACCGCTGCATGTTCTTCGTCTATGGCGAAGAGGGGAACCACGCCATCTGGATGAAGAACTGCCTCATCGCCCTGGACGTGGCCTGGGTGGATGCCGAGGGCAAGGTCGTGGAGACGGTCGAGCACGCGCCGCCCTGCAGCCCCATGCGCGGGGACGACTGTCCCACCTATGGGGGAATGCAGGTCTCCCGGTATTTCATCGAGTTTCCAGCCGGTACCTTCAAGCGCCTGGGACTCAAGAAGGGCGACCACGTTGGCTGGGACCTAACCTTGGATGATGGCCGGGGCGTTCGGGGTGGCGCGTCGGTGCCAAAGGCGAAGAAGAAGTAGCTGGGACGGCTCAATCGTCGGACTTGCTGACGTCCTTTCCCCGCCGGGGCGGACGGGTGAGGGTGCGCAGATGCTCCGGCGTGGGTGGCAGGGCGCCCAGGTCCAGGGGGGCAAGCCGGTCTGCCAGCAGCTTCCAGGCCTTGGCTTGGCGGGGCAGGCGCTCGGGTTGGATGACTTCGAAACCCTGGGCATAGCTCACGAAGGGCGGCATCACCAGGGCGAAGCCGGTGTAGAGGAAGGTGGGCAGGCGTAGCCAGTCCGGCTCGCCCGCGGGGCCCAGTGTGGGCACGGCAAAGAGGGGGTGTACGCCGCCGTTGATCCAGAAGCCGTGGGGCGGATCGTGGCGGGGGTAGACGAAGATCCGCCGCCGGTGCATGAGCGTGAAGGGACCCACGCGGTACTGTTCGACGGGCTGGATGCCGGTGCCTTCCAGGGCTGGGCCGCTGCTGCGATCGGGATGGCCCACCACCTGCACGACCGTCCGCCCCCCGCCCTTGAGTTTCCGGAAGATGGTGCGCAGTTCTTCGGCTTCGTCCCCCTCCACGATGCCCTGACTGGGTTTCAGGTCGCCCAGCAGGGCCAGCTGGGCCGGGGCATAGTCATCGATGAGGCTGAAGGCGCGCTCCCAGATCTCCATCTGGGGCGTGGCGGGCATGGGATCGGGCCGCCGCCGCCGGGCGGCGCCCAGCCCGAAGAACAGATCCGACAACACCAGCGTCTTTTGCCGCGGCAGCCAAATGGCCCGCCGGCTGTCGAGCACCACTTCTTCGCTGAGCTGGACCTGCACTGGAGCCTCCAAGCCACCATTGGAACACGGCGGGCCGGTCCGGCGGGCTTTCCCTGGGCGAGCCCCGTGGCGATATCCTCAGACCTCGCTTCCAGGAGAGAGCATGAACCCGAACGCGAACCACCTGCTGGCTGGGCTCGGAACCGGGGTTTGCGGAGGCCTGTTGTCAGGTCTGTTTGGCGTGGGTGGCGGGGTCGTCATGGTGCCCCTGCTGGGCCTGGTCCTGGGCCTGGATCAGCACCGGGCCCAGGGTGCCACGCTGGCAGCCATGCTGCTGCCCACGGGGCTGCCGGCGGTGCTTCAGTACCGCCGGCGGGGGATCACAAGTAGCCTGCGCCTTGTCGGTGTGCTGGTGCTGGCCTTCCTCTTTGGCATCTACGGTGGCGCCACGGTCGCCAACTTGATCCCTTCGACCCCCCTGCGCTGGGGCTACGCATCCTTCCTGGTGTTGCTGGCCGTCATGACCTTCTACCGACGGGAGTCGGCCTTGGTGGACCGGCTCGCCGTACCCCTGGACCTATCCGCTGGTCTATGGACCTGGGGCCTGCCCATCGGGTTCCTGGCGGGCGCCCTGTCGGGTCTGACCGGCCTCGGCGGCGCCGTGGTGGTGATCCCCCTGGTGGCCTCCCGCTTCCGCATGAGCCAGCACGAGGCGCAGCTCACCAGCCTCATGATGCTGCTGCCGCCCATCGGCCTGCCGGGGGTCTATGTCTACGCCAAGGCCCAGGGTGGCCTGCCATGGCTGGTGATCAGCGGCGTGGCCCTGGGGTTCGCGGCCGGCGGACTGGCGGGCGCACGCGTGGCCACGCGCATGCCGGGCACGAAGCTGAAACAGATCTACGCTGGCGTCATGCTGCTGATGGCGCTGCTGGTGGTGTGGCGAAGGTAGCTCAGAGGAAATTCATCCGCGTGTAGCTGCTGCCCAGCAGGGTGTTGGTGGATGTTGCGCCCAGGCCCAGCCAGCGCTCGAGTACCGTGGCGTAGAGGCCGCGGAAATCGGCCGCGGCGCTGTATTTCATGTTGCCGTTCGGGTCCAGGCCAGTGAGATCGGGATAGGCACCGTAGAGGCCACCCTTCACGGCCTTGCCCACCGCGAAGGAGAGGCCCATGGTGCCGTGGTCGGTGCCGCCGTTGTTCTCCTGGACCCGGCGCCCGAATTCGCTGTAGGTGATGATCATGACGCGATCCTGGGCGTTGCCGGAACTGGTCGTGATGGTGGCGAGGTCGTCGTAGAAGGCCTTGATGGAGCCTCCCAGGGCGCGTTGGAGGTTCGGATGGTCCACGGCCTGGTTGCTGTGGGTATCCCAGCCACCGAGCCGGGAGAAGAAGATCTGAGTGGGCAGGCCAGCCGCGATCATCTGGGCGATGAGCTTGAATTGTCTGCTGAGGCTGTTGTTGAGGTTGCCGCCATCGAGACGCTTGATGGGATAGGTGACGTCGCCGGGATAGAGGATGGTGGGGGTGCGGGCCGTGAGGGAACCCCCGGTGCCGAAGGCCGGGTTGTTCTGCGCATCGAAGAAGAGCTTGCCGGCCTGGGCCGCGGCCTGATAACCAAGGTCCGAGCTTGCGGCATTGAGTGAATCGCCCCAGCCGGTCTCGATGAGGGGGGCGTCCGGCATGGTGGTGCCGCTGAAGAGGTAGGCGGGGAATACATAGCCCCCGGCGCTGGGAATGGAGACGAAGCTGCGGGTCTGGCCCCGCAGCATCACCGCGAGATCCGAAGTGACGGTGAGGCCTCGGAGCACGTCGCCGGAAGCATTGAAGGCGGTGTCCGCGAAGCGGCCCAGCCAGCCGGTGCCAGCAGGTACCGCGGCCCCCTGGCCCCAGAGATCCCCGGCCGTGAAGTGGGACAGGTTCGGATTGGGCATCCCGATGCCAGGGATCCAGGCCACGCGGCCCGCAGCATGGAGATCATTCATGCCGATGAGATCGGGGTTCAGTCCCATGCCGCTGCCGAGATCGATCAGGGTGGCCGGGTCGATGCCCAGGGTGGCCCGCTTCGCCTGGTATGGGGCGAGGTTGGCGCCGGCATTCGGAGGCGTGACGTTGAGCCAGTCGTAGCCGCCGTCAATGTTGACGATGACGAGGATCGGCGCGGCTGGGACCGGGACAGGTGGCTGGGAATTGCCGCCACCAGAACTGTGGCCGCCACCGCCACAGGCGCTCAGGCCGGCGAGAGCGGCGCTGGTGGCTCCGAGGGTCTGGATGAATTCGCGTCGCGTGGTCATGGCAACCCCCGTCAGTAGAGCTGGCCCGCGGGCGAGCAGAGGATGAGGAAGGCCAGTTCCCGGGCCTTGGCCTGGGAGGCGGCATTCCAGGTGAACGGAGAGGGCAGGAGGGCCGCCAGCCACGCGGCTGACACTGTGGCCGCAATGGGTCCGGGCTGCAGCAGCGCCACCAGGCGGTCATACACGGCCTGGGCATTGGCGGGGGCGACAGGAAACCAGTCGGTGGTGACCGAGGTGGGGAACAGGGGGATCGAGGAATTGAGCTCGAGGAGCGCCAGCGCCGCGGCCGCCTTGGTGCGGTAGCGCATGGTGTTGCTGTTGAGCCAGGCCGTGTGCTCATGCCAGCCGTTGGGCCCGCTGGCATCCAACAGCTTCATGCCCATCTGATCGAAAGTGTTGGCGTTGTTGGTGAACAACCGCCAGGCCGGGTAGCCCTTGGGCGACTGGGCACTGGCCGTCGCGAGGGGGGGACAGAGCATCTTGGCGCCCCGCACGATCCAGGAGACGGGACCTTCGGCCAGGGCCCAGCGGTTCGCCGATCCGAAGAAGAACGCTGACTTGAGCAGGGTCTTCATGACCACCCGCATGTCGAATCCGGCGGTCTGGATCATGTTGGCCACATCGGTCTGGTCCTGGGCGGTGTAGCCAGTGGTGACGAAGTGGGTGAGCAGCCGCTTGGCGAGGAACATGGAGCAGTTGGTTCCCTTGACGGTGACGATGCTGCGGAGGGCGTTCTCGCCCTTGGCCCAGCCACCGGCGGTGGTGGTGATGTCCAGGGTCTGTCCGAAGAGGGAGACGGTGCCGGTGCGGTGCATGTTGTACGAGGAGGCACGGAGGCCGCCGGAGTAGATTCGTGTATCCGGGGCGTTGGAGCTGCCGTCGTAGACCTTGAAATGGCCGTCCGCCACGGTCCTCTGGCTTGGGCTGGCCGGATTGGGGACGTAGTCGGCATCGCCCAGCGTAAAGCTCCAGCCGCTGAGGGCCAGGGCCAGCTGGGTGATGTCGGCCTGGTTGTAGCCGTTGTCGGCGCCCAGGCTGTAGAGCTCCATGGATTCGCGGGCGTAGTTCTCGTTGGGGATGCTGGTGCCCGAGGCGTTGTTGAGGATCGAGTCCAGCCAGATGCACATGGCCGGATCCTTGCTCACCGTCACCAGCAGGTCGTCGAACTTATCCAGGCCGTCGGTCCGGAAGAGCTGGATCTGCTTGAGCATGAGGGCGGCTTTGCCGACCTTGTGATAACCCGTGGCGAAGAGGTTGTGCCAGAAGAGTGCCATGCGCTCCTGGAAGGCGTAGGGATTGTGGTGCATCCGCCAGGCGAGGTAGGCCTGCGCCGTGTTGAGGTTGTTGCGCCAGGCGTTCGATGCGTCCACGAGGAAGGCGTGGGGCGCGGCCACGAGCGCCACGTCCACACTGCCCGGGTCGGTCGTGCTGGCGGTGACCTTGGGTTCGGTGACCATGTCGGCGGTGGCGAGGGCCGCCGTGAAGGCTGTGAGGTCATGGCTGGGACCCGTGCCATCCACCCAGGCATCGATGGCTGCCCCCGGGGCCTGGGCCTGAAGGGCTGCCGCGTCAGCAGGGGTGAGCCCGAAGCCGGCCCGGCGGGCGAAATGCTGGACATCGGCGACGGTCCAGCTGGTGATGGCGGTGAGGACGGCCATGGCGGACTCCTAGTTGTTATGGGCCCCGGCGCTGATCCAGGCCGAGAGGGTGTCCACGGTGGGTTGGCAGAGATTGGGCGCCGCGTAGGGCATGCGCGCGCCATAGCCCCCGCCGGGGTTGTCCTTGGTGACTTTTTCGATGATCCAGGAATGGGCCGTGTCCCCGGGTGCCACCCGAAGCCAGCCCTGGCCCGTGGGTGCACTGGCGGGCACCACACTCACGAGCTGGGCATAGACCTGGTCAGAGGTTCCTGAATAGATCACGTGGCCCGTGGGGGAGGGGCCCTGGTGGCAGCTGATGGCCGCAGAGCCGCAACTGCTCTGGAGGGCGGGATAGATGTCCAGCTTCCAGGTCGGGCTGGCCTTGGCCACAGGAATGGGACAGGTGGTGGCGGGCGGGGGCGGTGTGGCTGGTGCAGAAGTCCCACCGCCACCTCCGCAGGCGCAGAGCAGAGGCAGCAAAGCCAGGGCCAAGGTAAGACGCATGCAACTCCAGGGTGGGAAGAGTCCAGAATGGGCAGGTTGCCCACCAAGTCAAGGTCATGACAGTTAGTCCTTTAGGTGTAGGCTGCGGACACAAACAGACACCACAGGGTTTAGGCTTCCATGCGTTATCCTCGACACGGAGGTTGCTGTGCCCCTGGATGCCCCGACCCCCCTCTACATGGGGGAGCGCCTGCGAGATCTCATCCTCTGCTATGCGGGGCCCTGGGCCTTCCTGCCCTACATCAAGAACCGTGAGGACACCGAGCTGCTTTGGCATGCGCGGCAGGGTGTCATCCTGGCCTTTGCGGAATGCGCCATGACCCTTGCCATGATGATCGCGGGCCTCTTCCCCATCTTCGGCTCCATCTCCGTGCGTTTCTTCCTGCCCCTGTGGCTGCTTTGGTGCCTGGGCATGTCCATCACGAGCATCCTGCAGGCCACCAAGGGCAAGCGGCACCGGATTCCGGTGGTTCATCAGTTCATTGAATATCTGTAATTCAGCGTCGAGCATTGAGGACCAGCATCGCGTCGCCGTAACTGTTGCGACCCACAGGGAGCGAATCAGGCCGGGGTGGGTCGGGCATTCAAGATGAGCATCGCGTCCCCATAACTGAAGAACCGGTACCTCGCCTGCACAGCTTCGGCATACACGGCCTGCGCCAGGTCCAGCCCCAGCAGGGCGGAGACCAGCACGAAGAGGGTGCTTTCGGGCAGGTGGAAGTTGGTGAGCAGGTGATCCGCGGTTTGGAGCCGATGCCCCGGTGTGATGAAGATGCGGGTGGCGCCTTGTCGGGCCAGGTGAACGCCGTCCCAGGCACCTTCGAGGGTGCGCAGTGAGGTTGTTCCCACGCAGAGGATGGGCCGGGCGCGGTGGCGGAGGACGGGTTCCAGCGCAGCGGCGGTGGCCTCGGGGATCTCGAAGCGCTCTTCGTGCATGGCGTGCTCTTCCAGGCGCTCCGCGGTCATGGGGCGGAAGGTGCCGAGGCCTACGTGGAGGCGGATCGGATGCCAGCCACAGCCGCGGCCCTGCAGCGCCGCGATGAGGTCGGGCGTGAAGTGCAGGCCCGCGGTGGGCGCGGCCACGGCCTCGCCCTCCCGGGCGGCGAACACGGTCTGGTAGCGGGTCTCGTCTTCGGTCCTGGCCAGGTGGGTGATGTAGGGCGGCAGGGGCAGGCGGCCGATGCGGTCGATCTCATCCCAAGCCAGGCCGTGGTCAGATTGCACCCGCACCCTGCGCAGACCTTCGGGCAGGGTCTCGAGCACCTCAAGCCGGGCCAGTTCCGCGCTGGTGTCGGGATCCACCACCGCCGCTGACGCACCCGGCTTCAGGCGCGCGCCGGGCCGCACCAGGGCTTCGAAGCACCCCTCGCCCAGGCTACGCAGCAGCAGGGCCTCGCCGGTCCCGCCCCCGGCCCGGCGCAGAAAGAGCCGCGCGTGGCGGACGCGGACGTCGTTGGGTACGCAAAGGCTGCCCCCTGGAACGAGTTCGGGCAGGTCGCGGATGCAGCGGTGGGACCAGGTGCCCGTCTGCGCGTCCACCACCAGGAGGCGCGCCCCATCCCTGTCGGGTGCGGGATGCTGGGCGATGAGTTCCGGCGGCAGGTCGAAGTGGAAGTCAGAGCGCCGCATCAGGTGATCATCACCCCTGGGCAAACTGCAGGCTGTGCAGGCGCGAATACTCACCCGCCTGGGCCAGCAGCGCCTCGTGAGTGCCTTGTTCGACGATGCGGCCCTGCTTCATGGTGCAGATGCGGGTGGCGCGCTGGATGGTGCTGAGGCGGTGGGCGATCACCAGGGTCGTGCGGTTCTCCATGAGGGCCTCGAGGGCGGCCTGCACCGCCCGCTCGCTTTCGGTGTCGAGGGCGCTGGTGGCCTCGTCCAGGATGAGGATGGGCGGATCCTGGAGCAGGGCCCGGGCGATGGCCAGGCGCTGGCGTTGGCCGCCACTGAGGCTGGAGCCGGTCTCCGCCAGGGGCGTGTCGTAGCCCTTGGGCAGGGCCAGGATGAACTCGTGGGCATGGGCCTTCTTGGCGGCCTCGATGACGGCCGCGCGGTCGGCTTGAAGGCCGTAGGCGATGTTGTCGTGCACCGTGTCCATGAACAGCAGGGTCTCCTGGGTGACGATGCCGATGCGCTTGCGTAATTCCCGGGGATCGAAGTCGCGGAGGTCGATGCCATCGAGGGTAATGCGGCCCGCCGTGGGATCGAAGAAGCGCGGCACCAGGTTCACGAGGGTGGTCTTGCCGCCGCCGCTGCCGCCCACCAGGGCCACGGTCTCGCCGGAGCGCACTTCCAGGTCGATGCCGCGCAGCACCGGATGCTTGGCGTCATAGGTGAACGCGACCCCCTCAAAGCGCAGCAGGGCGGGTCGCGCGGGCATCGGCTGGGGGTTTGCGCTGACGGGCAGTTCCGGCTGCCGGTCGAGCATGGAGTAAACGCGGTCGAGGCTGGCGGAGGCCACCTGGATCTCGTTGTTGAGCTTGGTGAGCCGGCGCAGAGGATCGTAGAGTGCGTAGATGGCCAGGATGTAGGTGAGGAAGTTCTCGGTGGTGAGGGTGCCGTTCTTGAAGCGCCCCGCCGCGTAGGCGGCGAGGCCAGCCAGCAGCAGGCCACCCACCAGCTCCATGATCGGCGTGGACAGGGCCGAGGCCCGGGCGCTCTTCATGCCCAGCCGGTAGAGCTCCTGGTTCTGGACCTGGAAGCGCTCCACCTCGTAGGTTTCCCGGGCGAAGGCCTGCACCACCCGGATGTTGCTGAACACTTCCTTGAGCCGCTGGAGCAGGCGGCTGGAGGCTTCCTGGTTGCGGTGGTTCACCTTGCGGATGCGCTGGCTGAGCTTCTTCACCGGGAGGACCACCAGGGGCCCGGCCAGGAAGAGGGTGAGGCTCAGCTTCCAGTCCATGTAGAGGACCGTGGCCAGCATGGTCAAGGCCACGCAGACCTCCCGGACGGCCTCGGCCAGCTGGTTGCTGGCAATGCCCTGCACGGCGCCCACATCGCTGATGCTGCGGGTGAGCAACTCGCCCACGGGATGCTTCTGGAAGAAGGCCGGCTCCTGCCGCATGAAATGGGCGAAGAGCCGCTCCCGCAGGGCCTGGGTGGCCAGGATGCCACTGCGCACCATCAGCAGGGTGCCGCTGTAGATGAGGATGCCCTTCAAGGCGAAGAGCGCCACCAGCACCAGGGGCACCAGGAGGCCACCCCGCAGGGCCGAGGCCTCGGGCAGGTGGGCCATGGCCCAAGCACGCAGCTGCTCCAGTTGCCCGAACAGGCCCGGCTGCATGGCCTGCAGGGCGTGGGCCTTGCCGTCGTCGAACACGAATTTGATGGAGGCGATGAGGGCGCCCTGGCAGAGGCCCGCCAGGAGCAGCAGCAGTGAGGCCAGCGCGATGAGGGGCGCGTGGGGACGCAGATGGTCGTTGAAGAACCGGCGGAGTTGAGTCATGCAGGGACCAGCTTAGCGCCTCCCTGCCCCCGGACGGTCGGAGTCGTTTATTCCACCGTCACGGTCACCGTGCTCTTGCCGTCGTCGAGGCTGAACAGTTCGGTGCCCTTGGGGGCATTGAGGGCCTGGTCCATGAGACCGGCCATGTCCACGCCCTTCTTCTTGGCCTGGCGCAGCTGCTCATCGGAGAGGTAGCCGCCCACGGCCCGGGCCAAGCCCAGGGCCAGGCGCACAGTGAGCGCCTCCTCCTTGCCTCGTTCCTTCACGCGAACCACGAGGAAGCGTCCCTGGGTGGGGCCGGCGGTCTGTGGTTGGACACCCATGGCCTGGAGGGCCAGGCGGCAGGGTTCCGAGGAGCCGTCCACCCGCAGACCCGCCTGCAGTACCGGCAGGGCGCGCTGGTCCTTGCGCCTGGCGAGTTGGAGGGCGGCGGCGATGCGGACCTCTTCGCGATCGTCCGAGAGGGCGTGGGCCAGACCCGCGGAAGCAGTGGCACTATCCCATTGGCGGAGGCCCCAGCAACGCACCCGGTTCAACCGCGCCTCCTTGCCCAGCATCCGCTGGTCGGGATGCTTCGCCAGGAAGTCCGTGTAGGCCTCGGCGGCCTCGTCCCAGCGCTGATCCTGTTCCAGGCTGGAGGCCAGCCAGTAGCGGGCGTCGGCGGCCCGGGGGGAGGTGGCGAAGTCCCGCAGCAGGGCGCGGTAGGCCTGGGCCGCCTCATACCAGCGCTGGGCGTAGCGGAAATCCCGGGCCTGACGGAACAGCGCGTCGGCCGCATTCTCGGGAGCGGCGAGGAGCGCCGGTTCCGGCGTCGCGGGCAGCACCAGCGTGGGTACTGCCAACAGCAGGGTCAAGATCATGCGCCTTCTCCACGCAGGCGGCGTTCCATGCGCTCGGCTTGGTTCTCCAGGTTGTGGGCCGCGGCCCACTGGCGGAGTTCCTGGGCCCGCGCCACGGTCAGGCAGTTGTCTTCGAAGGCCAACTCCGATAGCCAGCCGTGCAGGCTGGCGCGGATGGCTTCGGCTTCCTGGAGGGGGGCACCCTGGGCGGCGAGCTGGTGGCTGGCTTCCAGCAGGGTCAAGGCCATCTCGCGCTCCTGCCGGCGATCCTCCTCACCCTTCTTGCACAGGGTGGGGTTCTGTTCGAAATCCTGGAGGAGAGTCGTGCTCTGCCGGAAGAAGGCGATCCAGGCGCGGTCCTGGGTCCGTTTCTGGGCCAGCTGCTCCAGACGGGCGGTGTCGCGGGCCAGGGTTCGCAGGGTGTGAAACCGTTGGATGGTGAAAGCGGCGGGAATGAGCGCGACCAGGAGGACCGCCGCCGCGGCCAGGGTCCAGGAGCCGCTCCAGCGGACGGGGGGGGCTGGGGCCAGGCTCTCGGACAGGGCGGGGCCGAGATTCCCAAGGGCCAGGTGGAGTTCCAGCAGTTCGGCCAGCTCGGCCTGGGCGGCGGAATCTTCGGGCCAGAGCTCAGGCTGCTCGAGCAGCTCGAAACGCCGGGCATCGTCCAGGGGCCCAACAGAGGGGTTCCGGGGATTGAGGCGCTGGGGGTCGGGGGAGGTCATGGCTGGGGTCCAAGAATCTTGCGGAGCTTCTGGAGGCTTTGGAAAAGAGTGGCTTTCACGGTGCCCTCGGCGCAGTCCAGATCCTGGGCGATCCGTTTGACGGGATGCTCCTGGACGTAGTAAGCCAGGACCATGGCCCGCTGGCGGGGAGTCAGGCCTTCCAGGGCCCCCTTGAGGGCCTGGAGTCGCCTGCCTTGGTCCACGGACTCCCACGGTGAGGGTTGGTGGGGATCCGGTGCGTCAAAGGTCTCGGGAGGGGGTACCTCCCGCCCTCTTCTACGCAGGTGGTCGGTCGCCGCATTAGCCGCCAACGTAAAAAGCCATGCGGCCACCGGCCGGCCCTCCTCGAACCGCTGGCAATGCTGGAGGCACTTCAGGAAAACTTCCTGGGCCAGTTCCTGGACCACCCCGGCTTCCCCCTGGAGGCGGCGGTGGAGAAAGGCGAACAACGGGCGTTCGAAGCGGGCCATGAGGTGGGCGAGGGCCTCCTCGCGGCCCGCCTTCAGCTGGGCCATCCAGAATTCAGGGGACTCCCCCTCCGGCGAAGGGAAGCCGCCGCTGGCGGGCAGGGGGAGGGCCTGGCTCATGCCTTGGGGCCGCCCAAGCCTAGGGGCAGATTGAGGGAGAACCCGGGCTGGCCGAGTTTCTCCATCACCAGCCTCAGCTGCTCAGGCGTGAGGGTACAGCGCAGGCCGACCCGCCGCTTCTCCTGCATCAACTCCGGGGCGGCGCCTGGGGCCGACTGCACGGCGTTGGCGGCCGCCACCAGCCGCTGGAGCCAGGGGGTGACCTGGTTGATGCCCTCCGGGGTGCCAGCGAGGGCCAGTTCGAATTTCACGGGCTGATCTTTTTCGGTGGCGGGCGTGATGCCCCAGAAGATCGCGTGCACGCCCTGCGGCAATTCCTTCAGGGCGCCGCTGTCCAGGGACTTGCGCAAGCCGCTGATCAGGGCCTCGGGCTGGAGGTAACCCTGGAAGGGGGCCCGGGGGCTGATCCATTCTGCCGCCAGCGCCACATCCGGCTGGGCTGCGAGGGTGGTCTTCGCGGCCATGCGGCTCAAGGCCTCCAGGGAGCCGATCCAGATCTGCCCTTTTTCGTCGCTGGCGGCGCGGATGTGCGCCTTGGTGCCCTTGACTTCGATGTCGAGAATCACGTGCAGGGGCCAATCCCGGCCCTGCAGCCGGAGGCTGCCTTCCTGGGGGAAGGATTCAGCCAGGGCCGCCACGAGCGCCACGGGATCCTTGAACTGGTTGAGCTGGATGAGCACGTGCTCCAGGCCCTGCTGCAGGGATTCGACCCCCTTATCGGGCACTCCGACGACATGGAACGTCACCCGGCCAGTCTCGATGCGGGGATTGATGTGGGCCTTCTGGAGGAAGAGATCTAGGGCGCGCTCGACCATGGGGTCGCGGGCCAGCAGGGACTGGACGTCCTTGTGGGTGAGGACCCAGCCGGCCTCACCGGAGAAGGCGGCCACGCTGTCGCCCGGCGCGACCTGCACCCAGCCGGGAACCTGGGGCTTGGGGCGGCAGGACAGGGCGAAGGGCAGGGAGGCCATGACCGCCGCGGCGGAAATCAGGATGGCGGCGGGGCGTCGCATGGTGGCTCCAGGAAGGGGTTACGCGAGCGCAGGGTCTGCGTTTATGGCGGGCGCCAGCGCGCGGATCACTCCAGGGCCCGGAGCGAGACGGGTAGATGCGGGCTGCGGAGGAGTTGCTGCTGTTCGGCCTCGGACAGCAGGCCCCAGATGCGCAGGGAGGCATTGCGGGGCGTCTTCGGGTTGAGCAGCAGTTCGGACATGATCGCCGCATGGGCCATGAGCACGGGATGGCCGGCGACCTGCTCGAGCACGGTGCGGGGCGTTAGCTTGTTGCGGGCCAGGCGCAGCAGGATGCCGGGATCCAGCTGGCGATCCGCCACCATCCGCAGGAGCGTCTCTTCGTCCTGGAGCACCTCCTGGGGCAGGTGTCGCATGAGTTCGCCACCCGAGGCGCGCAGGGCGCCGATGCGGTCCGGCACGTCCATGCCGAGGTAGAGGGCGCGCAGGGTTTCCAGGGCGCGGCGCTTGACCTCCAGATGCGGCAGCCGGGGATCCCGGAGGATCTCGATGACATGCTTGATGCCCGTCAACTGCTCCAGCAGGTGCAGGGCGGAGGCTTCCGATAGCTGGGGATGGTGGATCAGCGCCTCGGCCACCAGGGGGTCCTTGGGCCAGGAGGGATGGGCCACCAGAGTCTCCAGGCGATCCCGGCCGAAGGCGGATAGGGTGGAGGCCAGCAGGCGCGAACCGAGGGCGGGGTTTTCCAGGGCGATCTGGAAGACCTGGGCGTCGGGATCTTTCAGCACCTGGCGAAGCTGCTCTTCCTGGGTGGCCTGGGTGGCCAGGAAGACCCGTTCCTCCATGGTGGCCCAGCGCCCCTCCTCCCCCCGTTCTGGAAGGGCCGAAGCAAGCCCGGAGCGCTGCCGCAGCAGGCGGTCATAGAAATACTTCACCACCCGCAGCAGGTGGGGCGCTTCGCGCTTCACCCAGAAGGTGATGAACTGGTACTCGCTCTCCTCCAGCTGGGTGAAGAGGCTGACGATGCGCCGCAGGGAAGCCCGGCTGGGCGCCCCGCCTTCCAGAGCGGTGACCAGCAGCCCGGACAGTCCCACCCGGCGGCAGAGATCCGGTGGGCAGCCCGGCGAAGCCAGCAGGGACTCCCGCACCGGTTCCCGGAAATACCAACGGGCCTCGGCATAGACTTCCTCGAAGAAGGCTGCGCCGGGGCTGAGACCGATGGCCTGGCAGACCAGTTCCTCCGATACGAGGGGATTCTGGAGGGCGGCCTGATGCACGTCGGGCTCTGGATCCGCAAGGAATGCAAGCAGCTCCTCGTACTGGGCGGTCTGCTTGGCGCGCGTGAGCCGGTCGGAGCGGTCGAGCCCCCGGACGGAGGGCTGTCCAGGCAGGGGGGCCGGCAGGGCGACCAGCACCTCCCAGTTGGGATGTTCCGGGGGGAGCGGCGGCAGTTCCTGGGTGTTGCCGGTGGCGGAGACGGACTTCGCCTGCTGCTTGGCCAGCAGTTTGGCGACGGGTTTCAGCGCCGGGTTCAACTGCGAGTAGAGCGTCTTGACCGAGTCGGCCAGATCCTCCTTCTCGGCGGCGGGAGCCTGGTCCATCTCCCGCATCTGGTCGAACAGGGAGACCACCATTTCCAGGTCGCGCCGGATGGCCTCGGGCGTGGCCTCGTTCCCCGCGAGCCCGAGCAGAATGGGCCAGTACACCAGCCAGTGGGGCGTGCGGGCCATGAGGGTGAGCAGGGGAGGCGAGGACAGGGTCCGGGCCAGCCCTTCGAGCATGCGGAGCTGGCCCTCGGAGGGCAGCTGGGGACGCACCAGGGCCAGGTGGCGGAAATGGATCTGATCCGACTCTGGGAGGGTTTCCAGGAAGGTGGATTCCCCAGCTGTCACGGTTCCTCCTGAATCAGGCGCAGGCGGCCTGGAGGAAGGCCAGCAGCCTCGAGTCCTCGTGGAACAGCAGGGCGTCCACCAGCGCACCCTTCAAGCCGGGATAGGTCGGAAGGGCTTCGAGGTGACGGGCCAAGGTGAGGCTGCCACCCATGATCACGGGCAGCCCCGTGACCGTGGCCAATTCCTGGGCGGTTGTGAAATCCGGTTCGGTGGACGGGTCTTCGGGAATGTCCACGAAGAGCAGGCGCCTGAAACCATAGTCCTTGGCACGGAGGGCCAATTCCACGGTGCTGAGGCCAGTGCTGTCGGTCCACCCGGAACGGTGTACCGTTCCGCGGCGGGCATCGATGGCGGCCGTGAGGAAGGGCTGGAAGCGGGCCATCAGCTGCTCGGAGACCAGGGGGGATTTGTGGAGGATCGTGCCCGCCACCAGCCAGGCCGCACCCAGATCGATGAAGAACTGGGCCTGATCCGAACTGCGGATGCCGCCGGCGACCTGCACACAGACCTTGCGGTCCCGGGCCCGGCAGCGCTGGAGGATCTGGGCGATGAGATCCCGGTTGTTCCCCTTGCCCATGGCCGCATCTACGTCCACCAGGCCCAGGCGAGTGGTGCCTCCCTCGAGCAGGCGGGCGGTGAGTTCCAGGGGGGTCACCGTGCAGGCGACGCCCAGCCCCGCGGTGGAGACCAAACGGCCGTGCTGGAGGTTCAAGGTCGGGTAGATCTTCAAGCGCACACCCCGGTTGAGCGGCAGTTGGGAGTGTAACGCAAGGGTCACGGATTTGTGGAACTTGTGAGCAGATTGAGGAGCCGCTGGGCCGCCTCGCCTTCGGCCCGTTTGCGCGTGGAACCATCGGCCGCAGCGGCCACTGCCCCCACGCTGACCTGCATGGTGAAGCAGGGCGCATGGCCCGGCCCCGTTTGCTCCACCTGGGCATAAACCGGGGCGGGAAGACCCATGCGGGCGGCGGTTTCCTGCAGGTGGGTCTTGGGGTCGAGCCGGGTCCAACCTTCGGGGCTCGCCTGCTGGATGGGCACCAGGAAGCGGGTTTCCACGAGGGTAACCACCCAGTTCGTACCCCCCGTGCCCGCTTTCTGGGCATCGAGAAAAACGGCGGCGAGCAGGGCCTCAAGGGCATCAGCCAGGGGCTTGGGCCCCATGGGCGGAGCCTTCCGGGGATGGGCGGCCTTGAGGGCCCGGTCGAGGCCGAGCTCCTGGGCCCAGGTGCAGAGCGACTCCGTGCGCACCAGCATGCCGCGGAGCTTGCTCATGGCACCCTCCTGCCAGTCCGGGCGCTCCCGGTGCAGCAGCAGCGCCACAGTGAAGTTCAGCAGGGCGTCACCCAGAAACTCGAGACGCTGGTTGTCCCGGGCGGACCCGGCCGAACGGTGGGTGAGGGCTTCGACGAGCAGGGCCCGATCGGTGAACCGGTAGCCCAGCCGGGCTTCCAGGGCGCCCAGGTCGTCCGTTCGCTGCGCCATGGTCAATCCATCAGATCGGCAGGCAGCTTCTGGTTGAACCGGGCCTGGTTGAGCACCGACTTGAACTGGATGTTCCGGGAGACCATCTGCGCCAGCAGGCCCATGCGCCGGGCCTCCCGGAGTTCCTGATGGAATTCCGCCAGGCGGCCCCGCCGATAGAGGACGATCGCCAGCCAGGCGCGGGCATTGGCGTTGGTGGGGTCCGCCTTGATGGCCTGCCGCAGGCCCAGGATGGCCCGGTCGGGTTGGCTCTCTGAAATCTGGATGGCCTCGCTCAAGGACACGTTGCCCAGGTTCTTCCGCTCATGGACTTCCAGCTGCTCGAGTTTCTCGGGCTGGTAGAGCTCCGCCTGGTCGATGGCCTTGGCTTCCGTGGGCCGGGACTGGGGCTTGGTGGGTTCGGGCCGGTAGTCCGTCCTTGGGCCAGGGTTGGACGATCCCGAAGGCAGCGTTTTCGAGCCCAGAAAGGGCGTGGCCGTTTGGGGCGGAGCGTTGTTCCCGGCGGCGGGGCGGGATGGGCTCTGAGGATTCTTGGGAGGCTCCGCTGGGGCCGGATCCGGCGTCCCGGTGGCGGCCATGGGTCCTGGCACCACAGGGCCC
Source organism: Holophagales bacterium (assembly GCA_038324335.1). Taxonomy (GTDB): domain Bacteria; phylum Acidobacteriota; class Holophagae; order Holophagales; family Holophagaceae; genus Geothrix. The sequence continues at coordinate 59,908 of JBBQHW010000009.1, forward strand.
TTCAGGGTCCACCAGGCGGCAGTTCCGATACCAGCCAGAGCCAGGGCGGCCAGCCCGATCCACACGCCCTTGTGGCCACCCTTGGTGACGGGCTGCGGCGCGGGCCTGGGCGGAGGTGGCGGCGGCGGGGCGGCGAGGGCTGGGGTTTGAAAGGTGGGGGCCGTGGGGCTGGGCAGCGCCGGGGCCGCAGCCGTGGGGGCGGAGGCCCGGAGCAGGGCAGTGGCATCTTCGATCTGGCCCATCCAGGAGGGATCCTTGGCGGCGCGGAGGGCCCTGGCCAGTTCTTCAGCGGTCTGGAACCGGTCGTCGGGATTCTTCGTGAGGGAACGGTCGAGCACAGAGCGGATGGCGGGGCTGATGCCCCGGAGTTTGTCCGTATCAATGGGCTCCGGGGCCTCGTTCACGATCTTGTAGAGCACAGTCGGCGTGGTGTCACCGGCAAAGGGCTTGCGGCCGCTGAGGCACTCATAGAGCATGACGCCCACCGCGAACAGGTCGCTGCGCGGATCGGGCTTGCCGGTGCGGATGTATTCCGGCGCCATGTAGCTCACGGTGCCCATGACCATGCCCGTGGCGGTCATGTCGGAGTTGCTGATCTTGGCCACGCCGAAATCCATGACCTTGGCGTGGAGCCGCTTCCCGTCCCGCTGGACGCGGACGTTGGTGGGCTTGATATCCCGGTGGACGATCTGCTGACGGTGGGCGAAATTGAGACCATCGCAGACCTGGGCCAGTACTTCCAGGGATTCGGACAGCGTGAGGGATCGCTCCTGGAGCAGCTCATCCAGGTCGTGGCCCTTGACGAACTCCATGGCGATGTAGAGCACGCCCTGGTCCTCGCCGAATTCATAGATGGTCACGAGGTTCGGGTGGTTGAGCACACCTGCGGCCCGCGCCTCGCGGGCGAAACGCTCCTTGGCCTCGCCGCCCTGGGCCGCAGCGGGAAGGATGGTCTTGATCGCGACCTCGCGGCCGATGGAGGGGTCCACCCCGAGGTAAACCTCGCCCATGGCCCCATTGCCAAGGACGCGCTTGATCTCGAATTTCCCGAGCTTTTCGAACATGGTGGGGACCCTTCCGGGCACAGGTATGGATGGAGAGATAGCATAGGTCCAGACGGGGCCCGGGCCAAGGGACTTGGGATATTTCGGCAGGAAGTTCGGTTCTTTGGGGGCTGGCGCACGGGCCGGGAACGTGCAAACGTTAGGCCATCGCACCGGAGACCGGGTGTCCGAAGTCCGCCTACGCTATTTCCTGCCGGCCCTCATGGGATCTCTGCATCAGCAGAAGGCCGAGGGAGAGCTCGTGCTGGAGCAGAACGATGGCACGCGCCGTCTCCATTGGGCCGGGGGCGAGCTGAAATACCTCCGCAGCGATGCCGTGGGCGAACAGTTTGGTAACTTCCTCATCCGCCGGGGCGTGCTGGACATGGCCTCGCTCAAGGAGTTGCTGGCGGACGGCGAAGGCGCCCGGATGGGCGACCGGGTGGTGCAATGGGGCCTGATGACCATCGAGGCGCGCGACGAGCGCCTTCAGGAACTGTTGGGTTCGGTGCTGCTGCATGCCATGGAACACACCATCCTCAACATGACGTGGATTCCCGGAGCGCTCGGTGGCAACCTCAGCGGCGATCTGCAATTCCGCCTGGACCACCGTCGCCTGGTCTGGGACATCTTCCAACTGGCCCAGGTGGATCGGGAACTGTTCGCCATGTTCCTCAGCGAACCCGACTGGCGCTGGAAGGCCCAGCCGAACCTGCTGGAGTCGCTGAGCGATCTCCCGCTGACGCCGACGCTGGCCTATGCGCTGTCCCTGCTGGGCACCGAACCCCTGGGCTGTGAGACCATCGGTTCCCTCACCGGGCTGCCCCAGATCGCGACGGCTCGTCTGGTGGCCACGCTGTGGGCCCTCGGTGGGCTGACCCTCGTCCAGGGTGAATTGCCCCTGTTGCCGAAGGCCGAGATACCACCCCCGCCCCCGCCGGACTTCGAGTTCATGCAGGAGCCGGAGCCCGAACCCGAGCCGGAGGAACTGCTGGAGCCGATCCTTCTGGCCCAGGAAGACCTGGTGCCTTCGCCGGACACCACTCCGAAGAGCGTTCCCCGCCTGACGAATTCCACCTACATGGATGAGCTGGAGTCCTTCCAGCCCGACCAGCCCGACCAGCCCAACCAGCCGCCCAGCGCTCCCGAGGAAGAGGAGCTGCCCGCTCCCGAACGGGCGCGCCGCCTGCTGGTGAAGGCCAAATCCTACCTGCTGCAGGAACGCAGCAGCGAGGCGATCCGGGCCCTGGAGCAGTCGCTCAAGCTCGATGGTGATTCGCCCGGTGCCTTCGAGGCCTGGATGCTGCTCGGCCGGCTGCGGCTCAGCAATCCGGCCTGGTCCACCCGGGCCATCGAAGCACTGCAGGTGGCCTCGCGCCTCAATCCCAAAGCGGCGGAGCCCTGGGCCCTCATGGGGGAGCTCTATCACCGCAAAGGCTTCCACGCCAACGCCCAGGGCTGCTTCCGGCGGGCGCTGGAACTGGACCCCTCCGTGGCCGTGCCCGCCGGCTGGTCCCTCAAGGACCCGACCATGCCGGCGCCGAAGGAGAGTCAGGGCGGCCTCATGGGCAAGCTGAAGGGCATGTTCGGCCGGGAGTAGGAGGGGAGCGTTAAGGCCAGTCTCCCGGACTTCCTACCGCCAGGTGTCCTCGGGGGTCAGGATCGGCTTGAGCCCTTCGATCGGCCGCATGTCGCGGTGAATGGCCAGCATGTTGATCGAGACGATGCCGGGGAAGACGTTTTCCACATTGCCCTTGAAGTTGTCGGAACTGAACAATGGAGGCGTGTGCCACCAGAGCCGGTAGCCCATGTCGAACAATCGTTGGATCAGTTCAGCCGATTTGTCCTCACGGTCGTTCTCGATGTACATGATGGGACGGCAGCGCTCGATGGTGTTGGTGGCACCCTCGAGAACCTTGGATTCGAAACCTTCCACATCCAGCTTGATGAAATCCACTCGTTCCAACTGGAAGCCGTCCAGCATGCCCAGGGGAACCGTGTCCCCCTCCTCGACCATGTCCATGCCGATCCCCCCGAAATTGTTCGGCTGGGAGTAGTCAAGCACGGGGATCAGGCACTCGCCCTCGCAGTCCCCGAGCGCCATGGCATAGGAGAGGACGTTGGGAATGCTGTTGAGTACGACGTTGGCGCACAGGATCTGGTGAAGGACCGGTTGGGGCTCGAAGGCCACCACGACGCCACCGGGCCCCACCAGTTGGGCGAGGGGCACCGTGTGGGCGCCGATGTTGGCGCCGATGTCCAGGACCACAGCACCGGGGCTGATGAAACGTGTGAAGAGATCCAGTTCGCCGATGCAGAACTGGCCATATTCCCGCAGAGAACCCCCCACGTACTTGTCCTTGATCGGATAGAGCATGGGGCCGTAACGACTCTTGGTCAGCTCGACATAGGGAGGGAAGGGCTGGATGGAATCAATTTTCTTGATGGTCTCGGATTTCGGTTCGGGTGAGGCCCCCGGTGCCGGTGGCCCGAACAGGTGTGCGGCCCAGTCTGGAACCTCCTTCAGCAGGGCGTGGAAGCCGGGAGTGAAGGCGTGATAATTCAACCCAACCTGGTTGGCAAGGCGCCGAAGGCTTTCACTTGAAAACAGGCTGATGTGGCCATTTCTGGGCGAGGCGTACCACCAGGTAAGGCGATTTTTTGAGTGAATGTTTCCATCGTTCAACAAAGTTGAAAACAGCACCAGTCCATCGGTATCCAAAAGGGCGGATAAGTTATTTATAAGGTCTTTTATATCTGGTACATGTTCGAATACTTCGAAGGCCGTGATGAGATTGAAGGTCCCGAGGTCACGGAGTTTCGTGGCACGATCCACGAAGGGATCATAACTGGTTGAATTCCATCCCGCCTCCTTCAGCAAGCGGCTGAGCAGACCATTGCCACCACCATAATCCAGGTGCCTGATACCGTCCTTCCGAGCGCCGAAAGCATCGATCAAGGCCTTGGCATTATTGCTTGGGCGAATGCTTAAATAGTCGGGGTCTACAGCAGCATAATCGTCGTTATATATCCGAGTCTCGAAATCAGCCAAGGTCCACTGGACGAATTCTGGGGCAAAACAAAATCCACAGACCTCGCAGGCATAGTAGTAGATGGGCGTTCCCGACAAGGGCAGGGAACAACCGCGCTGCTCTTCACATGATTTGTTAAAATCCACTACATCAAGTAATCTGCAGGAACCATAACAAGCAGGACATTCTAGCAATTGGGTGGTCATTTGTTTCCTCCGGGGTCGGAATTTGGGTACAATTTGGTGGCATGGAATTGGTATTGGAATATCTTTCGAAAAAAAACCATCAATGATGAGAAACAACCATAAGTTTAAACCCCTTGGCCCGCAGTCGTCTTGGTTTTCTGAAGCAAAATAAAGGTTGTTTGATGGGAGTGACGTGAAGAAGAAGCTCCAGGACACCCTGCTGATGCCAACCTAGTGTAGTGCGCTCAAAATAGAGGGACATATGTTTGAGTCACCGCACTTGATACTAAGAGGTATCGAGTGCGGGATTTTGTGCTGATCGAACTGACCACCATCGAACGTGAGCGCCTGGAAAGCACAGCGCGAAGCCGGACTCAGGCTGCTCGAATGGTGCAGCGAGCGAAGATCATTTTGCTGACGGCGGAAGGGCATTCCCAGAGGGATGTAGCCGAGGCGCTGGACTGCAATGTCAAGACCGTGCGGGAGTGGCAGGGGCGCTGGATGACCGAAGGATTCAAGGGCATCGAGACAGAGCGCCCAGGGCGTGGGCGGAAGGCCTGGGTTTTGCCGAATGTGAGCCAAGAGCTGGTCCGCAAGACGGTGGAGGATTCACCGGAGGAAGCGACCCACTGGAGCACGCGACGGATGGCCAAAGCCATGGGAATCGGCGCCACGCTCGTGCGCAAGATCTGGAAGCAGCATGGGCTGAAGCCGCACCGGATCGAGACATTCAAGCTGAGCAACGACCCGCGCTTCGAGGAGAAGTTGGTCGATGTGGTGGGGCTCTATCTCAATCCCCCGGAGCACGCCATCGTCCTATCGGTGGATGAGAAGAGCCAGATCCAGGCACTGGACCGGACCCAGCCAGGTCTGCCAATGAAGCCTGGGCGCTGCGGAACCATGACGCATGACTACAAGCGAAACGGAACCACGACGATGTTCGCGGCCATGAACACACTGACGGGCCAAGTCATTGCCGAGTGCATGTCGCAGCATCGGCATCAGGAGTGGCTGAAATTCCTGAAGCGGATCAACAGCGAAACCACGAAGGGTCTGGATCTGCACATCATCTGCGACAACTACCAGACGCATAAGCATCCAGTGGTCCAGGCGTGGTTGACCAAGCATCCTCGATTTCACATCCACTTCGTGCCGACCAGTTCCTCGTGGCTGAATATGGTCGAGCGATACTTCCGGGACATCACGGAGAACCACATTCGGCGAGGGGTTTTCCGAAGCGTGGAGGAATTGGAACGGACAATCCTCGCTGCGGTCGAGCATCACAACGAATCCCCCAGACCCTACATCTGGACCGCCAAGGCCACCGATATCCTCGCCAAAGTCATCCGCGCCCGAGCTTCGCTCAATGCACCAGTTATTTCGAGCGACCTACACTAG
>JBBQHW010000010.1:0-64621 GCA_038324335.1 Holophagales bacterium
ATCTCGGGCCATGGGCTGCATGGCAACCGCCCCTGCTCGGTGCGGCTGGTGCCCGTGGCCACCCTCTCGGGCCTCACCTTCGTCCACACGCCCACCGGCACCGAGATTCCCGCCAAGGCGGATCTGGCCGGTGACCTTGTCCTCTCCACCACCCTGGTGAAAGACGGCGTGCGGCTCCAGACCATCGAACACCTGCTGTCAGCCCTAACCGGTCTCGAGGTCGAGCACCTCCGCATCGAGGTGGACGCCGAAGAACTGCCCATCCTGGATGGCAGCGCCGCCCTTTGGGTGGACGCCATCCTGCAGGCAGGCATCCAGACCCTGGAGGGCCGTCGCCGCTTCATGAAGATCACCCACCCCGTGGAAATCCGGAACGGCAACCGCTGGATCCGCGCCCTGCCCTTCGACGGGCTGCGCCTGCGCTACGTCATCGACTTTCCCATTCCCGCCCTGGGCCGCCAGAGCCGGGAACTGAGCCTCACGCCCGAGAAGTACCGCCGCGAACTGGGCGCCGCCCGGACCTTCTGCCTGGCCCAGGAAATCGACCAGATGCGCGCCCGCGGACTGGCCCTCGGCGGCAGCCTGGACAACGCCGTGGTCTTCGGCGCCGACGGCCCCTTGAATGAATCCCTCCGCTTCGAAGACGAAGCCGTGCGCCACAAGATGCTCGACCTGGTGGGCGATCTGGCCCTGCTGGGCGCGCCCCTGCTGGGGCTCGTGGAAGCCCACGCCGCTGGCCACGCCCTGCACGTGGCCCTGGCCCAGGCCATCCTCGCGGATCCCAGCGCTTGGGAATGGACCGAAGAGGCCGAACCCGCGAACGTGCGGTTCTTCTTCCAGGCCGCCAACCTCAGCGCCGCCGCCCAGACTGCCTGAGCCAATCCGCATTTCCAGTTGCGGTGCTCCCCCTGAAGCTGGCAGGCTGAATCCTTCACCTTCGAGGTGCACAGGTGTTACTTCATCCCCATCACTGACCTGACGAACCGGGCCGACCTGCCCGGGTGGGTGGCCGCTCTGGCCCGAAGCAGTGAGAGGGAGCAGGCAACTCGGGAGGCCGTGGCCGCCATCCTGGCTGACGTGCGCCGGGACGGAGTGGCGGCGGTACTCGACTGGACCACCCGGCTGGATGGTGTGCGCCTGGAGGCGGCCTCGGCCCGGATCCCCGAGGCGGCCATGCAACTGGCCCGCCTGGAGCTGGATCGCACTCAGCCGCAACTCATGAATGCCCTGCGCACCATGATCGCCAACATCCGCCGCTTCGCCGAAGGACAGCGGGCCTGCCTGCTCGACTTGACCCTGCCCCTGCCCGGCGGCGGCACCGTGGGCGAGCGCTGGTGCCCCCTCCAGACAGCCGGGGTGTACATCCCCGGCGGCCGGGCCTTCTATCCCTCCACCCTGGCCATGACGGTCGTCCCCGCCCAGGTCGCGGGCGTGGGCCGGATCGTGGGCGTTACGCCACCGAAGGCCCAGCCCACCCTGCCCGGCGCCTGGGGCGTGGATCCCCTGGTGTTGGCCTGCGCGGCGGAACTGGGCCTCACGGAACTCTACCCCTTCGGTGGCGCCCAAGCCCTGGGCTGGCTGGCCTACGGCGAACCCGCGGTGGATCTCATCGCCGGCCCCGGCAACCGCTTCGTGGCCGAGGCCAAACGGCAGCTCATCGGCACCTGCGGCATCGACGCCCTCGCCGGCCCCACGGAATTGCTGATCCTCGCGGATGGCAGCGCCGATCCCGCCTGCCTCGCCGAAGACCTGCTGGCCCAGGCCGAACACGATCCCGATGCCGCCGCGGTGCTGGTCAGCGCCGACCGTGCCCTGCTCCAGGCCGTGGCCGTGGAACTTCAGGCCCGCGTAGAAGCATCACCTCGCCGGGAGATCCTCGACCAAAGTCTGGGCACTCACGGCCGGCTCGTCTGTGCCGACCGCGACCTGGCCATGGCCCTGGCCCAGGCCTGGGCACCGGAACACCTCGAACTCTGCGTCGACGATCCGGACACCTGGCTGCCCTTCCTCACTACCGCCGGCGCCGTCTTCATCGGCAGCGCCAGTGCCGAGGCCTTCGGCGACTATGGCGCGGGTCCGAATCACGTGCTGCCCACGGACCGCAGCGCCCGCTATACCAGCCCCCTGGGCGTGGCCACCTTCCTCAAGCGCCAGAGTCTGCTCCGACTGTCCTCCGCGGACGCGGCGGCCATGGCCCCCTGGGTGGCGCGGCTGGCGGAAGCGGAGGGGCTCCCGCACCATGGCCGCAGCGCCAGTCTTCGCGCCCTGCATCGCCCCTAGGGCGGGCCTGTTCCACCCTGGTTCCCGCATCGCTTCTCCTCGCAGAAGGCCCGGCTTTTCTCCTACTCTCATCTAGAGCGCCCATGCCACTCCTCCGCCCCGACCTGTCCGATCTGCCCGCCTACCAGCGGCCGCCTGAGCCGCCAGGGGGACTGCGCCTGCACATGAACGAGGCCGCCACAGACTGGCCCGAGGCGGCCCGGAAGGCCCTGCTGGCGCGACTTCGCGACCTGCCCTTCAACCTCTACCCCGAGCGCCAGGGCGAGCTCACCGAACGGTTGCGGCGGCGCCTGGGCGTGCCCGAGGGCGGCCTACTGCTGGGTCCCTCCTCCGGCGCCCTGCTGGATCTGGTGGCCATGGCGGGCTTGAGTGCGGGCGAGGAAGTGGCCATTCCCGATCCCGGTTTCAGCCTTTACCCCCTCCTGGTGCGGCGTCACGGCGGCCGGGTGCGGCTGGTTCCGCAGGGTACCGGCTTCCCAATGGCGCCCTGGTTCCAGGCCCTTGATTGCCGCCAGCTCTGGGTCACGCTCCCGAACAATCCCACGGGGGCCTGGATACCTCCGGCCGTGCTGGAGCCCCTGTTGGCCGCGGCCGCGGCCGTGCCGGATCCCCCGCTCGTGGTGCTGGACGAGGCCTATGCGGAATTCGCCCCGGCCACCCACCGCCTGGCCGTGGACCGCTATCCGAACCTGGTGCTGCTGCGCACCTTCAGCAAGGCCCTGGCCTCCGCCGCCTGGCGCATCGGCTACCTGGTGGGCGATCCGGCCCTGGTGGCCAAGCTCGCCACCCTGCAGCTGCCCTACTCCTTGCCGGCAGCCAGCCTGGAGGCCCTGGACGTGGCCCTGGATTTCGCCGCGGACTTCGAGGCTGCCGTGCGCGCGGTGCCACCGCGCCGCGACCGCCTCGCCGCCGCCCTGCCCGCGCACAGCGTCGCCCCCAGCGCCGGCAACTTTCTGCACCTGTCACCGGATCCCTCGAATGTCCTGGAAGCTGCGGGCATGAAGGTGCGCCGCCTGCCCGGCGCCAATGCCGCCCGCATCACCATCGGTACCGAGGACGGCACGGCCCACCTCGCCGCCGCGCTCGGCGCGGCGCTGCCTGCGCCTGCTCCCCGGCCGCGGCGGCGCCTGCTGGTCCTGGACATCGACGGCGTGCTCATCGACGCGGATCGCAGCTTCATGGAGGCCGTGGCCCGTGCCCTGGCGGAGCTGCGACCGGCCCTGCCCTGGTCCGACGGGGCCTTCCGGGCCTTCAAGCGCCTGGGCGGTTTCAACAATGATTTCAGGCTCACCGCCGGCGCCCTGGCCCTGGCCGAAGCCCATGGGGACGTGGATCTGCAACCGCTTGTCGAACAGGCCGAAGGCCGCGGCTTTCCGCAACTCGAGACGCGCATCCAGGCGCTCGAACCCCCTGCCCAGATCATTGTCCAGAAGCACTACGCCGAAACCATCCACCTGGAGCGACCCCTGGTGTCGCTGGCGGAACTCCAGGCCACCGGCTGGGACCTGGCGGTGCTGACCGGACGGCCCCCGGAGGAACTGGTACTTGCCTGGCAGGTGCTCGGCTTCCAATTGCCCGCGGTCTGCGATGCCGCCCCCCACCTCCGCAAGCCGGAACCCGCGGGCCTGTTGCAACTGGCGGACGCCTTCCGGGCCGAGGAGATCCTCTTCGCCGGTGACACCGTGGACGATGCCGGCTGCCTGCGGGCCGCCGCGGCCCTGCGACCGGAACTCCAGTGGCGCTTCGCGGCCCTCGGCTCGGACCGGGCCCGCTTCGTTTCGCCAGCAGATGTCCAATCCCCCAACCTGCGCGACCTGCTGCCGACCTTGACCCAGGAGTTGTCATGAGGACCGCCACCCTCCACCGCGCCACCGCCGAGACAGACGTGCGGCTGACCCTGCACCTGGATGGCGGCGAGGCCCGCATCCAGACGGGCCTCGCCTACTTCGACCACATGCTGATGCAGCTGGCGAAGCACGGGGACTTCGGCCTCATCATCGAGGCCACGGGCGACCTGCCCGTGGATTGCCACCACGTGGTCGAGGACGTGGGCCTGTGCCTGGGTGATGCGCTGAAAGAGGCCCTGGGCGACCGCGCCGGCCTCGTCCGCTTCGCCCACGCCTACGTGCCCCTGGACGAGGCCCTGGCCCGGGTGGTGGTGGACCTGTCGGGCCGCCCCTGGTGCGAGTTCCACGCGGAGCTGCCCCCCATCATTCTCGGCGACGGCTTCCAGGTGGAGATGGTCCGGGAATTCTTCATCGCGCTGGCCATGCGCGGCGGCCTTGCCCTCCATGCGGATCTGCTGCGGGGCGTGAATACCCACCACAAGGTCGAAGCCCTCTTCAAGGCCCTGGCCAAAGCCCTGCGCCTGGCCACGCGGGTGGAGGGCACCAGCGTCCCCTCCACCAAGGGGACCCTCTCCGCATGAGTGACCCGGACGTGATCACCCTCATCGACTACGACGCCGGCAACCTGGCGTCCCTGGAAGGGGCCCTGGATCGCCTGGGGCTGCCCTACCAGCGCGCCGCGACGCCCGACCAGGCCGCCCTCAGCGGGCCCATCGTGCTGCCGGGCGTGGGGCATTTCGAGGCGGCGCAACGATCCCTGCGCGAACGCGGCTGGTGGCGGATCCTGCCGACCATGGTGGCCGATGGTCGGCCGCTGCTGGGCATCTGTCTGGGCCTGCAGTTGCTGGCCGAGGGCAGCGAGGAGGCCCCGCGTGCCACGGGCCTGGGGCTCATTCCCGGCATCGTGCGGCGCCTCGGACCGGGCGTGAAGGTGCCCCACATGGGCTGGAGCCGCGTGCGTCAGTACAATGCCCATCCGGCCCTCGCGGATCCCAAGGGTGGCTGGCTCTATTTCGTGCACAGCTACGCCCTGGAACCCTCCGTGCAGACCGTCTTCGTGGCCGATCACGGCCGGCCCTTCTCCGCCATCGCCGCCCGGGGCTCCGTCATGGGGTTCCAGCCCCATCCCGAGAAATCCGGGCCCGTGGGCCTGCTCATGCTGAAGTCCGCCCTCGCCTGGATGGGCGTCGCAGCGCCGGTACCGGAGGAGCCATGCAACTGATTCCGAGCCTGGACCTGATGCAGGGCCGCCTGGTGCGGCTGCGCCACGGCGATCCGAAGCAGGCCACCTTCTACGACCTCGATCCCGGGGATTGGATCGGCAGTCTGGTTGAAGCTGGCGCGCGGCGCATCCATCTCGTGGATCTCGATGGGGCCTTCGGCGATCACCGCCAGGGTCAGTTCACGGCCTTTCCCGTGCGCTTTCCGGAGATCCGTTTCCAGCTGGGGGGTGGGCTGCGGGATCGCGCCGCCATCCAGGAAGTGCTGGACCTGGGCTTCGACGCCGTGGTGGGCACCCTCGCCATCGAACAGCCGTCGGCCCTGCGCGGACTGTCGGGGGACCACGTCATTGCCGCCTTGGACCTCAAGGGGCAGCGCATCGTCACCCGGGGCTGGCAGGCCGATAGCGACTGCACTTCTGCCGATAGTTTCGAGGCCCTGCTCGCGCTCGGTTTCAACCGGGCCCTGGTCACCGACGTGAGCCGGGACGGAACCCTGGCGGGCCCTGGGATCGAAGCCGCGGCCTGGGTGGCCAGGCAGGGTTTCCAGGTGCAGGCTTCGGGCGGCATGAAGGCCCTCGCCGACCTCGCCCCCCTGGCCGAAATCCCGGGCGTAGTAGGTGCCATCTGCGGCAAGGCCCTCATGGAAGGCTTCATCCTTCTGGACGATCCCGGCACCCGCAAGGCGCTGGCGGGCAGCGCCTGATGCCCGCCAAGCGCATCATCCCCTGCCTGGACGTGAAGCGAGGCCGCGTCGTGAAGGGCGTGCAGTTCAAGGATCTGCGGGATCTCGGCCACCCCGCCGAATTGGCGCGCCGCTACGACGCCGAAGGCGCGGACGAGCTGGTTTTCCTCGACATCGCCGCGTCACTGGAGAACCGGGGCACCCGGGAATCCTGGGTGCGCGAGGTGGCGCACGAACTGAGCATCCCCTTCACCGTGGGGGGCGGCGTCACCCACGTGGACGATGCCCGGAGCCTGCTGCGCGCGGGCGCCGACAAGGTGGCCGTGAACACCGCCGCCTCCCTGCGGCCCGCCCTGGTCTCCGAGCTGGCGGACGCTTTCGGTCGCCAATGCGTCGTGGCGGCGGTGGACGTGAAACGCGATCTCGAGTTGGGCTGGCGGGTCTTCTTGAAGGGCGGCACCGAACCCACGGAGCGCGCGGCCCTGGACTGGCTCTGGGAGTTGGACCAGCTCGGCGCCGGCGAGATCCTGCTCACGTCGATGGATCGGGATGGCACGGGGGATGGTTTCGATCTGATGCTGCTGGACCTGGCTTCCCAGCTGCCCATCCCCCTCATCGCCTCCGGCGGCGCGGGCAGCGAGCTGCACTTCCTGGAGGCCTTCGAGCATGGCGCGGACGCGGCGCTGGCCGCCACGCTGTTCCACGAGGGCATCCTCCCCATTCCGCGGCTCAAGGCCTACCTGGCCGAGCACAACCTTTCCGTTCGGACCTGACATGAATCTCGACCTGCTCCGCTTCGGGCCTGACGGCCTTATTCCCGGCATCGTGCAGAGCCGCACAGGCGAGGTGCGCATGGTGGCCTGGCTCAACCGCGAGGCCCTCCAGCACACCGTCGACACAGGCTTCGTCACTTTCTGGAGCCGTTCCCGGCAGTCCCTGTGGGTGAAGGGCGAAAGCAGCGGCAACCGGCTGCGGCTCGTCCAGCTCCGCCCCGACTGCGATGCCGATGCCCTCCTCATCCTGGCTGACCCCGAGGGCCCCAGCTGCCACCGGGGCACCGACAGCTGCTTCGATGCCACCGCCGAAGGAGACCAGACCATTGGCCCCTGGCCCCCCACCCTGCCCTGGCTGGGCCGGCTGGAGGCCCTGCTCCGCACTCGCAAGGAAAGCGCGGATCCCGCCGGCAGCTACACCCAGAAACTGTTCGCCCAGGGCGTGGACCGCATCGCCAAGAAGGTGGTGGAAGAGGCTGGCGAAGTGATTCTGGCCGCCAAGAACGATGATCGCGAGGCCTTCCTGGGCGAAGCCGCCGACCTGCTCTTCCACCTGGACCTGCTGCTATTGGAGAAAGGCGCGAGCCTGCTCGACGTAGTGGCGGTGCTCCAGCGTCGGCACGGGGACCGGGCCGGAGGGACTTCCTGATGCCCGTCCGCACCCCGCACTTTCCCGACCTGCTCTTCGGCTCCGCCGCGCGGCTGCGCCGCTGGGAGGACGCCCTCATGGGCCTGCTCGAGGCCCATGGGTACCGCGAGCTGCATCCCTCCCTGGTGCTGCGGGAACCCGCTCCCGATGGGGCCCTCCGCTTCTTCGACGGCGACGACCTGGTGGCGTTGCGCTGGGATTTCACCGTGGCCCTGGCCGGACTGCTGGCCAAGGGCTTTCCCGCGCCGCCGCCCCGCCTCTCCTATGCCGGCGCGGTGTTCCGCCGTCCTGCCCAGCCCTGGGAGGCCGTGGAGCGCTTCGAGGTGGGCTGCGAGCGCATCCAGCCTGAGGGTGAGCCTTCGGGCGAAGCCGACGTGGAACTGGCCCGGCTGCTCATGGCCATTCCTGGCGTCCTCGGCCTGAAGAGCGCCATCCTGCATCTGGGCAACGCGGCCCTGGTGCGCCGTCCCCTGGAAACGGAAGGCCTGTCAGCGGATCTTGCCAACGCCGTGGTGGCGGCCCTCTCCCGGCGTTCGCCCCACCGGGTGCGCGAGGTGTTGGACGGCCATCCTGCCGCTTCCCGACTCACGGCCCATGCCGAGGCGCTGCTGGCGGAACTGGACGGCCCCGGCACCCTGGTCGCGTTGGAAGCCAGCCCCTATGCGGAGCTGCTGAAGGACGAACGGGACCAGATGGACCGCGCCCTCAAGGCCCTGCTGCCCCTGCTGCCGCCCAACCTGGAACTGCGGGTGGATCTCGCGGACGTGGCCGGCCTGGACTTCTACACGGGGCCCACCCTGCGCCTCTGGGCCCCGGGCGCCCAGCAGGAACTGGCCGCGGGCGGCCGCTATGACCGCCTCTTCCCGGGCCTGGGCCGCCCCTGGCAGGCGGCGGGCTTCTGCGTGCGCCTGTCGCGCCTCCTGGATCTGGCCGAAACGCGGCCCGACCTCTTCGAGGAGCCCCGATGACACACTCCGCGCTCCTCATCGCCTTTCCCAAGGGCCGGCTCGGTGACGAGCTGGTGCCGAAGCTGGCGGGTACCAAACTCGCGCTGGACGCCGAGGCGCTGAAGTCCCGCGTGCTGCGCATTCCCACGGCCACGCCGGGCGTGTCGGCCCTGCTGCTCAAGGGTGCGGACCTGCCGCGCTACGTGGCGGCCGGAGTGGCTGCCCTGGGCATCGTGGGTTCGGACACCCTGGACGAGATGGACATGGACCTGCTCGAACTGGCGGATCTGGGTTTCGGTGCCTGCCGGCTCTCGCTCTGCGCCCGGGAAGGCGTCCCCCTGGACGCCCTCCGCGCCAAGCCCCACCTGCGCCTGGCCACCAAGTTCCCCAAGGCCACCGAGGCCTGGCTCACCCGGGAAGGCCTCACCGCCGAACTCGTACCCCTCAGCAGCAGCGCAGAACTGGCGCCCTTGCTGGGCCTGGCGGATGCCATCGTGGACCTGGTCCAGACCGGCGGAACGCTGCGCGCCCACGGCCTGGTGGAAACCCTCGTGCTGGGCCGTTCCTCCGCCCGCCTGGTGGCCGCCCGCGGCGCCTACCTCAGCGAACCCGGGCGCATCCGGCCCCTGGCGGAATTGCTGATCGCAGCGCTGCGGTAGCAATACGTAGTGTGCAGTCAGGCCCATTCGGGATCTTTATGGCGATGATCATCGGATGGATAGCGGCCGCACCCACGATGTCTTCAACACGTGGAAGACCACGCTGCGCGAGGTCAATGTCACCGCCTCCACCAATGCGATGCCAACGGCGCCGGGCCTGGCGCACCAGTGCCGTTTGCCGGCGAAGGGACTCGGACCATGGATGGCGCCGGGATTGACTCGGTCACCTCCTATGCCCCACCACTGCGGGGCCATCGGCGTTGCCGACGGTCCAACCCGCCTTCCTGGCGGATAGTCGCCAGCACCGACACCCCGATTTGGGTCACGGAGCAGGCGACGGTGGCGGCCGCCGACCGGGGACCCGCACTGGTTCTTTCACGACGAGGAGGGTGGGAACCCGGTTTCGTTTCCCCGCCTTCGCCCGCCTACTTGACCAAAAAGGAATAGACCGTCAGCGATGTCACGCAAAGCCGTTTCTGCTCTCGATAGGCGCCGTCATGGGACATCGAAAAACCGAACTTCAGGGTTCCTCCGGACACAGTGAACGCACCAGCGGCCCCATTGATGACCCCGTTCACCGAGACGGCCTTCCTGCTGTCGGGGAGAGGAAGTCGCCGGTCACCCCCGATGCCGATCCAAGCCGAGTCGTAGTCGGTAAATCCGGTCGCCACCACCACCGCATGGGTCGTGCCGGTCGGCACTGGCAGGGAGGCGTCCGTGGGGGTGCCGCTACTGAGACGCCAATTAGCGCCGTCGGCGCCCGCGTGGGCCCCCACGATACCGTCTTTAATGATGGCTCCCCCCGGAAGTAGGCCGCCGGCCGGGATCTGGGTTCGGCCTAGGAAGGTGGCGATCCCCTTCACCGAAAGGGCAAGCTGCTTCCGGGCCGCCCCGACATCCGGACTTTCCCCGGCGCCGACGCTGCTGATGTGGGCCACCGCGGTGGGATTCGGCTTGGTCAGGACGGCGGAACCCTTGACGGAGGATTGGGCTTGGGTGCCCTGGCCAGCGGCCATGGCCAGGCCAGCGGTGAGAAGCAGGGCTTTGGCGGGAGAGACTGCGTTCAGCATGGTCAGGCTCCCTTCACCCAGAACAATTGGATGGACTGGATGGTGAAAGGGGCTACAACATCCCCAAAGAGCCTCACGTGGACCTTCCCCGCCCCTCTCAAGACAAGGGCATGGCTGTACTGGAAGGCGTCAAAACCATCGTTCCGGTGGGTGTACTGCACGGGCTGGGCATCCTGCTGAAGCCATATCCGGAACCCGCTGGAATGCCCGTTCCAGTTGCCGGTCACCGTCACGACCAGCACTTCCGCGCCTGCCTTGGGCGGCAGCGCCAGCGTGATGCTTCCGCCACTGTTGAGCTTCCAGGCGGCGGAGGACCCTCCCATCGAAACGTTCATTGGACCGGTGAGATCGAATTCTGCCCCTGGAAGGGCGAAGCTGTCGGGTCTAAAAATGAAATTATTGTTGGGCGAGAGGGCCCAAGCTGGAACTGCGGCCGGGCGGGGAGCAAGCGTCGCGGTCGGCGCCTGGGTCATCAGGATCGCCGCAGTGAGGATGGCAAGATTGGCCAGATGACCCGCGTGCGGCATGGTCTACCTCCTTAACGGCTTGACGGGAGAATAGCTGATTAGACTGAGTCTAAATAACACAATTCTGGGCTGACCCCGACGAGACATGAGCCAATGTCATCCACATACCCAGGCAAATGGATAGGGATTTCAATCGCCCCGTTCTGACCCGGCCCAGGATTGGAACTCTTAGTTCCCGGCGGTGTTCGTCAACCCAACTCAGCACTCAGTGAAAGGCCCGTCCTTCGCTCATCAACCATACCGGTGGCTCAGCTGCCCCACCACAGCATCCGCCGCAGGAAGGGGACGCCCAGGTTGGAGTGGAGGGCGTAAGACACCAGCAGACCGAGCACGAAGCCCAGGCTGGCGCGCGTCAGGGACAGGGGCCGGGCCAGCCGGGGCCACAGCGCGCCCCAGCAAAGCCCCACCTCGGCGCCCCAGGCGAGGGCCCAGGCCGAGGGATACAGGACGAAGGCCAGGGCGAGCAGGCTCAGGGGCACCGCGCTGGGCAGGCGCTCCAGCCGCTTCTGAATCCAGGGGCGACCAGCGACACCCACCGCCAGGGCGAAGAGGGCCAGAACCGGCGCCCAGGTGCTCTCCAGGTTGAAATCGAACCAGGGCTTGGACACCACCAGGCCCAGCAGCGTCATCGCCCAGAAGGGGCCGAGGCGGCGGGTGGCGGGCACCAGGGGCTGGCCTTCGGGCCAGCGGTTGAATCCGCCCAGGCAGGCCGAAAGACCCGCGCCGATAAAAGTCATCACGGGATGCCAGCTGGCCGCAAACAGCCAGGCCGCGATCCAGAGCCAGAGTCCGAATGAGGCGCCCTCCCGGGGGACCGAGCGGACCACCAGCAGCAGGCCCAGGCCCAGCAGCGCGCAGAGCGCGGCCAGCCCCAGGTGGCGGGTGTCCCAGAAGCCCAGGTTCAGGCTCCGGGCCAGGGCCAGGGCGCTCAGCAGGGCCAGCACTCCGGCCACGCGCAGGGCGGTCTTGCCCAGCAGCCAGGGCAGGAGTCGACAGAGCCGGTCCAGCAGGGGCAGCGCCAGGATCGGCAGGGCCATGAGCAGGGTGGCCGGGTGGTTCAGGTCCAGGCGGTACTGCGTGAGCATCTGGATCAGGCAGCCGAGGTAGAGGAAGAGCCAGATCGCGTTCATCGGGGGGCCTTCCCGAGCCACGTGCCCGAAGGGGTGCTGGCGATGGGCGTGGGGCTGGCCATCCCGGGCAGATCCTGGGTGTAGCGGAGGAGCCGGCCCTTGTCGAAGGTGAGGATGCGGTAGCCATTGTTCTTGAAGGGCCAGCGCGTCACGCGCCGGGGCGCATCGCCCAGGGCCGTGGTCACCACGAACTTGGTGCCCGGGAAATCAGGCGTGTCGTCCCGGAACCGGCCCGTCGAATCGAACACGGCATCCTGGTGCCAGTGCCCCGTGAGCACGATAGGCACCTGCCGCTCCAGGCAGAGCCTGACGAAGGCGTCCCGGTAGCCGAACAGCGGCCCGCCGCTTTTGTCCCCGTCGCCGTGGAGCGCGGGCCCGGGCGGAAAGGTCGGGTGGTGCATCTGGACCAGGGGCACGCGGCCGTCCAGGGTGTCCAGTTGCTCCCGGAACCAGTGGACCTGGCTGGGTGTGAGGCGATCACGGCCGTGGGCCGAGTCGAGGCTGAGCACGGCGAAAGGACCGAAGTCCACCCGATGCGTGGTGCGGGGGCCGAAGTGGGTGAGGAAGCGGGCCCAGCCGCCCCGCTCGTGGTTGCCCGGGCAGGCGATGACAGGAATGCCCAGGGCCTCCAGGCGCCGGAACTGGCTCAGCAGGAAGCGGTACCACTCGTCGTTGGAATCGTAGGCCATGTCTCCGGAGGCCAGGAAGGCCTGGGGTCGCAGGACGGCCATCTCATCGACGAAGTGCTCGAGGACGGCTTCCTTGCCTGTGTTCGGAAAGCAGGCCGCGTGCACCAACGTCAACTGGTCGGATAGGTTCCCCTGCCCCCAGTGTTCGAGCCCGTCCACGGGCCTCCGCAAGGCACCCTCCACAGGCGTGGGATCGGCCAGGGTGATGACGTAGCGGTTCCCCTGACGGCGGTGCCCGAGGATGCGCCGTTGCCCGGTTTCAAGCTTGAACCCCCACTGCCGCTCCACCGCAGCCGCTGCGAAGCGCCAGGGCACGAAGGGCAGGCTCGTGACGAATTCCACCTCGAAGGATTTCCCGGCGGGCACGATGGCCGGGGCGCCCAGGCGGGGCGCATCCAGGCGCGTGCGCAGGGGCAGGCCCACGATCAGCAGGGTCGCGGCGGCGCAACAGTACGGCAGGATCCAGCGCTTCATGGCTGCCTCCCGATGGGCTTTGCGATGGGCTTGTTGTGGGACAGCAGGAACTTCGACCACTGATGGAACCCCTGGCCCAGGTGGGTCATGGCGCGTGCGCGCTCGGGCTCCTCGCCACTGTGATCCCGCGGCGTGGGCTCGTCCAGGCGGTAGAGGGCCGAGCGGCCCCCGGGCTCGATGTTCACGTACCAGTCGCCCTGGATCAGGCCGACCCGCGCGGGCCGGCGGAAGGTGGTGAAGGTGAAGGCCGCGGCCTTGCCGGACCAGGCGGGATCCAGCAGATCCTTGCCCAAGGTCTGATGATCAAGGGGGCGGCCCAGCAGCGAGGCCAGCGTGGGCAGCAGGTCCATCTGGGTACCGAGGGTGGAGATGCGCTCGGGCTGCAACAACTTTGGCGCGTAGATGAGGCAGGGAATGTGGTGCACGCCCAGGGCCAGGTCGCCGAAGCGCTTGTCCACAAGGCCGCGCGGAATGCCGTGGTCGGCCCAGAGCACGTAGACGGTGTTGGCGAAGCCCGGGCTCCGCTCCGCCTTCTCAAAGAACTTGCGCAGGCTGTAGTCCATCAGGCGGACGGCGTTGTACTCCTCGTTGTCCACGAAACCCGCGCGCTCCAGCTCCGCCTGGGGTTTGAAGTCTTTGTGGAAATCCTTCAGGTGCCCGGGGATGGTGAAGGGCGGATGGTTCCCGCTCGTCTGGATGTAGGCCCAGTAGGGTGCCTGTTCTCGCTCCAGCACTGCTTCGGCCTCCAGCAGCAGGTCCGCGTCGCAGACCCCCCACACGTCGACCTTGGGCCCCTTGAAGAAGCCCTCTTCGTACAGCTTCAGATCCTTGAAATTGTTCTTCAGGATGCCCCGCATCTGGGCCCAGTTGGCGCTGCCGCCCAGGAAGTAGGCTTTGCGGTAGTGGGCGAATACGCTCAGGGCCGAATGCTGATCGAGCAGCAGCGGATTCCGGGTGGCGTTCTGGACCGAGCTCACGTCCGGAATGCCGAATAGCGTGGCGAACATGGAGCGACTGGTGTTCTCCATGGCCACGTGGAAGCGGTCGAAAAAGATGCCTTTGGCGGCCAGTTCATCCAGGTAGGGCGTTGGCTTCAGGGGATTGCCCAGGGCGCCGGTCTTGAAGCCCGCCAGGCTCTCCAGCTGAATGAGGACGATGTTGGGCTGGCCCTGGAGCCGGGGGCGGGGGTCCTGGTGGCGCCGCAGAGTGGGCAGGCCCTGGTCGTCTAACTGGATGGGAATGCCGAAGTACTCGGCCATGGCCGGTTGGGTGGCCTTCACCTGGTCCAGGTCGAAGCCCCCGTCCATGTCCTCCCGCGTTTCCAGGAAGAACAGGATGGGATTCAGGGCCAGGTGCGCGTGAAAGCTCTGCTTGGCCTCGAAGGCCTCGGACCAGCGCAGCGGATAGGCGCTCCACTTGGCCCACATGAGGATCAGCAGGCCAAAAGTGAAGGCGACATTGACTGTCCGTCTCGCCCAGGGTGCGAATCGCAGTCCGGCCAATCCCCGCACGAGGCGCTGGAGGCCCCAGAGGGACGCGGAGGTGAACAGCACGAGTGCCAGGGCCAGGCGGCCGAAGGGGTAGCTTTCCCACATCATCCGGAAGCTGGTGGTGGCATTGTCCAGGAACATCAGGAGCGTGCCGTTAAGGCGCGTGTGGATGTAGCCGTAGCTGCCCGCATCCACCAGGTAGCCGAAGATCAGCAGGGCAATGAGGCAGGCCGCGAAGGCGGCCCAGAGCCAGCGGCCGCTGCGGGACGAGAGGCCGTGCCCGGGCGTGCCGAAGCGGTAGCCCGCCGCCAGCAGCAGGAAGGCTACAAGGATGGGCCGCGCGGCGCGGTCGTCCACCATGGCCACCAGCACCATGGCCACGTAGGCCGCGAGGGCGGCGGCCAGAAGCCAGGGGGCCAGTCGGCTGCGCCAGGTGGCAAGTCCCGGTTCAGGAGCCCCGGCGCTCAGCAGCAGCCAGGCTGGCATCACCAGGATCGCCGCCAGCCGCAGATCGAATTTCAGGCCCAGGTAGAGCGAGCGCCAGGTATCGCCATCCCGCAGGCCGTGCCACCCCTCGAAGCCCGCCAGAAAGCCCAGCCGGGCCAGCGAGAGCACTGCCCCCAGCGCCGCAAGCAGCAGCAGCATGCTGAGGATCTTGGAGCGGTTCGAGGCACTCATGGTCATCCGTGGAGCCTCATGGCCCGGCTTTGGTTGACTGGACGTTTCGGGAGGCCCGGCCTGATGGCGGTTCAGACCGGGACCTCGCCGTAAATGTTGTCCCGCTGCCAGGGTTCGTAACCGGCGGCGCGGATCATGCGGGTCATCTCGTCCTGGTTCACGCTGTAGCAGGTGCCCGCGGCGCTGACGACGTTCTCCTCGAGCATGAGGCTGCCCATGTCGTCGCAGCCATAGTGCAGGGCCAGCTGGCCGGTCTTGCGGCCCATGGTGACCCACGAACTCTGGACGTGCGCGAAGTTGTCCAGGAAGATGCGCGTCACGGCGATGGTGCGGAGGTACTCCACATCGGTGGGCTTCGGCACCTTGCCTTCCCAGGGCGTGTGCCCACTCTGGAAGGGCCAGGCGGCGAAGGCCGTGTAGCCGCCGCTCCCTCCAGTGGCGTTGTTGCGCGCCAGGGCCCTGTCCTGCTGGTCGCGCAGCACCTGGAGGTGGTCGATGCGCTCCGCCAGGGTCTCGGTGATGCCGAACATCATGGTGCCCGTGGTCTTCATGCCTTCTTCATGGGCGGCTTCCATGACCTCCAGCCACTTCTCCCGGCCGCCCTTCAGCGGCGCGATCTTCTTGCGGATACGGTCCACCAGGATCTCCGCACCGCCCCCGGGGATGGAACCGAGGCCCGCCTCGCGCAGGTCCGCGATGGTCTTGCGCAGGGTCTGGCCGCTCAGCTTCGCCATCATCTGAATCTCCACCGGCGAGAAGCCGTGGACCCAGATGCCCAGGTCATGGTGGAGGTAGTGGACCAGGTCCAGGTAGTAGGCCCAGGGCAGATCCGGGTTCACCCCGCCTTGCAGCAGGAAGCCCGTGCCACCGATGGCCTTGGTCTCCTCGGCCTTCTGCTTCAGTTGCTCCTTCGTGAGCACGTAGCCGCGGCTGTCGCCGGGCTTGTGGTAGAAGGCGCAGAAGGTGCAGTACACGTTGCAGACGTCCGTGTAGTTCACGTTGCGATCGATGACGTAGCTGACCCGCTTCGGATCGTTGTGGCGGTCCCGGGCGGCGGTGGCCGCCACGGCGAGATCAGTCAATTCCGCCCCTTCCAGGAGCACCAAGGCCTCGGCCGCGGAGATGCGGCGGCCCTCCAGGGCTTCGCCCAGGATCGCCTCCGGCGTGGCGAGAGTCGCAGGCATCACTTGACCTGGTACCCCATCACCTGGAGGCAGCGGCGGCAGACGCATTCCTGCCCCTCCACGCCGTGCTGAAAATGATCCAGGGTGTACGGACAACGGCACTTTTCGCAGACCTGGGTGGGGTCGGTACTGGTCTTGGGGGCATAGAGATGGGTGGGATCAGGCATGTCAGGCTCCAGGCTCCAGAATAGCAAGGCCCCGCGACGCGGGGCCTTCTACCTGAAAACCGCAGGTTTTCAGCCTATTCCTCGTCGACCACGGCCTTGACACTCTCGTGGGGTCGGGTGTTCCGCTTGTCCTGTAGCTTGTGGGCCTGCCCGTCCAGTTTTTCGATGGCCTGGGTGATGCTGGCATACATGTCGTCGGTGGTGGCCGAGGCCACGAAGGCGCTGGCGCGTGTCTTCAGCGTGATCTCGGCCGAGTGGCGGTGCTTCTCCACGCTGAGGATCACGTGGACGTCGATGATGTCGTCCAGGTACGTGGCCATCTTGTCCAGCCGCTCTTTCGTGAACTGCTTCAAGGGCTCGGTGAGCTCCATGTGGCGGCCGGTATAGTTGACCTTCATGGGGTGCTCCTGAAAGGGGCCGGTCGGCCCGGAATGAGTGGGTCCGGCACGATCATCGGCGCCGGCGTTGGGAGGCGGGTGGAATCTTCAATTCCTCCCGGTACTTGTTCACCGTGCGGCGGGCCACCTTGATGCCATCCCGCTCAAGCAGGCCCGCGATGGCCTCGTCGGACAAGGGCTTGGCAATGTCTTCCGCCGAGACAAAGGCCTTGATCCGGTGTTTTACCACGGTGGCGGAGATGTCGGATTCCTTGGGACGGGCCGAGAAGAAGTAGTTCAGGTCGAAGAGGCCCTGGGGCGTGTGGATGGTTTTGGCCTTCACCACGCGGCTGATGGTGCTTTCATGGAAACCCGTCGCCTCAGCCACGTCGCGCAGCACCATTGGGCGCAGGCTCTCGATGCCGTGCTCGATGAATTCCTTCTGCAGGTCCACGATCTGGGCCGAGACGCGCAGCACGGTGCGGTTCCGGTCCTCCACTCCCCGGATGAAGTCCCGGGCGCTCCGGAATCGCTCCCGGATGAAATCCTTGTCGGACTTGGCCTCACTGGAGGCCATGAAACGCTGGTACTCGCCGTTCACCTTCAGGCGGGGCAGACCCTCGTCGTTGAGGTAGACCTTCCAGTTGCCGTCTTCGCCCTTGAGCACGACCACGTCGGGCTTCACCACGCGCTCGCCCTCGGGATCGAAGGCGCGGCCCGGCGAGGGGTTGAGATGCTTGAGCTGCTCCATGGCCAGGCAGAGCTCCTCGTCGGAACAACCCAGGGCCCGGCGCAGTTTGGCGCTGTCCCGCTGGGAGAGCAGCTCCGTGAAGCCCTGGATGATGCGCACGGCCAGGTCGTCGGGCTCAGCCCCCGCGTGGCGCAGCTGCAGCAGCAGGCACTCCTTGACTGTGAAACAACCCACGCCCGAGGGGTCGAATTCCTGAAGCACCTCGACGGCGGCGAGGACCGCCTCCTCAGTGACGCCCAAGTCCGCCGCCAAGGCCGCCGGGGTGACTTCCAGCGATTGCTGATCGGGGTCCATGCGCAGGAAACCCTTGGGATCCATGCGGTCGATGAGCCGTTCCACCAGGGCGGCCCGGGGATCGTCGTTCTCCAGGGTCTCGTACAGCTGCGCCACCAGATGGTCCTGCAGGGATTCAAAGGCGCTGAGCCGGTCTTCCCAGGAGAGCCGGTCTTCCTCGGGCAGGTTGCTGGTGCGGGGCAGATCCTGGTCCCAGCTGTTCTCGGCGCCCAGTTCAGTCTCCTGGACCTGGGCCACGCCCTCCTCCGTGAACTTCTCCAGATCACCCTCGGGATTCATCTCGCCGGCGCCATCCTGCAGGGGCCCGAGATCGATCGTGTCCGTCCCTTCGGGAACTTCCCCGGCATCGGACATCTGTTCCGCGGAACCCTCCGTGACATCCGAATCCCGGCCTTCTTCGATGGCTTCGAGGGTGGGCACCTCGTCGTTATCCTCAGCCAGTTCCAGCAGGGGGTTGTCCTCCAGTTCCCGCTCGATGGTCTGCGACAACTCCTGCAGGTTCATCTGCCACAGCTTCAGCTTCAGCTGCATGGCCGGCGTGAGGGCGAGGGTCTGGCTCTGGGCCAGGCGTTGGGAGAGGAAGGGTCCGGCAGCCATGGGTCAGTCCAACCTGAACCGGTCGCCCAGATAGACCCGGCGAATGTCCGGGTCCTCTGCGATCTCGCTGGGCGTGCCGTTTTTCATGATCATCCCGTCCGCCAAGATATAAGCCCGGTCGGCGATCCGCAAGGTCTCGCGGACATTGTGGTCGGTGATAAGAACGCCGATGCCTCGCGCCTTGAGGTCGGTGATCAGGCCCTGGATCTCCAGCACGGACTTGGGATCCACCCCGGCGAAGGGCTCGTCCAGCAGCATGATGCGCGGCTCGGTGACCAGGGCCCGGGCCAGCTCGCACCGCCGCCGTTCGCCGCCGGAAAGGCTCATGCCCTGGGTGTCCCGAACTTTTTCCAGGTGGAATTCAGCCAACAAACGCTCGCACCGTTCTTTCTGCTCCACCTTGGGGATGGGCTGCAATTCCCCCAAGGCCATGAGGTTCTCCCACACGGTGAGGCCGCGGAAGACGCTGGATTCCTGAGCCAGGTAGCCGATGCCGAGCCGCGCCCGGCGGTGCATGGGCAGTGCGGTCACGTCCTGACCCAGCCAGTGGATGGTCCCCCGATCCGGCGCCTCCACCCCCACCACCATGTAGAAGGTCGTGGTCTTGCCGGCGCCGTTGGGCCCCAGGAGCCCCACCACTTCGCCCATCTCCACGCTGAGGCTCACGTCCCGGACCACGGTGCGTTCGCCGTAGCGCTTCTGGAGGTTGTGGGCCTCAAGGCAGTGGTTGGGTCCAGTCATGGTTCTATCAGAACACACGAGGCCATGCTTTGCCTCAGGCCTCACCATCCCGTGCCGGTGCCCTTGCCGCGCACGCTGCCCTGCCACCGGACGATCTGGGGGCCCGGTTCCAGTTCCAGCGCCTCGCCCTGCCCCTCGCCCAGGCGGCCGCGCAGCGTGACGGTGCCCTGGGCGTGCACGAGCTTCACCGAGCGGTCTGCGCTCAGGGTGACCGTCACGCTGTCCGCGGCCAGCCGCCAACCCTGGCCCTGGCACTCCACGCCCCCACTGAGGAGGATGCGCTGGGTTTCACTTTGGCCCCGCTCGGCCCGCAGGAACAGATCCCCATCGGCCGCGGCCAGGGTGCCATTGAGACCCTCAGGAAAACTCACCACTTCGCCCTTCCGCAGAATGCGGGGACCTGACAGACGCTCCCGCAGGCGGCTCCAGGCAGCGGGCCGGCCCGTGAGGGTCCAGAGCGCGTCCTCCCAGACCAGCTTGGCGCCGCGCAGGTTGCCGCCAGAGAACAGGTTCACCTGCACGGGGCCCTCGATGGTCCAGGAGCGCGGATCGCCCTGGCCCGCGCCCCCGGTGAAGGTGCCATCCTCACTGCGGCCCAGGACCGGCCCCTGGAGCTTCCAGCGCCGAGTAGCGCGCTCGACGTCGATGCGGGGTGAGGACAGCGTGCGGCGGCCCCAATTGAGAATGGCCTGGCCCTCCGCCACCGCATGGCCCACGGGCAGGGTTTCCGGCAGGTCCTTGCCGGGGGCTTCGCGCATGAGCACCCGGGGGGCCTTGAGGGTGAGGCGCTGGCCCTCCGCGGGCTGATCCCAGATAACGTTGCCCTCTAAGCGCAGGCCCGCCGGCGTCCAGCGGGCACCCTCGGTGGAGAGCTGCTCCTCCCCGTCGGGCAGGCTGCGGCGCGCCCGGAACGCGCGGAGTTCCACCTGCTGGAAAGTGGCGCCAGGCAAGGGCCTTGGCGCGATGCCGCCCTGGGCCTCCCCGTGCCAGCCATCGGACCTTTCGAAGGACAGGGGACCGGGCCAGGTGATGGTATCGGGCGACAGGTCCGCCACGGAGGCACGCAGGGAGCCCTCGGCCAGGTGGGCCTTCACGCCCTCCAGATGACCCGTCAGGAAGCCCGGGGCAGCCCAGAGGCGCTCTGCGTCCATGGACTGCAGCGTGGCCACGGCGGGGGCATCCGCGGGGGCCTGCCAGCGCACGGGACCATGCTCCACGCGCAGACGGCCATCGAGGTCCCGATGCCACCCCGCGGGCAGGTTCCAGGTGCCCCGGGTGGATCCTTCCAGGGATTCCCAACGCAGGGGCGCCAGGCCTTCCCATTCGCCCAGGGTCCAGCGGATGGCCGGGCCCTCCTGCTCGATGCGCCCGCGGCCCAGCAGGTCCTGGGTGCCGGGCTTCATGACGCCGAGCTCCATGGGCCCCTGCAGGGTCCAGATCCCCGCCTGGCGCCGGGCCTTCGGCGAGAGCAGGCGCCACTCTCCCGTCGCTTCGTCCAGGCGGCCCGTCACCTGCTCGAGTCGCAGATCCTCTTCGGAGCCTTCGATGGTCTTGTAGGAGAGCAGCATGCGATTGGGCCCCAGCTGCTCCGTGAGCGTGCCTACGCTGCCGCGGGTGCCCTCGCCGAAGAGCGGATCCCCGCCCACGATGCGGCTCGGCATGCCATCGGTACCCCGCAACATGAACCGTAAAGTGAAGCCCAAGGTGCCCACCATCAGGACCAGACCCAGCCTCCGCCAGAGCGGGTCCCGGGCGGGAGGCAGGTCCTGGAGCAGGGTGGCGACGCTCAAGGGGCCGCCTCCCCCAGGACCGCTTCCACGAGCCAGGACCGGCCCCAGCGGGCGCTGCCCTGGGGCAGGGCGGCCACGCAGAGGCGCTCGCCCGGACGCGGTTGGATGGGCCGGTCAGGATTGGCGAACCAGGTAAGGGGATCGGGCAGGCCCGTCAGCCGCAGCTTCCAGTGGTCCGCACCGAAAACCGCCGCCGAGGCAACCCCGCCCTCCAGCTTCGCCAGGGGCGGTGCGAAACCCTGGCCGAAGGGCTCCAGCCGCGCCAGGTCCGCATCGTTGGGCAGCTCATCGGGACCGCCGTCCAGCAGCAGGGGCGGCCTTTCCCGACCGGCGGCCTGGATCTCCGCGCCCCGCTGCAGGGCCTGGCGCACGAAGGCGAAGCGGGCCACGTCGAAGCTGAGGCCCGCAGCGGCCCGGTGGCCGCCACCGCCCAGGATGAAAGGCTGAGCCAGGCCAAGCAGCTCGCCCAGATCGTAGCCCTCCGGCGCGCGCAGGCTGCACTGGGCCACGCCCTCCACCACGGTGCAGACGCCCGAGGGCCGGCCGCTGGCGCGCATGCGATGGCCGGCGACGATGCCGATGACGCCCTTGTGAGCCGAGGCGTCCAGCACCAGATCGAAAGCGCCGCCATCGGGTTGCGGCAGGCGGGCCGCCAGCTCCTGCTGGATGACGCGGCGCTCCTGGTTGAGGGCCTCCACGCGAACCATGAGCCGTTCGGCTTCCGCCTCATCCCGCGTCAACAACAGGCGGACGGCATCCTCCGCGCCCCCCATGCGGCCGACGGCGTTGAGCCGCGGCGCCAGGCCGAAGGCGATATCCTGGGCGCCCAGCGCCCCTTCCTTTTTCGCGGCCCGCAGCAGGGCCGCCAGTCCCGGGCCGTTCCTGCCGCCGAGGGATTGCAAGCCGCGCCGCACCAGCAAGGCGTTTTCATCCATCAGGGGCAACACGTCCGCCACGGTGCCGATGGCCACGAGCTTGAGCAGGCCGTCCAGGAAGGCGGCATCGGCGCCAATGGGATGGGGCACGGCGCCGAGCAGGGCCTGGGCCAGCTTGAAGGCGACCCCCACGCCCGCCAGGAAGCGGTTGGAATAGTCGTCCAGGTGGGGATGCACCACGGCGCAGGCGGGCGGCAGCTCCGCGCCCAGGGCGTGGTGATCCGTGATCACCCAGTCGAGGCCCAGCTCGGCGCTGGCCTGCACCTCGGCCACGCTGCGGACACCACAATCGACCGAGATGAGCAGGTGGGGAGCGCGGGTGGCCTTCAGCTCCTGGATGCAGTCCAGATGCAGGCCGTAGCCGTCCGAGAACCGGTTGGGAATGAAGAAGGAGACTTCCGCGCCCAGCTTCTCCAAGGCCCGCACCAGCAGCGCCGTGGCGGTGACGCCGTCCACGTCGTAGTCACCATAGACCACGATGCGTTCGTGGTTCTCGATGGCCCGGCGGATGCGGGCCACGGCCGCGTCCACACCCGGCAGCAGGTGGGGATCCGTGCTGCGCGCCCAGGTGGGGTCCAGCCGCCAGGCCAACGCCTCGGGCCGGTCCGCGCCCCGCAGCCAAGCCAGCCGAGCCAGGCGTGGCTCCAGCGCCCAGGCCTCGGCCATGGCCTTCCAGGGCGCTGGTCCCGCCGGCAGCTCCCGACGGATGCGCCAAGGCGTGGCCGCCACTTCAGCCCACGCTGCCCATGCGGGCGAACTTCTGGTACCGCTCCTCCACCAGCTCCTCGGCGGAGAGTTCCGAGAGTTCGGAGAAGGCCTCGATGATGGCCTCCTTCAGGGCCGTGGCCGCCGCGTCGAAATTCGAATGGGCCCCGCCCAGGGGCTCCTTCACAATGCCATCGATGATGCCCAGCTCCAGCAGGTGGGGGGCCGTGAGCTTGAGCGCCGCGGCGGCCTTGGGCGCCTGGCTGGCATCCTTCCACAGGATGGAGGCGCAGCCCTCGGGCGAGATCACGGAATAGATGGCGTTCTCCATCATCAGCACCCGGTCGGCCACGCCCAGGGCCAGGGCCCCGCCGCTGCCGCCCTCACCGATGACCACGGCCACCACGGGCACTTCGAGCTTGGCCATCTCCAGCAGGTTCCGGGCGATGGCTTCGGCCTGGCCGCGCTCCTCGGCATCGACCCCGGGATAGGCGCCCGGCGTGTCGATGAGGCAGAGGATGGGCCGCTGAAATTTTTCCGCCAGTTTCATGAGGCGCAGGGCCTTGCGGTAGCCCTCGGGCTTGGGCATGCCGAAGTTGCGCAGGATCTTCTGCTTGGTATCCCGGCCCTTCTGCTGGCCGATGATCATGACGGCGTTGCCCTCGATCCAGCCCATGCCGGCCACGATGGCGGCGTCATCGCCGAAGCGGCGGTCGCCGTGCAGCTCGTCGAAGCGCTCACAGATGCGCTCCAGGTAGTCCTGCGTGTAGGGGCGCTTGGGGTGGCGCGCCAGCTGGGCCCGCTGCCAGTCCGTCAGGTGCGTGAAGAGGTCGGCCTTCAGCTTGTCGAGCTTCTTCTCCAGCTTCTCCCGCTCCTTGGTCTGGGCCGGGTCCATCTCCATGGCCCGGATCTGGGCCTCCAGCTCGAGCACTGGCTTTTCCAGCTGGGAGAGATCCATGGCCTGTTCGGCGGCGTCGTCTTTCATGAAACCTCAAGGCGGGAAGTCCAACGGTTCAGTGTAGAGGGGCCCGGTAGGATTGGATAGGGCGTGGCTGACCGGGAGTAGTCCCTGCCCTGCTTGGCCAGAACCGGACTGAGTTCCACGCCACTCCTGGCCTGCAGTCACAATGTCCATGGGAGATCCCAGTCGTGCATGCCACCCCCTTTCCCCTGCTCGGCCTCAGCGGCGGCATCGCCGCGGGAAAGAGCTTCGTCGCCGCGCGGTTGGCGGCGCTGGGCTGGTCCGTCATCGACGCGGACGAGTTGGCCCGGGAAGCCGTGGCACCGGGGAGCGAAGGTTTGCGCGAGGTAGTCGAGGCCTTTGGCCCCGTCTGCCTGCAAGGCGACGGAACCCTCAACCGTCCATGGGTGGCCGCCCACGTCTTCGCGGACGCTGCCGCCCGGGCTCGGCTCAACGCCATCCTGCACCCGCGCATCGAGGCCCTGCGCGATGACCGCCTCCGCGCCCTGTCCAGTTCGACGCAGGGCGCGGTGCTGGACGCAGCCCTCTGGGTGGAGCGGGGGAAGACTCACCACTTCGATGCCTTCTGGACCGTGGACGCACCCGAGGAACTGCGTCTGGCGCGGGTGATGGCTCGGGATGGGCTGGACCGGGCCGCGGCCCTGGCCCGTCTGCGGGCCCAGGCCTCGGCGCCCGAGCGGGCGCTGCATGCGGACCTGGTGATCCACAACGACGGCAGGGAGCTCTCCGGAATCATCGAGAGGTCCGCAGACGCCCTTCTGGCAGACTGGAGGGTCCGCCGCGCGCGGACCTGGAGACCGATCATGCCTGCACCTTTCAGCGCCGCCCAGCTGCGCGACGTCCTGGCCGCCCTGCTCAGCCGCGGCGGCGACTACGGCGAAGTGTTCGTGGAGCGGCGCCGCGCCCATGCCCTGGGCATGGATGACGGCCGCATGGAGGACGTGCTGGCCGCGGAGACCTTCGGCGCCAGCCTGCGCCTCATGGAGGGCGAAACCACCCGCTTCGCCGATCTCATCGCCCCAAGCCTGGATGAACTCCTGGAGGCCGCTCGCACCCTCGCCGCGCCGGGCACGGGGACTCCAGCGGAGATTCCCGCTCTGGAGGTGAAGTCACACCCCACGCCCAGTCCGGTCATGCAGGATCCAGGCTCGGTGGCCCTGGCGGACAAGGTTGACCTGGTGCGCCGCGCTGAGACCATGGCCCGTGAGCAGGCGGAGATCCTGCGCCCCGGCGCCCTGAAGCAAGTCTCGGTGGGCTACGGCGACAGCACCCAGCGGGTCTGGATCGGCGCGGCGGAACCAGTAGCGGGCGCCTGGCGGGGTCGCATCACCGAGGATCACCGCACCCAGGTGGTGCTGCGCGCCAATGTCACGGCGGGTGATGGGACGCAGTTGCAGACGGGCTATCAGGCCCTGGGCGAGACCCGCGGCTTCGAACTGTTCACAGCGGAAGCCGTCCAGGGCATGGTGCACGAGGCCGTGCGCCTGGCCATGCAGGCCCTCGACGCGAAGCCCGCGCCCGCCGGCACGTTCCCGGTGGTGCTGAGCAGCAGCGCCGGCGGGACCATGATCCACGAGGCTTGCGGCCACGGCCTCGAGGCCGATCTCGCCCTGGCCGGCATGAGCGCCTTCGCGGGCAAGCTGGGCCAGCAGGTGGCCGCGACGGGCGTGACGATCATCGACGATGGCACCCTGCCCCACAAGCGCGGCAGCCAGGCCATCGATGACGAAGGTCATCCCGTGAGTCGCGTGGTACTCATCGAGAACGGCATCCTCAAGGCCTACCTGCAGTCACGGAAAACCTCGCGGAAAATGGATACCGAACCCACCGGCAACGGCCGCCGAGAGAGCTACCGCCACCTGCCCATCCCGCGCATGCGCAACACCTTCCTGGCCGCCGGCAGCGAGGCCCCCGAGGCCATCCTCCGCGACCTGGATCGCGGCCTGCTGGTGAAGCGCATGGGCGGCGGCCAGGTGGACACGGTCACCGGCAACTTCGTGTTCCAGGTGACCGAGGGCTATTGGGTGGAAAAGGGCGTGGCGCTCTATCCCGTGAAGAACGCCACCCTCAGTGGCTGTGGGCCCGAGGTACTGCGGGGCCTCACCCGCATCGGCAGCGACCTGCACCACTTCGACATCGGCACCTGCGGCAAGGACGGCCAGGGCGTGCCCGTGAGCGACGCCCTCCCCACCATCTTCTGCCCCGCCCTCGTCGTCGGCGGCACTGCCGAACCCTTGCCGAGTGTGCTTTGAGGAAGAGATTAAAAGATTCACCACGAAGACACGAAGACACGAACAAAGAAGAAGGAAGAAAAGGAATAATGAAAGGGCACGGCTGTGTGGGACCTGGGTGAAGAACTGGAAGCCAAGGCGCGGGAGGTTGTGGATGCTGGGTTCCACGTTCACCGGGAGCTTGGGCCAGGTCTGCTTGAACGGATCTACGAATCCGCGTTGGTGCATGAACTCACTGCGCGGGGTCTCTCAATCGAGCGTCAGGTTCAAGTGCCTTTGAACTACACCGGCGCGTGGTTATTTGACAGGCAACTTCGTGTCTTCGTGTCTTCGTGGTGAATCAGTTTTCTTTTTGCATTGAGATCCCAATATGGCTACCCCATTCACCACCTTCATTCCCGAAGCCCTCGAGGGCCGCCTCCAGGAGGGCATCCGGCACGCCATGAGCCTGGGCGCGGAGGGCGCGGAAGCCTTTCTCTCGGTGTCGCGCAGTCGCAAGGCCAAGGTGCAGAACGGGGCTCTGGAGGACCTCACGGTGAGCAAGCGGGGCGGCCTCGGCGTGCGCGTGCTCCGTGCCGACTCCAAGGGCATCCGCACAGGCCTGGCCACCACCACGGATCTGGCGGCGGCGGATTTCCGGAATCTTTTCGCGCAGGCCTGGGAGCTGAGCGCCCTGGGCGACGAGGATCCCTGGCTGCGCCAGGCGGAGCCTTCCGGCAGCGATGACCTGCCCAGCCGCTCTGACCCCGCCGTGGACGCCATCACGCCGGAGCAACGCATCGCCTGGGCCCTGGAACTGGAGGCAGAGGCCCGCAAGGCCTCCCCCAGGGTCGCCGCCGTACGGGAGTCCTCCTGGAGCGATGGCTCTGGCGCCAGCCTGCTGCTGACCCAGAAGGGCGTGCGGACCCCGGACGCCTTCTCCAGTTGCTCCGCCGCCATCGAGCTGGCCGTGGCTGACGGTGCCGAGCGCCAGGCCGCCTCGCACTGGGATGTGTCCCGGCATCCTGGCCTGGATCTCGCCGCCATCGGCGCCGAGGCCGCCCTCAAGGGCGAGCGGAAGCTGAACCCAAAGCGGCTGCCTGCCGGCCGCTATCCGGTGGTGCTCCACCCGGAAGTGGCCCTGGACCTGCTGGGCATCGTGGCGGGCATGCTGGACGCGGAATCCGTGCTCAAGCAGCGCAGCCTCTTCGCGGGGAAGCTGGGCCAGCGCATCGCCTCGCCCCTGCTCACGCTTGTGGACGATGGCCGCCTCCTGGAGGCCCCGGGCCGCCCGGCCCTGGGCACCGAACCCTGGGATGCGGAAGGCCTGCCCACGCGGCTCAACCTGCTCATAGAAGATGGCGAGTTGCGGACCTACCTGCACACCCTCAAGACCGCCGCCGAGATGGGGATGGCCCCCACGGCCAACGCCGGTCGCGGCTTCGGCAGCCAGCCCGGGGCCACCACCTTCAACTTGTTCCCGCTGGCCGGTGAGGCCACGCCCGAATCCCTCTACCGCCAGGCCGGCCATGGCGTGCTCATCACCGAAATCATGGGCTTCCACACGGTGGATCCCGTGAGCGGTGACCTGAGCGTGGGAGCCAGCGGCCTTCGCATCCGCGACGGCCAACTGGCGGAACCCGTGGACCAGATCACCTTCGCCGGCAACCTGCGGGACTTCCTCACGCGCATCGTGGCGATGGGCAACGACCTCCGCTGGTACGGCAGCAGCGCCGGCCTGAGCCTCCTGCTGGAGGACATCGCCCTGGGCGGCTCATGAGGCTTGCATCATCATTTTAAAATCGGAACACAGAGGACCCAGAGGTTAAAGGAGGACACAGAGGAATGCCTACATCCAAGCAGTCTCTGTGTCCTCTGTGAGATTTCTGTGTCCTCTGTGTCCCTCTTTTAGCTTTTTAATTCGGCCATTCACCGGGAGGTTCCCATGTCGTCTCTGAGCGCCGCGAAACAGTATCTTGCCTTCCCTCACCTGGAGGCTGAGCTCCGGGCGGAATTGGATCCTCTGCTGAAGGCCGCCGAAGCCGGGGATACCAAGGCCGTCGCGGAAGTGGAGGACCGCTTCTTCGAGCCCCTCGCCTTCGGCACCGGCGGCCTGCGCGGCTTCATGGCCGCGGGGCTGCGCCGCATGAACCAGCCCAACGTGCGCCGCACCACCCTGGCCCTGGCGGCCGTGGCCCTGCAGCACGCACCGGACAAGAAGATCGCCGTGGTGGGCTACGACACCCGCCTGCGCTCTGACGTCTTCGCGGCCGAAAGCGCCGCCGTCCTGGCCGCTGCGGGCTACCAGGTCTACCTCGGCACCCGGCCCCTGCCCACGCCCTTCCTCTGCTTCGCCATGAAGGCCCTGGGCTCGGGCTGCGGCGTGATCATCACCGCCAGCCACAATCCGAAGGAGTACAACGGCTACAAGGCCTACAACGACCGCGGCGGCCAGGTGGTGGAGCCCTGGGATGCGGAAGTCGAAGCCCACATGGCCAGCCTGCCCATGGTGCCCGTTCCGCCAGTGGCACCCCCCGGCCGCATCAGCCCCATCCCGATGGAAGTGGAGAATGCCTACCTGGCCCTGGGCCAGGAGCTGCTGCAGCACCCCCAGCCCTTCACTCCGGCCCGGATCCTCTACACGCCCTTCCACGGCACGGGTATCGCGTTCGTACCGGAACTGTTCAAGCTCGCGGGCATCCCCCTCACGGTCAGCCCCAGCCAGGGCATCCAGGACGGCACCTTCCCCACGGCCCCCCGGCCCAACCCCGAGGAACTGGCCGCCTATGCCTCACCCATGAAAGAGGCCGCAGCCATGGACGCGGAGGTCATCCTCGCCAACGACCCCGATGCGGATCGCATCGGCGTGGTGGCCAAACGCAACAGCGCTTGGGAGCTCATGAGCGGCAATGACCTGGCCGCCCTGACCCTGGACTACCTCTGTTCCCAGAAAGGCCGCCAGGGGGCGGTGGTGAGCACCGTGGTCACCTCCGACTTCATGGCCGAGGTGGCCCGCCAGTATGGGCTGCCCGTGGTCTGGACCCTCACGGGCTTCAAGAACATCGCGGTGTGCATGGATCGCCTCGACGCGCTGGGCGAGACCTATGCCTTCAGTGCGGAGGAGAGCTACGGCATGCTGATTCCGCCCAGCCTGCGGGACAAGGACGGCGTCACGGCAGCCGTGGTGGTCGCCGAGATGGCCGGGCACTACAAGGCCAAGGGGATGACGCTCTTCGAGGCGGTGGAAGCCCTCATGGCCCGGATCGGCACCTTCCACAACCGTCTGGTGAACCTGGAGGATCCCCGTCCCGGCGGCGCCAAGCGCTTCGCCGAGGCCATGGGCCGCATCCGCGAGGCCGGCCTCGCTTCCTTCGGGGGCGAGAAAGTGACCAGCTGGGAGGACTTCCAGACCGGCCAGTGGCACGGCGAGGGACGCACCGAGCCCATTCTCGACCGGCCCGACAACCGCGCCGCCGCCCTGCCCATCCCCCTCAGCAATGCCCTCAAATTCCGCCTGGAGAGCGGCGCCTTCGCCGCCTTCCGCCCCAGCGGCACCGAGCCCAAGCTGAAGGTCTACCTCCAGAGCCGCACGGATACGGCCCTCCTGGACCGCATGGAGGTCGAGGCCAGGTCCCTGCTCGGCCTGTAGGGGGTTCCAAAGAAAAGCGGCGCCGGTAACGGCGCCGCTTTTCTTTGGAGCGAATGAACTATTTCTTGGCCGGCTTGGTGGTGGTCAGCTTGCCATCGGCGACGCCGTGGCATTCCTTGCAGCTCGCTTCGGTCTTGTGCTTGACGAGCATGTCGGCGGCCACCTTGGTGAGGTTGTCCTTCTTGGCGGGCATGGCCGAGTGGCAGGCGGTGCACTTGGCACCCTTGACGGTGGTCATCTTGGCCATGGCGGCGGGGGCGATGGTCAGGGCGAGGAGGGCGGTGAGTAGGACGGTGCGGCGCATGGTGGCTCCTGGAAGGGTGGGACTCGCAATGAGGGCCGAGTCAGGGATGGTCTGAAGAACTCATTGTCATCAAAGTGTAATGGTCTCGCAAGGCGCCGTCTGTGACCGGCATCACAGGGGGCCTATCAAGGGATATTGCACCCTTCGTACCAGTCTATAGAAGAGCGCCGGCAGGGCCGGCGCTCTTGGTGTCCTGAGATTGTGCCTCAGTGGGCGAGGCGGGAAGCCATGGCGTAGATGATCAGGACCAGCAGGAGGAGGCCCACCCCGAAGAAGATGTAGCCGGCGCTGCGGGCGATCCCCTTCCAGGCCTCCCACTCGTCCTTCACCCGGTACTCGTCCAGGCGACCTTCGGCCAGCAGCCGGTCATACCAGCGCTTGCGCTCGTGAAGCATCTCGGACTTGGCGATGCGGCCCGAGAAGATCACGGTGTCCATGGGGAACTTCTCCAGCCGGAAGTGCGTGTTGAAGAAGTGGACCGTGAAGATGAAACCCGCGGCCAGCAGGGCTTCGTCCGAGTGGATGATGAGCGACACATTGATCATCCAGCCCGGCATGAAGTGGCTGAAGAAGACCGGGAACCACATGATCAGGCCCGAGACGCCGATGGCGAACACGCCCCAGAACACGGCCAGATAGTCGAATTTCTCGAAGTAGGTCCAGCGGTCGAATTCAGGCTTGGGGCCCTTGCCGAAGAACCAGCGGTTGTGGGCGATGAAGTCGGTCAGATCCTGTTTGGTGGGGATCATGGAATCCGGATGGGCCATGGCCTTGAAGATCCGGGAGAGATCGAACTTGCCGGTGGCGGGGTCCGTCATGAAGCCCCGGTGCTTCCAGAGGTGGGCGAACATGGTGCTCACGTGGAGCGTGAAGTAGACGAAGGTGATGACCGCACCGAAGTGGTGGAGGGTGCGCGCCACTTCGGTCCCGCCGAAGAAGCTGAAGATGGCCTTGGCCCAGTCCGCGTAGTAGAACTTCAGGGGCATGCCGGTGATGGTCAGCAGCAGGAAGCTGGTCACCACCAGGATGTGGAGGAAGCGCTCGAAGGGCTGGAAACGGGTGAACTGCTCCTCGTCCGCCTGGATCTTCGCCTTGGACTCGCGGAACTGCTTGGAGTCGTGGCGGTAGAGCCAGATGGAGCGGAACAGCCAGAGGAGGGTGTGCGCCCCGAACAGGGCGAAGGTCACCACCAGCAGGGTGGTCATGACCAGGAAGACATAGTGCAACACAGGGTAGTTCTTGCGATCCATGGGATTCGCATGGGGTGCGTACTTGGTGAAGCTGACGGTGGCGGTGGGGTGGCACTGCCGGCAGGTGTTGACGATGTTGCCGGGCGACAGGTGGGAATTGGGGTCCGCCACCCGCAGCACGTCGTGGTGTCCGTGGCAGTCGTAGCAGGCCGCGACCGCGCTGGCGGTGTTGGCCTTGCCCAGGGCCATGGCCTTGCCGTGGTAGGTGTCGCGGTAGTGCTCGAGCCGGTCGGCGTGGCACTTGCCGCAGACCAGATCGCTGCCGGCCTTGAAGTGGGCGCTGGCGGGCGTTTCGATCTGGTGGGCTGAGTGGCACTGGATGCAGACGGGGCCACGGGGGTCGCCCTTGGCCAGGAGCTGGCCGTGGATGCTCTTGTTGTAGATCTCCTCCACCGTGACGTGGCACTTGCCGCAGGTCTTGGCCACGTTGGCATGGTTGATGGGCGAGCTGCGGTCCACGCTGCGCTTGATGTCGTGCACGCCGTGGCAGTCATTGCAGCTGGGCGCCACGATGAGGCCCTTCTCCAGCAGCGCCCTCCCGTGGATGCTCTCCTGGTACTGGGCGCCCACCTTGGGGAACTTCATCTTGTATTCGTCGTTGATGCCCTTGTTGGCGTGGCACTTGGCGCAGGTCTTGGGCAGGTTCATCTTGTAGACGGGCGAGTCGTGCTCCTTCGCCGGGACGATGTAATGGTTTCCGTGGCAGTCCTTGCAGTCGGCGGCTCCGGAGGCGCCCATGGCCTTGCTCATGCCGTGGATGCTGGTCTGATAGAGCTTGTCCTCGTCCGTGTGGCAGCTGCCGCAATTCACCTTCGGCGGCGGATTGCCGTCGCCGGGGTGGTCCTTGTGGATGCCCGCGTGGCAGCTCTTGCAGGCGTTCGCCGCGTGGATGGACTTGCCGAAGCGAGCCGCGTCCACGAAGAGGGACACGGTGGTGCCGTTGGGACCCTCCTTGGCGGCATCCTTGTCCCCGTGGCAGTCGAGGCAGCTCTCCTTCGCTTCCTGCTTGGCGGGCGCGGCCTGGATGGACGCAGTTGCCAGGCAGAGGGAGGCGACCAGGGCGAGGGCGAGCCTTCCGGCGCGGCGCAGGGCAGCGGCGAGGTTAACGAGGGCTGTCGAGGTTCGGTTCATGAGCGTTCCTGATGAATAAAGCGGCCTGGAGAACGGCGGACCAAAGGAAACATCAGTGGCTGTCTGGGTCACTCTTGGAGTGCTCGGTTTTCTCGATGATCTCCCGATAATACTCCGGCCGAGTCTCACGCATGTGGTCGGCGGAGGCCTTGCCGGTGAGCCAGGCCAGGTCCATGGGGTAGACGTCGGGATCGAAGATGACCAGGTACCAGTGCCAGACGAGGATGGACAGCGTGGCGAGGATGGCTTCGTACCAGTGGGCCGCCGTGGCGGCATCCAGCACCCAGGTGGGGAAGTAGCGGAGGCTGAAGTTCTGGGCCCAGAGCAGGAGGCCGGTCACCGCCATCACCACGGTGCCCCACATGAAGGCCCAGTACTCCATCTTCTCGGCGTAGCTGAACATCCCGAAGGTGGGCCGCTTGGTGATCAGGCCCAGGTTGTAGAGGATCGTGTTCAGGATGTCCTTGGCGTCCTGCAGGTTCGGCAGCAGGCCCCAGATGATCACGCGGTCCCGCTTGATCACGATGAGGTGGACCAGGTGCAGGACGGTGGCGACGGAGATCACCACCGCCGCGATCCGGTGCAGGATGGCCCGGATGGCCCCCGCGCCGTGCAGGCCGATGGCGCTTACCCAGCCGGCCTCGGGGAACTTCAGTGCGAAGCCCGTGATGACCAGGGTGATGAAGCTGACCATCACCATGCCATGGGTGATGCGGAACCACTTGTTCATGCGAGGCACCTGCTCGCCGGTGCCGTGGTGGGGCTTGTGGCGGCGCAGCTTCGCGAAGTAGTCCAGGCCATTGTGGAAGAGCATGAAGCCGATGGTCATGGGGATGAGGCCGTAGTAGGCCCAACGGATCCACTTCACGGAAATGTGCTCGGCGCCGCCGATGGACTGCACGTGCACCTTGCCATGCGTGATCTTCTCGCCGAGGCCGGGGTGGCACTGCCCGCAGGTGGTCTTCAGGTTGGCGGGATTGACCGTGGAACGGATGTCTTCCGAACGGAGGATGTTGTGCACGCCATGGCAGGAGGCACAATTGGCAGCGGTCTTCTGGCCGCCACGGATGGCCAGGCCGTGGAAGCTGTCCTGGAAGGCCGGCACCTTGTCGCCGAAGGCGTAGCGGGAATTGAGGCGCTCGTCGCCGTGGCAGCGACCACAGGTCACTGTGGAGACGCGGGCGGCGTTGACCATGGAGCCGGGATCCTTGGGGGCCAGGATGTTGTGCTCGCCATGGCAGCCGGTGCAGGTGGGCGAATCCTTGGAGCCCCGCTTCACGGCCAGGCCGTGGACGCTGTCGGCGTAGACCGCCTGGACGTCGTTGTGGCACACGCCGCAGGTCTCGGCCACGTTGGCGCGGTTCACCTTGGACTTGGGATCCTGGGAGGCCAGGATGTCATGGCTGCCGTGGCAGTTCGAACAGGAGGCCGCGGAGCTGTTCCCCTTGGCCACTTCCCGCCCGTGGATGCTGAGGCGGTAGGCTTCCACCGGCTTGGCGAAGGGGATGTTGTGCTTGGCCAGGAAGTCGGGATTGGAGTGGCATGCCCCGCAGGTGTCCGCCAGGTTCTTGTTGTTCACGGGGGAGGCGGCGTTGTCGGCGGCCAGGATCTTGTGTTCCGAACCGTGGCAGGACCGGCAGGTGGCCGCATCGGACAGGCCATTCTGCTTGGCCTTGCCGTGGACGCTCTTGACATAGGCCTTGACCTGGTCGTCGTGGCAGGAGTTGCATTGAACAGGCGCTGGTTTGCCGGCATGGGGCACCTTGGTGATGCTGCTGTGACAACCCGTGCAGCCCATGCTTGCGTGCTTGGACGCCTCGAAGGCCACGAGGTCGACCTCGTGGCACATCACGCAATCCTTCGCGCTCGGCGGTGCCGCAGCGAGCATGAAGGAAAAAATACCGGCTAGGAACAGACGCATAACAACCTCATCAGTCCTTTATACCCTAGCCTGAGATCCCTTCATGAGAGTGATAGCTGCGGGTGATCTGGGTCACGACACCCATGACACGCCAGGCAGCCTGGGAGTACAAAGTGGCGCCGGAGGAGTCACCCGCCCCCGGCGCCTGCTTGCCATCCTTAAGGGTCCCTAGGACCTAATCACTTGCCCTTGTAGTCCTTCAGCCAGTTCAGGTCCACTTCCGTGGCCTTCTTGGCAGCCTTGGTGGCCATCAGGAACTTGCCGCGCTCGTTGCCCTCGGAAGCACCCTTCTTGGGCATCTTGTCGACGTGGCAGGACTGGCAGGAGGTGATCTCGGTGAATTTGAGTTCCTTGGCCTTCGCGAGGAAGGGTGCCTTGGCCTGGGCGGGGAGAACGAGGATCGCCGCAGCAGCGATGACGACGAAGGTGGCGATGCGCATGGCAACTCCTGGTGAAATTTGGTTCCGGGACCGGAACGAATGGCATGGGGGTGTAGACAGCCAGATTGGCACGGAGCGCCGGCGGCGCATCGCGGATTCAGTGTGATCTAAAGCACCAATGCGGTTCGAAGAGGGCCGGTGCTCCCCAATGGCTGAGGCAGATATTGCAACAAGGGTGCCGGGATCCTCTCCTGTCCCAGGATCCGATGTTTGGATTGGCTTCAGAGCACCAGCCGCTCCTGGTATTCCCCGAACACGGCGCGCAGCGCGTCGCAGATCTCTCCCACGGTGGCTTCGGTCTTGACGGCCGCCAGGATGAACGGCATCAGGTTTTCGGTTCCAGCCGCGGCCGCGCTCAGCGCCGCGAGACTGCGCTCAACGGCGGCCTGGTTTCGGGCCGCCCGCACGGCAGCAATCTGCTGCCGACGCACTGCGCCCAGGGACTCATTGACCCGCAGCAGGTCCGGCTTGGCCTCGCCGGTGATCGTGAACTTGTTCACGCCCACCACCACCTGCTCGTTCTTTTCCACGGCCTTCTGATAGGCGTAGGCCGCGTTCTGGATCTCGCGCTGGGGGAAGCCCTTCTCGATGGCGCTCACCATGCCGCCCAGTTCGTCCACCCTGGTGAGGAGGGCCGTGGCCCGGGCTTCCAGCTCGTCCGTGAGGGCCTCGACGAAGTAGCTGCCCGCCAGGGGATCCACCACGTCGGCCACGCGGGACTCGAAGGCCAGGATCTGCTGGGTACGCAGCGCGATGCGGGCGCTCACCTCGGTGGGTAGGGCCAGGGCCTCATCCCGGCTGTTGGTGTGCAGGCTCTGGGTGCCGCCGCAGACGGCGGCCATGGCCTGGACGGTGGTGCGCACGATGTTGTTGTCCGGCTGCTGGGCCGTGAGCGTACTGCCCGCGGTCTGCGTGTGGAATCTCAACATCTGGCTTTTTGCATCGTCGGTTTTGAAACGCTCCTTCATGATCCGGGCCCAGAGGCGGCGGGCGGCGCGGAACTTGGCCACCTCCTCGAAAAACTGGTTGTGGGCGTTGAAGAAGAAACTGAGTCTCGGTGCGAAGGCCTCCAGGGCCAGC
Source organism: Holophagales bacterium (assembly GCA_038324335.1). Classification (GTDB taxonomy): domain Bacteria; phylum Acidobacteriota; class Holophagae; order Holophagales; family Holophagaceae; genus Geothrix. The sequence goes on from JBBQHW010000010.1 coordinate 35,627, forward strand.
CCCGCATCCAGGGCGGCCTGCACGTAGGCGATGCCATCGCCCAGGGTGAAGGCGATTTCCTGGGCGGCGGTGCAGCCCGCCTCGCGGATGTGGTAGCCGGAGATGGAGATGGTGTTCCAGTTGGGTACCTGGTCGGCGCAGAAGGCGAAGATGTCCGTGATGAGTCGCAGGCTCTGCCGCGGGGGGAAGATGTAGGTGCCCCGGGCCATGTATTCCTTGAGGATGTCGTTCTGGATGGTGCCACTCACCTGGTCCCAGCTGACGCCCTGCTCCTCGGCCACGGCCAGGTACATGGCCAGCAGCACCGCCGCGGGCGCATTGATGGTCATGCTGGTGCTGACCTTGTCCAGGGGAATGTCCCTGAACAGGGCCCGCACGTCGTGGATGGAGCTGATGCTCACGCCCACTTTGCCCACTTCGCCCAGGGCCATGGCATGGTCTGGGTCCATGCCGATCTGGGTGGGCAGGTCGAAGGCCACAGACAGGCCTGTGGTGCCCTGCTCAAGAAGGTAGCGGTAGCGGGCGTTGCTTTCCTCCGCGGTGGCGAAGCCCGCGTACTGGCGCATGGTCCAGAGGCGGCCCCGGTACCCGGAGGGTTGCACGTGGCGCGTAAAGGGGTACTTGCCAGGGGCCCCGAGATCGCGCAGCGGATCGAAATCCGCCAAGTCTGCGGGGTTGTAGCTGTTCTTCAGCGGAATGCCCGAGCTGGTTTCGAAAGACCTCTCGCGCAACTTGGCGGGATCCTCCTTCACCGTGAGTTGCACGCGCACCTGCTCCAGGAAATCCTTCTGATACATGACTCCTCCATCTCAATGATCCACCTTATCGCCCGAACCGGTGTGGACGCTACACTGGCCCTTCCCTTCCGTGAGCTGAATCATGCCCTTGCCGCCGCCGCCTCCTGCCACCCTCCAGATCATTGCCGGCGCCGATCTGTGGACGTCCCAGGGGCCGCAAGCGGGCCAGGCGGTGGCGATCCAGAAGGGAAAAATTCTCGCCGTGGGTCCGCTCGAAGCCCTGGTCAAGGCCCATCCCAAGGCCCAGCGCGTGGACCTGCCGGGCGGCACGCTGCTGCCGGGGCTCATCGAAGGTCACGCCCATGTGGGCGGCCTCGGCGCCCTGGGTGGCCAGGTGGATCTCACGGGCCAGGACAGCCTGCCGGAAACCCTGGGCCGCATCCGCTCCTGGTCGCAGTCCCACACCGGGGGCTGGCTGCTGGGCCGGGGCTGGGATCAGAACCGTTGGCCCGCCCGGACCTTTCCAGGAGCCCTTGATCTCGATGCCCTCACGGGCTCCCGTCCCACCTTTCTCGAACGGGTGGATGGCCATGCGGCCTGGGTGAACACCGCGGCCCTGGCCATCGCGGGCATCAGCCCCGACACGCCGGATCCCAGCGGCGGCCGCATCCTCAAGGACGCCCATGGACGGCCCAACGGCATCCTCCTCGACACCGCGGTCAACCTGGTGGCCAAGCACATTCCCCCACCCTCGGTGGCCGAGCTTGAGGCCCGCCTCAGGGCTGGCCTGCTCTCCCTGCGGGCCGACGGCTTCACGGCCGTGGCCGACATGGGCATCGACGGCCGGGAACTCGCCGCCTACCGCCGTCTGGCGGCTGCCAAGGCCCTGCCCATCCGGGTCTTCGCCTACCTGGCCCACGACCACGAGCTCATGATCCGGGAGTTGAAGCAGCCCCGCCAGAAGCAGGTGTCCTTTTTCCAGGTGCAGGGCGTGAAGTTCTACCTGGACGGCGCCCTGGGCAGCCGGGGCGCACGCCTCTTGGCGCCTTATGCAGACGAGCCCGGCACGAAGGGGCTATGGGTCACGGAGCCTGCCAAGGTGGCCCTGGACGCCGCCATCACGCTGCGCGCCGGCTACCAGCCGGCCATCCACGCCATCGGCGACGCTGCCAACCGGGCCGCCCTCGATCTGCTGGCCGCAGCCCTGAAACGGCGGGGCAGGGGCGCTCTCCTGCCCCGCATCGAACACGCCCAGATCGTCACCGCCGACGATGCGGCCCGTTTCGGCAGGGAGGGCGTGGTGGCCAGCGTGCAGCCCGTCCACTGCACCTCCGACCACAGTTGGACGCCCGCGCGCCTGGGGCCTGAGCGTGTGAAGGAGGCCTTCCCCTGGCGCGCCTTCGTCAACGGCGGCGCCCTGCTGGCCTTCGGCAGCGACGCGCCCGTGGAGGCCGCCAATCCCTTCATCGCCGTCGCCGCCGCCGAGACCCGCCAGGATCCTGACGGCAATCCCCCGGGCGGCTTCCTGCCGGACCAGCGCCTCACCCGAGTTGAAGCCATCCGCGCCTACACCAGCGGCAACGCCACCGCCCTGGGCCGCGCCAAGGACCTGGGCACGCTCCAGAAGGGCGCCCTGGCCGACCTGCTGTGGGTGCAGGTCCCCATCGGCGACATCACGCCCGAAGCCCTGCGGAAGGTGAAGCCGGGACGGCTGTGGGTGAACGGGGTGGAAGTCTCCCTGGCACACTGATGCCATGAACCTCCGTCCCCCCACCCCCCTCCTGGCACCCTCGCTGCTCTCCGCGGACTTCGCGCGGCTGGGGGAGGAGCTGCGGCTGATCGAGGCCGCGGGCGCCCAGGTGGTGCATGTGGACGTCATGGACGGCCGCTTCGTGCCCAACATCACCATCGGCCTGCCCGTGGTCGAGGGCCTCCGCAAGGCCACCAACCTGCCCCTGGACTGCCATCTGATGATCGTGGAGCCCCTGCGCTATGCCGTCGATTTCGTGAAGGCCGGCGCCAACTGGGTAAGCGTCCACCAGGAGGCCGATCCCCACCTGAACCGCACCCTGGCGGCCATCCGGCAGGCGGGCGGCAAGGCCGGCGTGGTGCTGAATCCCGGCACGCCCGTGGAGACGCTGATCGACCTGGTGGGCGATTTCGACTTCGTGCTGCTCATGAGCGTGAATCCCGGGTTCGGCGGCCAGAGCTTCATCCCCCGCGTGCTCGACAAGGTGCGGCGACTGGATGCCCTGCGCACCGAGCGCGGCCTGCCCTTCTTCATCCAGGTGGATGGCGGCGTGAGCCTGAAGAATGCCGCCGACCTCATCCGCGCCGGCGCCGATTGCCTCGTGGCCGGCAACGCCGTGTTCAAGGCCGAGTATCCCAAGGCGGCCGTGGCCGGCCTGCTGGGCGAGATGCTCAAAGGCCGCACAATCTGAGCTTGGCTGACCGGCTCATCCGTTTGATGAGCCGTTCCCGCCTCAGCGCGGCGGCCTTGGTCGCACAGGCTTCGCGAAAGACCACGGCCAGCGGCGCCCGGCCCCGGGTGTACTTGGCACCCTTCCCGTCCTGGTGCTGCTTCAGACGCGCCTCTACGTCCAGCGCGATGCCGCAGTAGAGCGTGTCATCTCCGCAGCGCAGCAGGTAGACCCACCAGGTCATCCCTTTGATCCCAGGATCTCGCGGATGCGTGCCAGGGCCTCCGCTGCGGTGCCCCGGGGCATGAACAGCACCACGCTGGCCTCGCCGCGCCCGCCCGCCACCCAGGCGCAGGTGGCCGTGGGATCCCCGGGCACGGGGGCCGTGCCCGTTTTGAACCACCAGCCCTCTTTGCCCATGAGGTCCTTCACGTCGGACCAGAAGCCCGCGAGGAAGCGCTTGCCGAAGTTCAGCACCGGGGCCTGCTCCGGCTCCATAAGCCAACGCAGGAAGGCCTCGGGGCTGGTGCACAGCAGTTCCCCTTCCCCCACCCAGGCAGGGGTCAACAGGGGCAGGCCCTCCCCCGCGGGCAGCCGTCGCCCGAGGAAGGGCGCGAAGACCTCTTCCATGCGGACCCGGGCCGCTCCGTCGCCGTAGTCGGCCTTCCACTGGAGCTGCGACTGGGTGATCCAGGCGAGGAAGGCCAGATTGCAGCTTTCCCGCAGGGCCTTGACGAGGTTCACCTTCCCGTGGCCTGCAGGGTTCCAGCAGACGAAGGGACCCGCCTTGCCCGTGCAGGTGAACCGCACGTCCCGGCTGGCCCACTCGGTCCCCTCCATGCGCATCCAGACCAGCTGCGCCAGGTTGCCCATGGGGGCTTCCTTCTTCGCCTCGCCATAGGCATGCACTTCGCCATTCCCCGTGGTGATGGCAAAGCCCTCGCCGGGCCGCAGGATAGGCGGTTTCAGCGTCACCCTCGAAGGCTGGGCGGGCTGGGCCCACAGGGTGAGGGTGGTGACTGCTGCCATGAGCAGACTTCTAGGAATCCCCATGGCAGCTCCCCAACATGGCCAACCGACCCGCACGACCACGATCAAGGTCACAGTATGCCCGGCTCGCGGACGCACCCTGTCGCCACCAGTCCTGATTCACTTCCCCAGACAGAGCCCGACGCGATGACCCTGGCCCTCCCCAAAGAGCTGCAGGCCACTCTCCGTCATCTCGATTCGACTCGCGGGACTGGGCAGGGAATCCCAGCCCTTCACCGCTGCGATGCGGCGATGGGCTTCGTCGTAGCCGTAGGTTCTCCGCTGGCCACGCTGGACGATCGTGAGGCCCCACACACTCTTCTCGGGCTCCAGGGAGATGGACTCGACGCCTCCGCCGAAGGCCTTCTCCAATTCCTGCCGAGGCCAGGTCCGGGTCCAGGCCAGGGACCAAGGGACGGCGTCGCCAGAATGCTTCAGGCAGGGTTCGGCGGCAGCCTCGCCCCAGCCCCATACGCGCTGAGTCGAGAGGGGCCGGCCCCCACAGTGGGCGGTCCATAGAAAGGGTCCCGGAAGCTTCGCCTGTGCCTCAATGCGGTTCCAATCCCCATCACTGAGGAATTCAGGCTCCCCCTCCACTTCGCGAGCGTGGGCGGGGTTCGACCAATCCAGCCGGGGGCCCTGCCCCACGAACCAGGCACAGTGGGTGCTGTCGCAGACATCCGCATCACCATGCCGGGGTCCCCGCGCCAGGAAACGAAGCACCGCCGCGCCCAACTGCAGGCGCAGGTCCCGCTCGCGCCAGGGCAGCGCGGCGGGCAGCTCGGCGGCCAGCACGCCTTCCACATAGGCCCGGCGCGTGAGCGTGACGAGCAGGCGCCCGCCCGTCACCTGCACGCGCCCCATGAGGCGCCGGCGCAGACCCCGGGACTCGCAGCGGAATTCCAGCGGCCCGGGCCCCACCCGATCCCCCGGCTGGAGTGCGCGCACGGCGCCGGGGCCCAGGAAACCGCGGTTGTCCGGAATGGGCGTGGCACCGGTGTTCCGCAGGGTGAAGCCCGTGGCGGGCAGCAGTTCGAAGAGACGCACCGTGACGGCGTCGCCCGTGCCTGCCGGGATCGGCGTGCCAGGCAGGCGGGTGGCCATTGGCGCTGCCAACGCCTTGGCAGCCTGGGCCCCGGTGCCTGGGCTGAGCCGGGCCAGCATGGCCAGGTCGGCGTCGTCAAGCGCCAGCGCAATGCCCACGGTGTGCGTCGCATCCAGAGGCACCGTGCCCGTCTTGGCCCAGAAACCCCAGGCGTTCAGGCCGGCCGCGGTGCCACCCCGCACGCTGTCGAGCAGGCCGCGCAGCACCTCCTGCCGCACCGTCTCGCCCAAGGGCCAGGGCTCCCGCAGCAGTTTGCGATAGGCCTCCAAGAGCTGTGAGGGACGAATGCGCAGGAGGGCAGGCGCCGCGAGACCGATGGCTTCGTCGGGGTTGGCGGGCGCCGGCGCGAACCCGGCGTGGGCCAGACTCGCGGCCAGTTCCTTCGGCGCCGTGTTCACGGCCAGCTGGCGGAAGTAGGCGTTGCAGGAGCGGGCGAGGGCCGCCGCCAGCCCCAGGTTTCCATGGCCCTTTTTCAACCAGCAGTCGCTGCCACCCGGGCAGGTGAAGCGGGGCGTCGCAGCGTCCGGATGGCCCTGGGCCCAGGCCCGGACCACAAAGGGCTTCTGGAGCGAGCCCACGGCCAGGGGCGCATCGTTAGCGCCCGCGCTGGCTTCCAGGCGACCTTGGGCCAGGCACCAGGTATGCAGCGTGGGTTCCTGGGCGGAGAGCAACGCCGTCGCAATCCACAGGAGGAACGCGGCGGCAACGCACCTACTACGGCGGATCATTGCCCTCCGCCAAAGGTCACCCTCTCGGACCACCCGGCGGCGGTGCGATGGCGCTCCAGGCGCAGCGAGCGGGTGGTGGGCATCCAGCCCAGCAGACCCAGGATGCGGTCGGACAGGGGCCGCACCTGCTCCGGTCGGGCCGGGCCCTCGACCTTCCCCCAACGCGCCGACTCGGCGCGGACGGCTTCGAGGTCCACTTGGGCCCAGCGGATGAGATCCGCCTCGAACCTGGGTTGGGGCACCTCCTTCAGATCGCGGGCCGAGGCACCCACCCACAGCAGCGCGCCCATGCGGCGGAGGGCCAGGGCCGGCAGGCCTGGCCCCACGCGCAGCTCCTGGGCATCGCCCACCTTCTGCACTGTCACGCGACCGGCGCGGCGGGCGACCGTGGCCCGGCAGGCATCCAGGAACTCGCCATCCAGGTTCGCCGGCCACGGGAACACCATGCGCCGCGCGCCATCGCGAGTGACGGCGTAGCCCCAGCTGCTCACCGCCTGACGGGCCAGGAGCGCTTTCCAGGGGGCGAGTTCGCCGGCCTCGAATTTGGCGCCGCCCGCCTGCACCTTGGGTTTGGTGAAGTCCACGGCATAGCGGTCCTCTTCCGTCTGGTGTCCCGCCGCAGGCAAGGGCCCCAGGGAAGCGATGGGCTCCTCGACCAGGGCAGGCATGGGCTCGAGGCAGGCCCGCCGGAAGCTGGGCCAGAAAGCCTCGCCCTCGGCCTGCCAACCCGCGGTCGCATAGTTCGCACCAGGGAACGAGAACACGCCCTTGCGCGGGTCATTGGCACCTTCGCGCACTTCCACCAGGCGACCCTGTTCCAGGCGCAGGGCGGCGCGGATGCGGCCCTTCTCCGGGCCGTCGGGGAAGGCGAACTCGCGGCGGAAATAACGGTCCGCGCGCAACTGATCGAGGTTCAGTTCCATGGCCACGAAGCCCGCCAGCGGGGCCCTGAAGCCACGACCTGCCAACGCCTCTTCCACCGCCCGCTTGAGGGCGCGCTCGCTGGTGGCGAGGATGAGGCGGTCGCCCATGCGGGCCCAGGCGAGGCCCATGCGCCGGTCCTTGTCTTCGCTGCCGTCGGCGGCGCCGCGGGCCACGAGGGCATAGGACACACCGCCATGGGTGCGGAGCTGGCCCTTCGGGAGGGTCACGGGCAACTGGGCCAGCGGCGTCTCCACCACCAGCACCACTTCCAGGTGGCCCACGTCGAGAATGGACAGCCCCACGGCCCTCGGTTGCAGCTTGCGGATCACCGTCCAGGTCCAGGGCAGGTCGCCGGCCAGGCGGCTCCACTGATCCTCCAGCTTGGTGCCTACCTGAGTGCGCCGCCATGCCGTGATCAGGGGATCGCCATCCTTCGAGTTCCCCGTGAGGACCTCGCGGTAGCCGCCTTGCAGGGCGGCATCGAAGGCCGCGGCGTCGGGGATGAGCAGGCGCACCGGCCCATCCGGCAGGGGCAATGGCGATGGCTGGAGTTGGGGCGCCTGGGCCCGAAGCGCCAGCACCATTAGGAGGGAAAGGGTCGTTGCGCGGATCATCGGATGCCCTCCGCCTTGATGATGCTGGACAGGAGGGACCAGGTGAGGTCCCGGGGCCGGATGGGGACGGGACGGCCATTCACCAGGTGATAGGTGCTGGGCGGCCCTTCGGCCACGGCGAGCTCAGCGCGCAGGGCCTTGGCGTTGGGCGCATGGCGATCCGTGAGCAGACGCAGTGCTTCCCGCACGTCGCGGTCGTGGTCAACCTTCCGGGCGATGCGTGCGGCATCGGCCAGGGCACCGTTGATGTCCGCGGTGCGGAACCGGCGCGCCACCAGGAGCCGGGCCATCCCTTCCGGCGAGACGCCCTCCAGAGCCCAGCGGGCCGCTTCGGCGGAGTGGGGCAACAGCCCCCGCGCGGCACGGATGCGGAGCAGGATGCGATCCCCCTCGGCATCGGCGCGGGCGCCACTCCCCAGGGCGAGTCCCGCCCGCAGCAGCGCATCCTCATCGGCCGCGCTCGGGCTGCGCAGAGCCGCCCGCGCGGAGAGCACATCCAGCGGATGGGCCCTCAGGCGGGCACCGAGCGGCCCCACCACGGCTTCGGCTTTGCCCTCCCAGGCCGGCAGCGCCTCGGACCAGGCCGGGGGCGCTTTCTCGTCCGCGGGCACGGGGGCCCCCATGCGACGCCACCCATCGAAGGCTTGGATTTCTTCCCGGACTTCCCATGCGGCGCGGCGACGACCGTCGAAGAGCGCCTTGGCGCCCTCCGCGGGCCGTTTGAGGGCCATGAGGATGGCTGCCCGCTGCGTCGTGGTGGCGAAATCGGGGCGGCGTGGCCAGCGGGCCAGCCAGCGGGGCGCCTCCGCCGGCAGGCTGCCGGCCAGCGTGGCCGTGAGCGGTCCCAACGCTTCTGCCTGGACCTCGCCGCGGAACCAGGCCTCGTCCAGTTCGCGACCCAGGTCGGCTGCTTCGGGCGGTGGTGCCAGTTCGAAGGCCAGCTGCCAGGCGGGCAGCGGGGTCGTACCTTCCTGGCGTTTGGTTTTCAGGAAGGCGCGGAGGCGGGCTTCCAGAGGCGCCGCAGCCTTGGCGTCACGGAAGGGCGCGAGCCAGGCGCGCAGACGATCCACGGTGGGATCCCCCGCGGAGATGCGCTCGGGCATGGGGGCTGCTTCGTCCCTGTCTTCCGAATCGGAGGCATCTACGAGGCGCTCCGGCACGGTGAAGGAGAGGCTCTCGTTCTGGCGCAACTGCGCGAGCATGCCTTCCGCCAGGCCCAGGGCCGCAGCGGCTTCATTGCGGGCCAGGCGCACCCGCACGGCCAGGAGGTCGGCCACATCATCGCTGCCCGCATGAGTCAGGCGGGCGAACAGCTCGGGGTTCGATGTGGCAGGCTTCAGGGCCTCCTCCAGCGCCTTCAGCGCGGTGAGCCGTTCCGACATGGGCTGTCGCTCCAGCCAGCTGGCGGCATGAGGCCAGGGCCCGCCCAGCTTCGCCAGGCCGCGGCGCGGCAGGGGGGCACTGTCCTGGGCCCAGAGTTCCCGCAGCCAATAGCGGATCTGCTCCGCGCTCAGTTGGGGTTCGCGCTCCCGCCAGCGGTGGGCGAGGGCCGCCCGGTAGCCGCTGGGATCGGCGGTGGTGAAGCCCGGGGCCTCGGCGGGCTGAAGGTCCCGCAGGTAGGCCAGGAAGGCCGGGCTCACGGGGCGCTGGGGCTCCATCACGGCCAGCGGCGCGGGCAGGCCCGCGTCTTCTGCCAGCGCGCTCAACCCCCGGAATTCCTCCTCCGTGAGCTTGGCCTGGGCGGCGGCCACATAGGCGCCGAAGGCGGCGCCGGCCTCCTCCCGCTGGTTGGCGGCCACCAGCAAGGTGACCTTGCCTTCGAGCCAGGCGCGATCGCGCGAGGCGCCCGGACGGCGGTCCATGATTTCCAGGGCCAGGGGCAGGTTCTTTTCGGCCCGCGCCATGCGCAGGGCCAGCAGGGTGCGGCTGGTCTCGCCGCCGCGCTGGGGAGCGTCCAGGGGCAGGTAGGGCGCCGTGGCATCGCCCCGGCGATGGCGCGCCAGCGCTTCGAGCACGTACCAGGCCTCGCCAGGGCGCTCGCCCCAGAGCGCGCCGGGTACACGGCCCTGATCCACGCCCTGGCCGATGACGCGATCATCGCCAACTTCCAGGAGCTCGCCCTTGGCATCGCGCCGCGGCGTGAATTCGGACCACACCCACTGACTGCCCTTGCCCAGCACCTCGCCCACGGTCTGGGGTCCGCGCAACTTGGCGATGAGGGGATCCTGCACCGCATCCGGGGCGCCCTGCACGAGGCGGTCCAGGGCGGTGGTGACCTGCTCCACCACGCGATAGCGGGCGAGGAGCACGGGATCCTTGGCCTGCAGGGCCGGTTCCCAGAAACGGAACCAGGCCAGGCGCGTGTCCTGGGGCAGGATGCCCAGCAGGGGCTCGGGCTTCCAGCGCCGGGCCGCCAGCACCCAGAAGCGGTCCCAGAGTCCCCGGTTGCCCATGAGATCGGAGAGCTCCTTCACTTTTTCTGGATGGGCGGATGCCGCGCGGGTCCACACCGCGAGGACACGCGGATCATCCAGCCACAGGGACCAGTGCTGGCGGGGCGTCTCGGCGGAGAGGCCTTTCCCCTGCGGATCCCGTACCTGGCGCAGCAGCGCCTGCCAGCGTGGGTCGAGGAAGGTGAGCAGCTCCTCGCCCCGGTCGCGCCGGGCGAGGCCCTTGGCCCACAGACCTTCCACATCCGGCGTGGCGAGCTCCCACCACTGTTTGTTGCCCACCTGCTTCGTGGTCACCAGGGCGGCGCTGACGGACTGCACGAAGGCCACGGGTGGCGCCACCTGCCAGGGGCCGGGGCCGCCGGACAGCAGCCGCTGGGCCAGGGCCATGCGGAGGGGTTCTTCGAGTTCTGCCCCCTGGGCGAAGGGCCACCAGGCCGTGAGGGCCTCGTTGGAGGGCTTGCCCTCCCGGGGCCAGATGAGGCGGAGGAGATGGTTCAAGACCTCCTCGCGCTGTTCGCCGCGCCCCAGCCGAGCCAGCGACCGGGCGAGGTTGACGCGTTCGGGAGCCTGCCGGGTGGCGGCGAGGAGCCGCAGGAACTGGTTGTTGAGCAGGGCGATCTGGGCCTGTCGCTCGGACGACAGGCGGCTGCCCACGAGCTCCCGGGCCTCTCTTTTCGAAGACAGCAGTTGCAGAGCCAGATCCGGGAACCCCAGGTCCAGCAGGCGCTCCGCGGCGCGGGCCCTCCGCTCCTGCAGGCCCTTGGCGTCCCCGGCGTTCTCCCGGCCATAGGCGGTCAGGGCGGCCTGCTCGATGGCCAGGGCCTTGGTGCCGTCACCGGCCTGCGCATAGAGCTGGCTGCGCCAGCGGGCGACACCTTCGTCGGCCAGGCGCGGCCGGTTCCAGCCTTCCAGAAAATCCGCGGCCTCGGCGGGGCGATCCGCCCGCACGAATAATTCCACCGCTTCGCGCCAGAGTACCTCCTTCTCGGGACGCACGGCCACGGCGGCCTTGGCGGCCAGAAGGGCGCCCTCCACGTCGTGGTAGGCCTTGCGGATGTCTCGCACGGCCACGGCCCAGCGCATGTCCCGGGGACTGCGCTGGAGCTGCTTCTCGAAGAAGGCCAGGAACTCCGGGCCCTTCCCGGCCCGGCGCGCGGACCGGGAGGCGGCATCCACCCACTCGCGCTCCGTGCGGCGGTTGAGCGCTTCGATCCAGAGACCCGGCACCGCTGCGGTGCCTCCTTCGAGATCCACGGCGCGGGCCAGGCCGTGGTAGAGCTCCGCATGCAGGTCAGCCTTCAGCTTGGCGGACTCCGCCTTGGCGAAAGCAAAGGCGTCCCAGGCGGGGTTCTCCTTGAGGGAGAGACGTGCCAGGAGCTGGATCGCCGCGAGACGGTGGCCATCGTCCAGCCCATCGGAAGCCAACAGCAGCGTCAGCGCCCGGCGGGCCCGGGGCAGATCCTGGGCGGCCAGGGAATCCTGGGTGAGGCGCTCCAGCAGGGCTTCCCGGTGACCGGCGGCCGCCTTGGGCAGCACGGCCTCCAGCGCGGCACGGGCCTCCTCGCCCTTGTGGGCGCGCCCAAGGAAGGCGAGCCGATCCTCCAGCAGGCCGAGGCTCCAGGGGAAGCGACCGGTCACGCGCCGCCACTCCGCGGCGGCGACTTCGGGGCCCTTGGTGCGCTCGAGGTAGGCGGCGCGACCGGCTTCGGCCTTCAGGCGCACACTGCCTTCGGGCAGGGCCCCGATGCGGGCATCGAGCGAGGCCCACACCGCGTCGGCATCAGCTGCACGGCCCTTCCCCGCGAGGAAATCCGCGCGGGTCATCTCCTTCTGGATGCGGTCCTCTTCCGTGGGCGCCAGGGCGGCGCGGCGGGCCATGAGTCCGTTCTGGAAGGTCACCACCTGTTCCGGCGAGCAGCGGCTGCTGGCCAGGCGACGGCTCCAGCTTTCGGCCGCATCCACGAACTCCACCACCGAAGCCCTGGGCGCCATCTCCCGGGTCTTGTCCAGGAGGAGGTCGCCGAGGCGCTGGATGGCGTCATATTCCTTTGGTCGCTCCGCGACTTTCTGGTTCTGCCGCTGGGCCCGGCCCACGGGATCCACGGGCAGGTCCATGCCGTCGATCCAGGCGTCGGCGTCCCAGTCGAAGCCCGGCGCCGGGGGCGTGATGCCCGCCAGTGGGTAGTAGCCGGCTAGGGCGCGCTCATCCGCGGCGACGCCCGGCCTGAGGGCCCGGATGCGCGCCTCCACGAGTCGGTACACCCGCTCCCGGGCCAGCAGTTGCGCCAGCCGCCGCAGGGAGCGCTGATCCTGTTCAAACCACTCGAAGCCGGTGGCCTCTTCGGGCCGCAGGGCGTTGAGATACTCGCGCACGGCCCCTTCGAGATCCTTCAGGTTCTCGCGCAGCACACCGGTCTCGAAGGCGAAGAACGTCGGCCGGTTGAGTCGCAGCCGGCCCGCCTCCACCACCGCGAGGGCCTCCTGGTCGTGGTGGTAGTCCCAGAGCAGCGTGGCCCACTCGGAAAGCCGCTGCGGATTGCGGGCCTCGCCATCCGCCAGATGCTTCCAGAGGTCCATGGCGGCCTGTGGTCGGCCGCGGTCCTCCTCCAGTTCGCCCAGCTCGGTCCAGAGGGAACTTGGATCCTCCAGCGCCGGCGCCGTGCGGGTTACCAGCGCCAAGGCCGGACCCGCGTGGGAAGTCTCGAGGCCGTTGAGGGAGCGATGCAGGGACAGCACGCGGTGGGCCAGCGACCCGTCCCCGGGATAGCTCGCGGCCAGGCGGTCGGCCGGGGCCATGGCCTGCTCGAAGTGCGAGAGCCGGGACCAGCCCTCGAAGAGCACGAGGTCTTCCACGGGCGTGAGATCAGTTCTGGCCTCCAGGGCCCGCAGCCTCGCCTCGAGATCGCCCTTGCGCATGGCCTCGGTAAAGTAGGCTTCGCGCTGGTTCGCATCCACGAACAGGATGGCCCAACGGCGTTCTTCCAGCAGGGAATCGGGGGCCAGCACCACGGTATGGGCGCGCACGGCCTCCTTCCCCAGGTCCGTGCGCCTCTGCCAGACACTGAGGGCCATGAGGCTCTGGGCCTCCCGCACCACCAAGGGGCTGTGGGGAAACCGTTCCAGGGCCTTGAGGCGCACCCAGTCCGCCCAGAGCACCATGCGGATGCGGGTGCCAACGGCCGGCTGCTCGGGCACCTCCACGCGGACGTCGCCGGAGCCGCTCACCTTGCTGAAGAGGGCCGTGCCCCGAAACCGGTCGGCCACGGCCTGGGCGAGCGAGCGCAGCGATTGGTACTGGTTGCGCCGGGCATACCAGCGCGCGGCCTTGTCCCAGATGCCAGGGCCCTGGAAGCGCTTGAGGGCGCGTTCGAAGCGTGGCCCCAATTCGTCATCCAGGTTCCAATTCCCCAGGCGCGCGGCGAGGTGCAGCCAGAGGTTCTCGTCGTCCGGCAGCCGGTCCAGCTCCGTGAGGATCAGGTTCAGCGAGGCCCGATGATCGGGGTTCAGGTGATCCAGCCGCGAGAGCCCTTCCTCCAGGAGCACTGGATAGGACTGCGCGGCCATGGTGCGGGCCCGACGGACCCAGCGGCGGCCCTTGCGGGCCTCGCCACCGGAGGGTTCTTCGCCGCAGCTGGGCTGGAAGGTCGCGGTCTGAGTCATGGGCCGCGAGCCATCGGGTGCGAGGTACTTCAGCCGGGCCTGGAAGAGGCGCATTTCCTCGTTGATCGGTACGCCAGACTGCCGGGCCGCCAGGAGGGCCACGCCGCGGCCTTCATCGGCGATGGCGCTTGGGGCCGCTTCCACCAGCGGCAGCAGGGCGAGGGCTGCCTTGCCTTCCCCGCGCTCCACGTGCTTGCGCATGAGCGCCACCCGCAGCGCAGGCAGGTCCGCATGGTGGGGGGCGCGGCGCACCAGTTCGTCCGCGAGGAGCCGCGCGGTGGCGAAGGTGCGGTCCGAAAGGCTCTCGTTCTCGAGGCGCTCCAACGCCGCCTTCCAGTCCCCACCCGTGAGGAGGAAGGAGATTCCGCCGGTCCAGAAGCCCGGCGTGCGGTCGAGGCCGGCCACCCACTTGTAGGGTTCGTCGTTGTAGGTACCCCAGGCCAGGGGCCGTCCCCCCGCCCCGAGGGCGAGGTGGGCCAGGGCGGCGAGATCCGCCGTCTGCTCCTCGGCCGTACCCAGCTGCGCGGCGGCCAGATGAGCGCGGAAGGCCTCGGGCGTGGCGTCGATCTCGCCGTGCAGACGCGCCATCAGCAACTGCCCCTTGCGGCTCAGGTCCCGGCCATAGCGGCGATCCACCTGCCGCAGCAAGTCGGCCAGCGCATCGCCACGCCCCTGGCCGCCGAAATAGGAAGCCAGGCGCGCCAGCGCCGGCGCGTCGAAGCGCGCCTCCAAGGTAGCGCGCCAGGTGGCGGGCGCCGTGGGGGCGCCCTTGTCCACCCGCGTCGCGTAGGCGCGGCGGAAGTCCATGCTCCAGGGTTCTGCGGCGGCGCCATCCAGCACCTGGAAGGCGCCCCGGTGATCACCGTGAGCCGTGAGGAGATCGGCGCGCAGGAGTAAGCGGCGCTCGGGCTCCAGGGCCTGCCCCGCGGCCAAGGCCTGATCAGCCTCGGGCAGGCGATGGGCCCGCTCCAGGGCGTGGACGTAGTCCTCCAGCGCACTGGCATCCTGCGGGAACAGCGCCAGGCGCGCCTTGCGCAGGGCAAGGGCGTCGGCCGCCTCCGGATGCTGGTCGGCCCAGGCGATGCGCTGGTTGGCGAGGGCGTGCCGGGCCTCTTCGGCCAGCCCTGGCAGCGCCTTCTCGGCGGCGCCGAAAGCCGCCTCCATCTCCTTGTGCCCCGCGGCCCAGCGGGCCGTCTCGTCCCAGGCCTGGGCCCCTTCCGCCGCGGCCCACTTCTCCATGGCGGCCAGGGCGCCCGGGCGGTCGCCCAGGTTCAGGCGGGCCTCGGCGAGGTGGCGCAGGGCCGCGGATTCCGAACGGCTTTCCAGCAGCTTGGCCAGCTCCGCCGTGGGCGTGGGATAGTGCACCCGGTGTCCTTCCACCAGCGAGAACCGGGTGGCCAAGGCATAGACCCAATCCGCTTCCGTGAGTTCCGTCCAGGGCACCTGGGTGGCGGAAATGCCCACCACGGCCAGGCCCACGACGACACCAACTCGCAGAGGTTTCAAATTGGGCAGTAGCCAGTTACGAATGAATTCCCTGCTTTCTTTTGATCTGTTGAAAAGACCTTGAAATTGTTCCATCCACTTGCGGGAGATGTACGGGTTCACGGCTTCACCTCCACGGTGGCGCGGGCAAAGCCCCGGTTCTTGGCGGCGTCCACGGCTTCGAAGAAGATCTCCTGGGTCCCGCGCGCCTCGGCGGGGATGCGCAGGAGGCCCATACTCAGCTTCGCGGAGGCATCCCAGCGCAGGGGAATGGGAGCCCCATCGCCCAGGCGGGCCGTGAGGAGCACCACATCCTCATCGGCGCGGGCCTCCACCCGGAGGACCTCACCGGCCTGGGCCGAGGCCGGCAACTGAGGCTGGATGTCGGGCGCCTTGCCATCCAGCACGAAATGCTTGGTCTCGCTGATGGGCGCGCCACTGCGGTCGCGCATGAGAATGCGCACGGCGTAGCGGCCATCCTTGAGACCCTCCGGCACGAGGAAGCGGCCTTCCCAGACATTCGACTGGGGGCGGCGGACCAGGTCCAGCTTCAACCCGAAGGGAAACAGGGCCGTGGCCGAAGCCGTGCCCTCGTCGCACTCCACTCGCAGCACAGGATCCCCGGGCTGGATGCGGCGCGGGCGCAGCAGCGAGCGCGGCGCGGCCAGGAAGGCCGTGTAGGGCGTGATGAACTTGTAGCGCTTGGACAGTTCGATGATCTCGTTCACCCACTCGCGGCGCTCCCCCTCGGCCTCGATGCGGGCGAGCAGGTCGTCCACCCGGGCGCGGGCCCAGCGGCGCGGCAGGTCGCGCGCTTCGAGGGCCTTCTCGGGGAAGGCGCCATCGAGCCCCAGCCTCCCGCCCTTGAACAGCGACGAAGTGAGCTCTACCCGCACCTTCGGCTGGGGTGCGGCGTAGCGGCCCACCCAGGCGGAGAGACTGCCAGGTTCCATGGGCTGCACCAGCACCGGGTAGATGTGGCGCAGCCTGGGATCGCCTCCCGTGACCGTGAAGGGCACGCTGCCGCCCTGGGCAACCTTCGGAGTGGCCGCGGCCAACTCGGGTGCGAGCAGCCGTTGGAAGAAAAGGTCGCCTTCGATTTCCGTGGCGGTGGTGGAAAGCACCTGGGCCGAGGCGGCACGCAGGGACTCCCCGGCCTCGCCGACCGTCACGGCCGCTAACAGGGGCGTCGCGCCGAGCGAGCCGCGCAGGGCTTTGGAGCTGGGGATGCCCTGCCCGCTAGTGAGGAGGAGGATGCGGCCCTGATCGCCCACGAGTTTGTGGGCCAAAGCCAGGGCTGCGCCAAGGTTGGCGCCGGGGCCCAGGGCGCGGGCTCGCAGCGAGTTCAGTTCGGCTTCGATGGCTTCCGCCGTGGCGGGGCGCAGGCGCGCGTTCTCGGCCGGTGTGCGGTCGTAGGGAATGAGGGCGAAGCGATCGCCGGAGCCAAGGGACTGCAGCACGCGCACCAGGTGGCCGTAGGCCGTTTCCAGGCCGGCCCACCGATGGCTCAGGGAGGTGTCGAAGAGGATCGCAAGGCTTTGGGCAGGCCGCTTGGGGGCCGGGGTTCCGCTGCTGGCGCTGGCACTAGCCTGGGCATTCGCCCCGCCCGGGGGCAGGGCCTCCAACAGGAAGAAGCCATCCTTCTCGGGCGGGATTTCCGAGGGGCGCTCCCACGGTGCCAAGGCCAGACCGTCCGGCAACACGCCTTCCGGATTGCGGAAAGCCGTGAGACGCAGGGGCTCGCCGCCCCTGGGCCGGATGCGGAGCACCAGGTCGCGGTCCAGTCGGATGTTGTCACCCGTGAACGTGGCACCGCCCGCGCTCGCCGCCAGGGGCAGCCCCGTCGTCGCCGGTTCGAACTTGCCGTCGAGGCTTACCTTCACGCTGAGGTGGCGTGCCACGGGAGCCTCCCCATCCGGGGGGCGCAGTACGAGACGGAACTCGCCGACATCGCCGATGAAAGGCACCTCCTGCTGAAACTGCAACTCCAGCCGCTTGGTGGCGCGGGGTGGAATGGGCGCGACGGTGACGGAGAAGAGGGCTGCGCCCGAAGGACGCGCCGAGCGGCCATCCCCGGGTTCGCTGTCCTCCTCCTCGCCCTGCTGCAGCAGGCCCGGGTCGATGCGCTGGCGGGTCAGCTCCTGGTAGATGGAGCGCGCCCGCTTTTTTTCCAGGATCACGCCGGGAATGCGCTGGAGGCCATCCCAGATGGCGAAGTCGCCCACCGCCGCCGAGGCCGGCAGGGCGAAGCGGTAGGTGCCCTCCTGGACTTCGTTCGTGTGGTTTTCGAACACCTGGCGCACGTTGACGCGGGCATAGCCCCGGGCGATGCCAATGTCGATGTTCATCTCGCGCAGCGAGAGGACGCGCGCGTCCGGACGTCCGGTGCTGGTAGGCACCAGCAGGCCGGCCTGGCTGCGCAGGGGCACCAGGGCGGAGGTGGCAAGCAGGAGAAACCCCGTGAGTGGACGCATGATCAGGCACCTTCATCCGGAAGGGGGAGGTTGAGGCGGGCGAGCCCCTCGTCGGTGCCGACGAAGAGGCTGTCCTGGCCAGGCAGGATCGCGGTGACGTGGAGCGAGGGGAGGGGCACGCGCAGGGGCAGGAAACGCTGTCCATCCAGGCTGAGCCGGTACAGGCCTTTGCCGTCGGTGCCCAGGTAGAGCCTGCCGCCGGCTGCCACCAGGCAGCCGGTGTTGACCTTCAGGCCTTCCGTCTCCGGGAAGGCGTCGAACTGCCCGGGGGCGCCGGGATTGGATTGCGAAGCGGTGCGGCGGACCACGCCGCCACCATAGGTGCCGATGAAAAGATCATCGCCTCGCAGGTGCAGGGCCGTGATCCAGGGATGGGGCAGCTTGCCCTCACCCGCGGTGACCCGCCAGGCCACGCGGTTGCCCGCGATGGCGCCGAGCCCCGTAGGCGTGCCCACGAAGAGCTGCTCACCGAGCTTCTCACCTTGGGCCAGGGCCAGGGCCTGGTTGCCGGGCAGACCATGAAAGGCAGAAAGGAAACGGCCACCAGGGAGCAATACCCCTTGTCCAAAACCAATGGCGACGCCACCCGGGGTGGCCGCCAGGGAAAAGGCCGCGCCCGCGTCTCCTCCTTCCAGCGGGTGCAGCCGCTGGCCGTCGAACCGGGAGGCCCCACGCAGGCTGGCCACGTAGAGGCTGCCGCCGCCGTTCAGCAGCGCGTTCACGCCCCAGGCGGCACTGCCGGGAACCATGGTCCAGTGGAGGGCCTGCGGCTTCCCCTGCCCCGCGACTTCACCTACGACCAGGCCACCATTGAAGAGGCCCACCACGATCCGCGAGTCCAGCTGCGCCAGCGTACTGACGTGACTGGGTCCAGGGGGCAGTGCCTCCGGGCGGGGACGGGCAAGTATCCAGCCCGCCGCCGTGCGGCGAAAGAGGCCCCGGGTCGTATCCGCGATGAGCTGCCCCTGGGTGGCGAAAATGCGCCGTGCGGGCGCGGCCAGCAGTTCCTCCGAGGCATGGCCGCCGGGCTCGAAACGGATCATGCGGCCCTTCACCACGGCGAAGCACTGGGTGCCGAGCAGGGCGGCCGCGGTGGCCTCCTCTCCCCCCGGCACCGAGGCCAGCGGACCATTCTGGCTACCTCTGGCGAGGCCCAGGGGCGTGACCACCAGGAGCTCCTGGCCGGCGACGCCTACCCATTCGATCCAGGGATCCGGTGTGGCCACGGCCAGGACGCGCAGTCCCTCCACGCGCCGCAAGCCCTCCTCGCCACCCGCGTAGACGGCGCCGCCTTCGACGAGAGCGATGCTCTTCACGGGTGCGACGTCCACGCGATCCAGGGCGCTGGCGCCCCAGGCCGCGTGGTGGAGGCCTTCGCGCGCACCGATCCAGAGTTCACCACCGGGGCCCTCCTGCAGGGCCCGCACATGGAGGAGGCCGAAGCCCGTCCGCAACTCTTCCCATTGCCCATCACGGAACAGGAAGAGACCGCCGGACGCGAGGCCCACCACCGCGTGACCTCGCCAGGACGTCACCGCCGATACCCGCAGGGTGGGCAGGCTCATGCCGAAGTCACCCTTCTCGTCCGCGATCCCGAAACCACCCGCGATGATGAGCGCGCCCGATGCCAGCGTCACGCCTTCCACCTCACCGCCGCCCCAGCGTTCCAGGGGATGCTCGAGTCGGGCGAGGGGCACGAACTGCAGCGGCGCCGAAGCCCGCAGCGGCCCGTCCAAGGCGCGACCGACCTCGCGTCGCAGCTTGAGGTAGGCACCCACTGCCAGACTGGTCACGAGCAGGCCCAGGGCCATGAGAAGAGCCCGTCGGCGCGTCAAAGACCAGGGCATGGGCGGGTACCCGTAAAGGAGGGTGGGATGAAAGGGACCCCGAACGATGAATCAAAAGTAGGGTGCCCCATTCTGACCAGGGCACCGGGCCGGAGCCAGTTAAATGCATGCGCATTGCACCGGCGTGCTTTGGTCGCCGAGGGACCCTGCCAGACTGATGCCATGCCCGATCGCCGCGTGCTCGTGAACCTCCGGGGCCTGCTGACCCCCGATCCCGCCCGAGCCTGGGCGGTGGACCGCATTCCCGCCGCGGCGCTGGCCCTGGAGGGGGGCCGGGTGGTTTGGCTGGGCCGGGCCGCGGAGCTGCCCGCGGCCTGGGCCGATGCACCGAAGGTGGACGGCGGCGGCGCCTGGGCCACCCCCGGCTTCGTGGATCCCCACACGCACCTGCTCTTCGGGGGCAACCGCTCCGGCGAATTCAACCGGCGCCTGCACGGCGTCAGCTACCAGCAGATCGCCGCCGAGGGCGGCGGCATCCGCGAGACCGTGCGGGCCACGCGCAGCGCCACCGTGGACGACCTGGTGGCGTCCGGCGAGGAGCGCCTGCGCGCCTTCCACGAGCGGGGCGTGCTGCACCTGGAGTGCAAGACCGGCTATGGGCTGGAACTTGAGGCTGAATCCCGCCTTACGGCTGCCTATGGGGAGTTGCAGCGGCGCGGCTGGAGCCTGGATGTCACCCTCTTGCCCGCCCACGATCTCGCCCCTGAATTCAACGGCGACGCCGAGGCCAACGCCCGGGCGGTGGCCGAGGACTGGCTGCCGGAGCTGGTGCGGCGCCACCCAGGCGTGGCGCGCTTCTGCGACGTGTTCGTGGAGACCGGCGTCTTCAGCGCGGCGCAGGGCCGCCGCATCTTCGAGGCGGGCAAGCAGCTCGGGTTGATCGCCCGAGTCCACGCCGATGAGCTCACCAGCACCGGCGGCGCGGAATTGGCCGCGGAGCTGGGCGCCGCCAGCGCGGATCATCTGATGTTCTGCAGCGAGGCGGGCATGCAGGCCATGGCTGCGGCGGACGTCACACCCGTGCTGCTGCCGGGCACGACGCTGTTCCTGGGCATGCGCGACTGGGCGCCGGCCCGCAAGATGATCGAGGCCGGCTGCCGCGTGGCCCTGGCCACGGACTTCAATCCTGGTTCCTGCCCCTGCCTGGATCCGCTCACGATCCTGCGCCTGGGCTGTCTGCAGCTGCGCCTGACCTTCGAAGAGGCCTTCACGGCCATGACCCTCCACGCCGCCCGCAGCCTGCGCCACGGCGACCTGGGCCACCTCCACCCCGGCGCCCGCGCCGAAGTCCTGCTCTGGGATGTGGAGGAGCTGCTGGAACTCGTCTACTGGGTCGGCGAACCCTATCGTCCGAGGTTTATTCCCGGCTAGAGAAAAGCGGAACACAGAGGACACAGAGATTCGCAGAGGACACAGAGAAAAGGCCGGCTGGTCTTGGCACGGGAACCATACCCTTGCAGTTCTCTGTGTCCTTCTGTTTTCTCTATGTCCTCTGTGTTCCGGCTTTACAGTGAAGCAGTACAAAACGAAGCCCCGGGCGGATTCCGGGGCTTCTCCTTCGGGTGCGGGGGGACTACTGTTCGGCGAGCCCTATCGTCCGAGGTTTCTTCCCCGCTAGAACAAAGCGGAACACAGAGGACACAGAAATTCGCAGAGGACACAGAGAAAGGCCGGCTGGTCTTGGCACGGGAACCATACCTTTGCAGTTCTCTGTGTCCTCCTGTTTCTTCTGTGTCCTCTGTGTTCCTGCTTTCCCATGAAGCAGTACAAACGAAGCCCCGGGCGGATTCCCGGGGCTTCTCCGGCGAGTGCGGAGGGTCTACTGTTCGGCGTGCCTTGAGACCTCCTGCACGATGTGATAGATCCGTTCCTTCGCGCGCAGCTTGATCTTCTTCAGTTCCACCTCTTCCAGGGATTCCTTGGCGGAGAGGCTGGGTTTCTTCTGGAGATCACCGAGCCGCGAGTCGGCGGATTTGTGTTCTTCCATGAGCTTGCGGAACTCGAAGTGCTCTTTCATCAGGCGCTCCTGAACATCTGGGCGCAAGAAATCCATGACTCCTCCTTGCCAGGGCGGAACCGATCCGGGCTCCGCGGGGTGATCGGGTGGACCAAGGGTAGGACTGCCCGGGAGGGCGTCAAGAGCAAATCGGAGCTGCTGTGGAACCCCATTGACAGCCGTCACTTCCATGGGAACCTTTGGCCATGTCCCTGGATATTGACGCCTTGGTCCTGCAACGGGCGGACGGCGTCCGCCTGCTGGGGCCCCTGAGCCTGGCCTTGGCTCCGGGGGACCGCCTGGGCCTGGTGGGCGAGAGCGGCTCGGGCAAGAGCTTGCTGCTGCAGGCCCTGTTCGGCGTCTTGCCCACCGGAGTGGAGCAGTCGGCGGGCTCCATCACGGCCTACGGCACACGGCTAGACCAACCTGGCCCTTGGCGCGACCGCCTCCGGGGCGCCCGTTTGGCCTGGGTGCCCCAGGACCCGCTGCAGGCCCTCAACGCCTTCCTGACCCTGGGCGAGCACCTGGCCCTGCTGCCGGGCGTCCACCGCCAGGAAGCACCCAAGGCCGCCCTGGCTCGGTTGCAACCCCTGGTGAAGCAGCTGGGCCTGCCCGGGGATGCCACCTTTCTCGCCCGTTTGCCCCACCAGATCAGCGGCGGGCAGCGCCAGCGCCTCTGCCTGGCCATGGCCCTATCCTGCGATCCGGAGCTGCTGGTGCTGGACGAGCCCACCACGGCCCTGGATCCATTGGCCCAGCGGGCCTACCTGGACCTGATCCTCGGCCTCCAGCGCGAACGCGGCCTTGGCTTCCTGTGGATCACGCACGACCTGGGCGTGGCCGCGGAAGTCTGCGAGCGCCTGCTGGTGCTCTATGGCGGCGAGCCCCTGGAGGCGGGTCCCACGACGCGGTTGCTGGCCGCACCCCGCCACCCCTACAGCGCCCGGCTGCTGGACGCCGCCCGGCGCCAGCCTTCCGACGAAGCAGGCTTCCTGCCCGCCCCCCAGGCGCGCGTCGAGGGGTGCCCCTTCCAGCCCCGGTGCCCGCGGACCCAGACCAGCTGCGCCACCTGGGCGCCCTGGCAGGGAACGCCAGCCGCTGGTCTGCGTTGCGAGCGCCCCCTGCAGTCCTCACACTGAAGATCCCCATGCATCCCCTGCTGCGCACCCTCGATCTGACCCCCGGCGCCGGGCAGGCCTCCTCCATCCACGACCTGCGCCCCATCCGGGATGCCGCGGCGCCCCGCCCCCGCGGCCTACCCTTGCTGGTCAGCCTGGGGCTGGCACCCCTCCTGATCTACGGGCTGGCCCACAGCCTGAATAGCCCGGCCTCGGCCCGGTTGGCCCAGGGAGCCCTGAATCAGGCCCGAAATTCCGTCATCCTGCTGCTGGAATCCGCCCCGCCAAACATCCAGGCTCCCGCCCGGAAGCTTCTGGGTCCGGAGGGGCCGGGCGGCATGGGGCACCGGGAGGGCACAAACTCCCTGGATCCAAGGCTGGCTGCCTACACCTCGGTGCTCTCCAGACCCAGTGATGCCGTGGATCCCAAGGAGCTCACCGCGGCGCCCACGGCCGAGCGCGTGGACCTCTCCCTGAACCCGGCCCTGCCCCTCCAGACCGGTGGCAACGGATTGGCGCAGGGCACGGTGCGGGATTCTGCACTCGGGCCCGGGGGACACATCCGGCCTCCCAGGACCTATGACTTCAAACTGATCCCTACCCGGCAGGTTCCCGTTTCACACCACCTGACTGCGGGAGAGAATTCCGTAGCCATGGAGCCCCTGCGGGTTCGGGTCGTAATCAGCGAGGAGGGCACTCCCACCCAGGCCACTTTGATTTCGGGTCCGGATTTCCTCCGTGAAAAGGCCATCAAGGCCGCCTTGGAGTGGCGCTGGGAACCGCTGGGCCCCCATGGGCTGAAGGCCCCGCTCACGCTGACGCTGATCTTCCATCCCAACCTGCTCCGCCTCCGTTGAGGAGGGCGCTGGAACCCACATCCCGCCCGTGAGACCATGGGTTGCAAGGTCCCGCAGGCTGCGGGCTCCAAACGAAGGCTCCCCATGCTGACCTTGCCCCTGATGCACGCCCTCACCTTCGACGATGTCCTGCTGGTGCCGGGCTATTCCCAGCTCCATCCCAACCAGGTGGACCTCGCCACACGGCTGGCCAGGGACATCGGCCTGCGCATCCCTCTGCTGTCGGCGGCCATGGACACGGTGACGGAGAGCCGCATGGCCATCGCCCTGGGCCAGCTGGGCGGCATCGGCATCATCCACAAGAACCTCAGCCCCGAACGCCAGGCCGAAGAAGTCGACAAGGTGAAGCGCTCGGAATCCGGCATGATCACCGATCCCATCACCATCGGCCCCGACGCCCCCATCCGCGATGCCGAGGCCCTCATGGCCAAGTTCCGCATCAGCGGCGTGCCCGTGGTGGAAGGCCACAAGCTGGTGGGCATCCTCACCAATCGGGATCTGCGCTTCGAGACCCGCTGGGATATTCCGGTGCGCGAGGCCATGACCAAGGACAACCTGATCACCGTCCCCGTGGGCACCACCCTCCAGGAGGCCCGCGCCATCCTGCAGCGGCACCGCATCGAGAAGCTGCTGGTGGTGGACGGCCAGGGCCAGCTCAAGGGCCTCATCACCGTCAAGGACATCGAGAAGTCCATCGAGTACCCCAACGCCTGCAAGGACGGCTTCGGTCGCCTGCGCGTGGGCGCCGCCGTGGGCGTGGGCCCGGATCTGCTGGCCCGGGCCGCCGCGCTGGCGGAGGCCCAGGCCGATGTGCTCTGCCTGGACAGCTCCCACGGCCACAGCCAGGGCGTGGTTGACGCCCTGAAGGCCCTGAAACAGGTCCACCCGAATGTGCCCATCATTGCTGGCAACGTGGCGACCTATCAGGGCGCCAAGGATCTCTGCGCCGCGGGTGCCGACGCCGTGAAGGTCGGCATCGGGCCGGGATCCATCTGCACCACCCGCATCGTCACCGGGGCGGGCATGCCCCAGATCACCGCCGTGAGCGAGGCCAGCCGCGCCTGCCGCGAGGCGAATGTTCCCTGCATCGCCGATGGCGGCATCAAGTTCAGCGGCGACGTGGCCAAGGCCATCGCCGCCGGGGCCGATGCGGTCATGATCGGCAGCCTCTTCGCGGGCACGGACGAGGCGCCAGGGGAAACCATCTTCTACGGCGGCCGCACCTTCAAGGCCTACCGTGGCATGGGCTCCCTGGGCGCCATGAAGCAGGGCAGCAAGGACCGCTACTTCCAGGAAGGCCGGGACGACACCAAGCTGGTGCCCGAGGGCATCGAGGGCCAGGTACCCTACAAGGGCAAGATGGGCGACCTGGTCACCCAGCTCATGGGCGGCCTGCGGGCGGGCATGGGCCTCAGCGGCGGCAAGAGCATCGCCGACTTCCAGCAGAAGGCCACCTTCGTGGAGATCAGCGGCGCCGGCCTGCGCGAAAGCCACGCCCACGACGTGATGATCACCAAGGAAGCGCCGAACTACCGGATGGAGTAGGTTGAAAACGAGAAGAAAAGAAAACCACCGATGAACACCGATAACTGCTGATGAACACTGATCAAGAAAAATATTTGAGGCCGGATCATGATCCGCTAACGGAGATCGTGATCGGGCTGGTATTCAAGGTGGCCAACGGGCTGGGGTCGGGGTTCCCGGAGAAGGTGTACGAAAATGCCCTGGCCATCGAGCTGCAAGGGACTGGAGTGGCGTTCCAGCAGCAGGTTCCCATCACTGTCCATTACGAAGGCCAAGTGGTCGGGACTTACGTCGCCGATCTCGTGGTGGAGGGCCGCCCGCTCCTCGAACTGAAAACCTGCAAAGCGTTGGAGGACAACCACGCCGCCCAGTGCTTGAACTACCTAAAAGCCATTGGTTTGCCAACCTGCCTCCTCATCAACTTTGGCACTCCCAAACCCCAGATCAAGCGCCTTTCCCGCTAGCCTGGTTCGCCCACTCCTGCTTTTTTCGGTGTTCATCAGCTTTTATCGGTGTTCATCGGTGTTCTTCTTTTATCTTGAAACGTCGGTGGCCTGCTCAAGTCCTGATCTCCGGAGTCCCCCATGTCCCTCCTCGTGAAGAATGTCCACCTCGTGGATCCGGCGCAGCACCTGGACGGGCCGGGGTCGCTGCTGGTGGTGGAGGGGGTGGTGGTGGCCATCGGGCCGGACGCGGAGCTGGACACGCTGTCCGCCGGCTGCGAGATCCTGGATGGCGGCGGCGCGGTGCTGGCCCCGGGCTTCGTGGATCTGCACGTGCACTTCCGCGAGCCGGGCCAGACCCGCAAGGAGAGCATCGAGAGCGGCAGCCGGGCGGCGGTGGCCGGCGGCTTCACGGCCGTGTGCGCCATGGCCAACACCAAGCCCGTGAACGACAATGTGGCCATCACCGAGCTGATGCTCAGCCGGGCCGCCCAGGCCGGCCTCTGTCGCTACTTCCCCATCGGCACCGTGAGCCGCGAGATGAAGGGCGAGGAACTGGCCGACATGGGCACGCTGAAGCTCGCGGGTTGCGTGGCCTTCTCGGACGACGGCCTGCCCATCACCAATTCCTCGCTCATGCGCCGGGCGCTCGAGTACACGCGCTGGCTGGACGTGCCCGTGGTGGCCCACGAGGAAGATCGGGAACTGGCGGGCAAGGGCTACATGCACGAGGGCGCTGTGAGCGCGTCGCTAGGCTGCCTGGGCATCCCCGCTGCGGCCGAAGAGGCCATGGTGGCCCGGGATATCGTGCTGGCCGAACACACCGGCGGCCACCTGCATCTGGCCCACCTCAGCACGAAGGGCTCGCTGCGCATGGTGCGCGAGGCCAAGGCCCGGGGCCTGCGCGTCACCTGTGAGGTGACGCCCCACCACTTCGCCCTGTCGGACAAGGAGCTCATGAAGTTCGACAGCGACTTCAAGATGAACCCGCCCCTGCGCACCGAGGCTGACATCCAGGCGGTCCTGGAGGCCCTGGCGGACGGCACCGTGGACGCCATCGCCACGGACCACGCCCCCCACGGCTGGGACGACAAGGAAGTGGAACTGCCCATCGCCGCGTTCGGCGTGATCGGCCTGGAGACCGCCCTGCCCCTCACCCTGGAACTGCTGGTGAATCGCAAGGTCATCAGCCTCTCGAAGGCCATCAGCCTGCTGGCCTGGGAGCCCGCGAAGGCCTTCCATCTGGACCGCCAGGGCCTCGGCAGCCTGCAGCCCGGCGCCCCCGCGGACTTCGTGCTCTTCGACCCCAGGGCCCAGGTGGCCGTGGACCGGGACTTCATCCAGTCCAAGTCCTACAACACCCCCTTCAAGGGCTGGACCCTCCCCGGCAGGATTCTCGGCACCTGGGTGGCCGGCCAGCGCGTGTGGGGCTGACCAGGCCCCCCTTCCGTCCGGCATTTTCGAGGCTGCTGAATATGAAATTCCGGCTATTACTCCCGAGCATTTTATTGATGCAATTGGCTGTTCTGCCCGCTTGGGCTCAACAAGCCTTGTTCACCCCTCAACATGGCTTGTCAGGTCCAAGTCACGGCAAGGGTTCCCTCCGGCTCTTTCTCGGCCCTCCCCGCGCCTTCCAGGTTCACAGCCTTGGCCAAGGTCAGAGCGATGGTTCGTTCACCCTTCAACAAACCGTGGCTTTCGAGGGGAAAGAACCCCAGACCAGGCTCTGGGAAATCCAGCAGGTCACTCCCCTTCACTACACCGGCACGCTCAGCGATGCCGCCGGCACTGTAAGCGGCCACAATTCTGGGCGGCGACTTTGGTTGAGGTATCGAATGAAGGGCCCGCTGGTGATGCACCAGACTCTTGAACTCATGCCCGATGGCAAGTCCATCGATAATGTCGGACGCATCACGCTCCTTGGAATCCCAGTCGGATCCATGCATGAAACCATTCGCCGTGGAGATTGAGGCCCCGTATTCCTATGGGCTATAAACTGTCACTCGACCATCGGAGACCCCATGAAGCGAGTCACAGGCATTGGCGGAATCTTCTTCAAAGCCAAGGACCCTGCCACTTTGCAGGCTTGGTACAAAA
Source organism: Holophagales bacterium (assembly GCA_038324335.1). Lineage (GTDB taxonomy): Bacteria > Acidobacteriota > Holophagae > Holophagales > Holophagaceae > Geothrix. The sequence continues at coordinate 63,138 of JBBQHW010000010.1, forward strand.
GGCATCTTGGCATTGATGTCCAGGAGTGGGGTGGTACTGCCTTCACTTGGAGTGACGCCGAAGGCAAGCCGATCGACGGCATGACCATCTGGTCCATCGGCTCTGCCGAAGGAGACCAGTTCGCGCCCAGCCAAGCGACCTTCATGATCAACTATCGGGTCGATGACGTCCACGCCCTGGCCAAGGTTCTGAAGGAAGAAGGCTGCACCGTGCTCGATAAGATCGATGAATCGGAGTATGGCAAATTCGCGTGGGTCATCGATCCGGAGGGCAACAAGGTGGAATTGTGGGAACCTCCCGCGGGGCAATGACCCTCCTGGTGGCCCTGCTGCTCATCGGTTGCGGGGAGGTCGCTCCCCTCGGGTCTCGGCCCAAGCCGGACCAGTTCCTGACGCAGGAGTGACTGGCCACGCTGGTCAGGACCCGAGCCCCCAGGGACGCCATCCACAGACTTTGCTTTGGCTGGAAGAATGAGCCGGCGAAAGGCGAATAGGGAAGGCTGGGCTCCCCTGTGCTTCCGCTACCATGTCATTTCCGACGAGAAGGATTGCCTTCTTCCCAAAGGTGGCCCGCATGAAATTCAAGCCCACGACTTACCTCGCCAGCTTCGCCGGCTTCGTCATCATCTTCATGGGCCTGGGCGGCTACGTGGGCTACGTCAAGATCGCCGAGCACCTGCTGGTCATTGCCTACCTGGACGCCCTGCCCGTCAACGCCCGCCTGCAGGCGGGCCCCCACGGCAATGTGCTCTGCTGGGAGGACAAGCTGCCGCAACCGCAAGGAGCCTTCGTCAGCATCAGCGCCGACAACGGCAGCCTGCCCCTCGCCATCCAGTATTCCGACGAGCCCCGATTGTCACAACCGGCCTTCCGGGGCGCTGTCCTGCCCATGGCCGCCAACGAGCATACCGAGGACCTCCGCGTCGATCCGGCTGGCCGCTACCTCTTCGCGCGGGTGCTGGCATCGTCCAACATCCCCTCCAAGGAAACCACCTGGCTGTACAAGTACGATTTCCAGCGGCGCAAATGGCTGCGCCGCACCTCCGTCAATCCGATCCTGCTGCCGAAGCCCTTCCGGCCCTGAGCCGGGTCGAACGAGCCAAGGAAGGGAGCTTCCCATGGTCATGCGCGTGATCCGACTCGGCAGCCCGAGGGGCCAGGACCAAGGGACGCGCATCGGCACGGTGCGCCGGCCGCCCCGGGGCGTGCCCAGGGACCAGTTCGCCGCCCAGAACTGGTACGACGTGTGGTTCCCCAACCTGGCGCCCAGCCCGGAAACGATCAAGCTGGGCCAGGAGGCCGACACACCCGCGCAGTGGGCCGCCTTCACCCGGCGCTACCGGGCCGAGATGGCCCTTCCCGAGCACGCCCACGCCATCGCCCTGCTCGCCGTCCTCTCCCGCCATAGCAACTTCTCCGTGGGCTGCTACTGCGAGGACGAGGCGCACTGCCACCGCTCGGTGCTGCGCGAACTCCTGCTCGCGC
>JBBQHW010000011.1:0-60746 GCA_038324335.1 Holophagales bacterium
CTGCCAGCTGGCCTCGTAGATGCTGCCGATCTCGGCCACGGTGGCCTCGGCGGGCAGGTTGATGGTCTTGCTGATGGCGCCGCTGAGGAAGGGCTGGGCCGCGCCCATCATGCGCAGGTGGCCCTGGGGGGCGATGTAGCGGCGGCCCGTGCGGCCGCAGCGGTTGGCGCAGTCGAAGATGGGCAGGTGCTCGTCCTTGAGGTAGGGAGCGCCCTCCACGGTCATGCTGCCGCTGAGGGCCAGCAGGAAGGTCTCCACCTGGGCCAGGTCGAAGCCGTTCCGCAGGCGCTCCACGTCGATGGCGTAGGCGGGATCGAAGGCCGTGGGGAGCTTCTGCTCCACGGCGGCGATCTCCTCCTCGGCCCAGCCCTTGCCCTTGAGCATGGAACGGGTGATGCCGGGGGTCTCGTCCGTGATCTGCAGCCAGCCCACCACGTGGCGCTCGATCTCCTGGATCTGCTTGGGGGAATAGCCCAGGCGGGCGAGCGCCTCGGGGATGGCGCGGTTCACCAGCTTGAAGTAGCCGCCGCCGGCCAGCTTCTTGAACTTCACCAGGGCGAAGTCCGGCTCGACGCCCGTGGTGTCGCAGTCCATGAGGAGGCCGATGGTGCCCGTGGGCGCCAGGACCGTGACCTGGGCATTGCGGAAGCCCCACTGCTCGCCATAACTGAGGGCCGTGTCCCAGCTTTCGCGGGCGGCCTCGCTGATGCGCTTGGGCAGGCCGGTGCCATGCAGGCCCTGGGGCCGGATGGAGAGCTGCTCATACTCCGAATCCGGCGCGTTGTAGGCGGCGCGGCGGTGGTTGCGGATGACCCGCAGCATGTGGGTGGCGTTCTTCTGGTAGCCGGGGAAGGGGCCCAACTCCCGGGCCATCTCGGCGCTGGCGGCATAGGCGTCGCCCGTGAGGATGGCGCTGAGGGAGGCGCACCACTGGGTGCCTTCCACGCTGTCGTAGGGGATGCCCATGCGCATGAGCATGGCGCCGAGGTTGGCGTAGCCCAGGCCCAGGGTGCGGAACTCGTAGCTCAGCTTCGCGATGGACTCGCTGGGGAACTGCGCCATGAGCACGCTGATCTCCAGCACCACGGTCCAGAGCCGGATGCCGTGGCGGTAGCCCGCCAGATCGAAGCCGCCGTCCTCCGTGAGGAAGGTGCAGAGGTTCAGCGAGGCCAGATTGCAGGCGGTGTCGTCCAGGAACATGTACTCGGAGCAGGGGTTGCTCGCGTTGATGGGGCCATCCTCGGGGCAGGTGTGCCAGTCGTTGATGGTGGTGTTGAACTGGATGCCGGGATCGGCGCAGGTCCAGGCGGCGCGGTTCACCTTCTCCCAGAGATCCTTGGCGCGCAGCTTCTTGCTGGTCTTGCCATCGATGCGGCGCTTGAGGTGCCAGTCGCCGTCCATTTCCAGGGCGCGCATGAAGGCGTCGGGGACGCGCACGGAGTTGTTGGAGTTCATGCCGCCCACGGTGAGGTAGCCCTCGCCGTCCCAGGAGGTGTCGTAGCCAGCGAGATCGCGGGCGAAATCGCCCTCGGCCAGGCGGCCCAGGCACTGGGTGAGGAAGGCGGCGGGCACGCCTTCGCGCTTGGCTTTGGCCAGGGCCTTGAGGAGGGCTTCGTTGGTCTTGGGCTCCGCATCCTTGGTGGTGGAGCCTTCCACGGCCTTGCAGAGGTTGTCCCAGTGCCGGCGCACCAGGGCGCTGCCCGCGGCCAGCATGGCCACCTTGCGTTCCTCGGTGACCTTCCAGTCGATGAAGGCCTCGATGTCGGGGTGGTCCAGATCGAGGCAGACCATCTTGGCGGCGCGGCGCGTGGTGCCCCCGCTCTTGATGGCGCCGGCGGCGCGGTCGCCCACGGCCAGGAAGCTCATGAGGCCCGAGCTGCGGCCGCCGCCGGAGAGGGGTTCCTCGGAGCCGCGCACCTTGGAGAAGTTGGTGCCGGTGCCCGAGCCGTACTTGAAGATGCGGGCCTCGCGGGTCCACAGGTCCATGATGCCGCCCTCGTTCACGAGGTCGTCGGCCACGCTCTGGATGAAGCAGGCGTGGGGCTGGGGCCGCTCATAGGCGGAGGTGGACTTCATCATCTGGCCCGTGGCGGGATCCACGTAGCTGTGGCCCTGGGCGGGGCCGCTGATGCCGTAGGCGTAGTGCAGGCCCGTGTTGAACCACTGCGGCGAATTGGGCGCGCACATCTGGTTGGCGAGCATGTAGGTGAGCTCGTCGTAGAAGGCCTGGGCGTCCTCGGTGGTGTCGAAGTAGGCGTGGGTCTCGCCCCAGTGCCGCCAGCAGCCGGCCAGGCGGTTGAAGACCTGCCGCGCATCCTTCTCGCCGCCGTTCTGCTCGTCGATGCCCTTCCGGCGGAAGTACTTCTGGGCCAGGATGTCCACGGCCACCTGGGACCAGGTCTCCGGCACCAGCACATCCTTGGCCTCGAAGACCACGGTGCCATCCAGCTTGGAAATGCGGCTGGTGCGGGGGACGAAGGGAATGCCTTCCAGGGGGTCGTGACCTGCCTTCGTGAAGTGGCGGGCGATTTTCATGTGGCTGGTCCTGGGCAGAAGGGGTGGAGAGGAATGGATCGAGGTCAAGGCCTTCCCGCGAGGCAAGCAAAGCCCTCCCCGGACATGGGGGACTTTTAAGGGAACCTCTAGGGGTTGTGCCGGGACAAAAGGATCGCCCCAAGATGTAGGGGTGTCAAGGGGGCATCACCGGAATTTTCACGCGTTTAAAAATAACCCAGAAATAAGCCAACTTGAGTGCCGGTGCCCTTCTCCCATGGGGCCTCCTGGTGGCGCACTGGCCCAGATCGCGGCTAGGCTGATTTTAAGCCGGGCCCCATGCATCGGGGTGCGATGAACCGGGTCAGATCGGAAGAAGCAGCCCTAAGTCGTTCCCCCGAGTGCCGTGGCAAGCCCGGCCCTTTCGCGCCTGCGGCACCAAAGGGCCATGCCTGCCATCCGTTCGCGCGGCGCCTGCGGCTTGCGCTCACTGGTCGGCACTGGCCTGTGCTCCCAGTGGGTCCCCGCTCCGCCGAGCCCACTGGGCTCTGCTCCGCGACCCACTAGGGTCGCTCACGTGGCAAGCCCGGCCCTTTCGCGCCTGCGGCGCCAAAGGGCCATGCCTGCCATCCGTTCGCGCGGCGCCTGCGGCTTGCGCTCACGGGTCGGCACTGGCCTGTGCTCCCAGTGGGTCCCCGCTCCGCCGAGCCCACTGGGCTCTGCTCCGCGACCCACTAGGGTCGCTCACGTGGCAAGCCCGGCCCCTTTTGCGCCTGGTCCCGATTTCGCCCTTTTCCTAGCTCGAAATCCGCGCAGCGGATTCCGAGCCAGCACGACACACGGTGTACAGAGGACATTCCCCACAGGTGCTGCGTTTTCGCACTCCCGGACAATCCCCTAGAATGCCGAGATGGCTCAGCGCGAAGTCGTAGCGGAGGGGATCGGCGGGATCCAGGCGGCACAGGGACGCGGTGATCTCGTGGGCCATCTTGCCGTCGGGCGTGGCGCGGCGGCTGAGCCCGATGAAGCGGGAGACGCGGGCCACGTGGGTGTCGAGGGGGATGATCAACTGGTCCGCGGGGTAGCGGGTCCAGAGGCCCAGATCCGGCCAGCCGCTTCGCACCAGCCAGCGCAGGAACATGCGCCAGCGCTTGCAGGCGGCGCCTGCGAGGGGATCGGGCAGGGAGAATCGCGTGCCATAGGTCGCAGGCAGCTCCACGCGAAGCCGCAGGATGAGGCGGGAGAGGGCCTGCTCGGGTGCCTCATCCATGCCAGACAGAAGATGGGCCTCGAGGCCATGGCCGCTTTCCCTATCCAGGCGCTTCCAGGCCAGGAGCCAGGCGACGAGATCGGGACCCGTGTGGAAGCGCCAGGCCCAGGAAGCCAGGGCCTGGCTCAGCTCCTGTTGAACGGCGGCCTCGGAGGTGCCCCGCAGCCACGCCGCGGGCCGCGGTCCCAGGGGGGCCAGGGCGGCCCGCACGGCCCGGATCATGGGCTCCACCCTTCCATAGGCAAGGTGCGCGGCCACGAAGGCGGCCACTTCCCGGTCCAGCGGCTCCGAGTACGCCAGGACCACCGTGATGGGGTCTTTTTCCAAGGCCGCGGCCGTGTCGTAGCGGGCACAGAGCCCATCCAGGCGGGCCTTCATGGCGGTGGTGGCGGTCCCCATGGGCTCCAGTCTCCCAGGAGGGGGAAGGGGCAGGGCGGTCAAAAATCACCTCTCGTGTCTAAAATCACTATGTGGATGAAGGATCTCTCGTTAATCTCTTCAGTGGTGGCCCGTGGCCCCTCTGGAGCAATAACCGCACATGATGAACTTGCGTGGCCTTGGTAACCTGGCGAAGATCCTTGAAGAAGCCGCAAAACCCGATTCGATCCTGCGGGAAGATCGTGAGAAGCCGAAGCCAAAGGTGCTCAAGAAGGGTGAACGGGTGGGCAACACCCGGATCATGGACCCCAAGCGGAAAGTCTGGTACCAGAAGCGACTGAAGGAGATCACGGCCAAGCCCATCGCGTCGGAAGCCCCGGCCTCCGGTCCCGTGAGCGCCCCTTCGATGCCCACCGCACCCGCGCTGGCGAAAAGCGTGGCCGCCCAGATGGGTGGCTCCCTGCTCCAGTCCCTCGCCGCCGCCAAGGACGCCAAGCCCAAAGCCGAGGGCACCAAGCGCTCCGAAGGCTGGCGCCGCAAGCCCGGTGAATCGATCTTCTAAACCCACCTAATCAGTTGCAAAAACATGGCGGCCCTGGGCCGCCATGTTTTTGTTAACGCGGGCGTTTCGCCCCGCGCCTTCACCTCTCAGCGCTAACGGGTCTTAAATACTTCCGTCCGATCCAGGTGCTGGCCAGCGGGCGCTTCAGCTTGCCGCCGCGCAGGTCGCCGAGGGTGAGCAGGGCCAGATCCAGGACGGGCGTGGCGCCATTCAGGGTGCCATCGGCGAGGCGCGCTTCGAGTTCGGTGCGGGGAATGGCCTGGATCCCATCGGCCAGCTGCACGAGCACCGCCTGGGGATCTTCCAACGCCAGGCCCAACTTGGCGGCGAGCTGATGCACGCCCCGCAGCATGCCGTCGATGGCGCAGCCCGAGGGCTGGGCGGCCAGGGTGGGTTCGGCGATGGCGAGCAGGCGGTGGTCCAGCAGTGTCCAGGCGCCGCTGTACTGGACACCCTTGTGGCGCCAGCGACCCATGAGCGCGTCCATCTCCGGCGCCAGCGCCAAGGTCTCCGGCGGGGTCTCGGCCGGCTGCGCCAGGGCCAGCAGCCATAGGCGGGCATCATCGGGCAGGGCGGCGAAGGCGGATAGGGACATGGAGACTCCAGACTCAGGTCAGTCTATGGGATGCCGGCGGGCACCAGTGCATTTCCTGTGCAGACAAGGCCTGTCCAGGCTTCCGTGACCCAAGTGGCGGCTGCTCTCGCTAAGGTGTAAGGTGATGCGAAACACGGCCATTCTTCTCCTCAACCTGGGCGGCCCCACGAACCTGGATCAGGTGGAGCCCTTTCTGGCCTCCCTCTTCGGCGACCGTGAACTCATCCGGCTGCCCTGCCCAGCCTGGCTGCAACCGCCCTTCGCGCGGCTCATCGCCAAACTGCGGGCCCCCAGCGCAAAGAAGCGCTATGCGGAAATTGGCGGCGGGTCACCCCTGCTGCGTGAAAGCGCCTACCAGGCCTCGGCACTGCGCGCCGCCCTGCGCGCGGCCGGCCGGGACGAAGCCGTGAAGCTCTGCTTCCGCAGCGCCTCGCCCCGGGCCCATGGATTGTTGCAGGCCCTGAAACGGCAGGGCATCACGAAGCTCGTTCCCGTGTCGCTCTATCCCCACGATTGCCTGGCCACCACGGGCTCGAGCCTGCGCGAGCTGGCGAAGGAGGCGGCGCTGGCGGGCATGGAACTGCTGCCCGGCGTGGAGCACTACGCCACGGATCCCGACTACCTCGATGCGCTGGAGGCACCCATCCGGGCCGCGTTGACGGACCTGCCCGGCGCCACGGTGATCTTCAGTGCCCACAGCCTGCCCGTGCGCCAGATCGAGGCCGGCGATCCCTACGAGCGGGAGATCCACGCCACGCGGGATGCCCTCATGGCGCGCATCGGCGAGATTCCTGGCGGCTACCTGCTGGCCTACCAGAGCCGCACGGGCCCCGTGCGCTGGCTGGAACCGCCCTTGAAAGCGGTGCTGGAGACCATGACCGGCAAGGACGTCATCATCGTGCCCATGAGCTTCGTGAGCGAACACATCGAGACCCTGCACGAACTGGACATCGAGTACCGCCACGTGGCCCAGCAGGCCGGCATCCGCACCTATCGGCGCGTGGCCGCGCCGGGCACCGCGCCCGCGTTCATCCGCTGCCTCACCCGTCGCGTCCTGGAGATCCTCCCCTGATTCGCGTGCTAGCGAGCCGGGGCAGCCACGCATCAATCTGATGATAAAACTCAATCAACCTGATGGGGTTTTAGTGGGTGGGAATAAGTGTGTCGACCGTAAATATTTGATTCAATTTACGGTGAAGCAGGGCATGGAACCTGCATTAGAGCACTAGCAAGAAAGGGCCTTCACGCAGGAATCGTTGGCAGGGAAGGGTGTATCCATCGCAGTCCAGTTCATGGAATTGGGTCGCGAGCAGCCTCTCCCCAGCCCCGGCCAAAGGTGAGTCCCTGAACGGTCGACTTTGGAAGTGCACCAGGTAAACCAAGGGGGACAGCGTGGCGACCTTGCTGGAACTCACCATCATGAAGCTGACCCACGAGTCGCCCAGTGGCGGCGTCTGCAGGATCGGCGAGGCCTCCTTCACCGTCAGGTATTGCTCGGATATCTGGGAATCTGGGCTCTCGCTTGGGTTTCCAATGAAGGGGGAGTCATGCGTGCCGTGGTCTATGAACACACCGAAGAAATCCACGAGATCGAGGTGCAAGATCGGTTCGATTTCGAGGATAGGTTCTTGAGCGGCCTGGTTCCCCCTCGGCCCTGCAAGGAATATCGGGATCACCATCCGAGCCCACAGGGTGTTCACGTCTTTCTGCACCCGGTGAGCCAGTCCTTCGAGGCGCGGCCCTACCTGGAATTTGCCAAGGAAATCCACAACAAGACCCATTTCCGGGTGATGCAGGAAGGGCAACCTACCGCTTTCACCATCATCCTCGGTTGATGGGTTCCTCCGTGGGCAGCCGGGCCCGCAAACGGAATTCCCACCTGCCCGCCTAAGGAGTCCGCCATGCCCCGCGCCATCTGGAAAGGTGCCATCACCTTCGGTCTGGTCCACGTCCCCGTCGCGCTATATCCCGCTTCGCAGGAAGACGACATCGACTTCGACTGGCTGGACAAGCGCTCCATGGACCCCGTGGGCTATAAGCGCATCAACAAGCGCACTGGCCAGGAGATCGACAAGGACAACATCGTCAAGGGGGTCAAGCAGGCGGACGGCGACTATGTGCTGGTGAGCGACGACGAAGTGCGGGGAGCCTACCCCAAGACCACGCAGACCATCGAGATCGAGGCTTTCATCAAGCAGTCCGACGTGTCTTTCATGGCTCTGGAAAAGCCGTATTACCTGGAACCCGCGGGCCAGGGCGAGAAGGTCTACGCATTGCTCCGCGAGGCCATGCTCGCCGCCGGCGTGATCGGCATCGCGCGGGTGGTCATGCACACCAAGGAACATCTCGCGGCGCTCATTCCCAACGGCCCGGTGCTCATGCTGGACACGCTGCGCTGGGCCAGCGAACTGCGGCCCACCGACGACCTAAACATTCCGGCGGCGGGAAAGGCCGCGACCAAGCTGAAGGAAACGGAGCTGAAGATGGCTGGACAGCTCGTGAAGGACATGACCCAGAAATGGCAGCCCGAGGCCTATGCAGACAAGTTCACCGACGCCATCCACGAGCTCATCGCCCGGAAGGTGAAAGCCGGCAAGACCGAGAAGGTCGAGCCCCTCGAGGAGGCGCCCGAGGGCGCAAGCAACGTAGTGGACCTGACCGTGCTGCTCCAGAACAGCCTTGGCCTGCGCAAGGGCTCGGCCGCGCCCATGGCCAAAGGCGCCAAAAAGGCGGCTGCCAAAGCGGCCGTCGCGAAGAAGACAGCGTCGCGGAAAAGCGCCTGACGAGAGCGGCCGCCCGATGAGGAACGACCTCCCATGAGTCGCCCAACCGCCCACGACCATCCACTCGAGCCCTACACGGCCAAGCGCGACTTCAAGATCACCTCGGAGCCCAAGGGCAAGCGCGCGCGGGTCGGCAAGTCGCTCTCCTTCGTCATCCAGAAGCACTGGGCTTCCCACCTGCACTACGACTTCAGGCTGGAGTTCGACGGCGTGCTGTGGAGTTGGGCGGTCCCCAAGGGGCCAAGCCTCGACCCCAAGGAAAAACGCTTGGCGGTGCATGTGGAGGATCACCCTGTGAGCTATGGTGGCTTCGAAGGCACCATCCCGGCCAGGCAATACGGCGCGGGCAATGTCATCGTGTGGGACCGCGGCACCTGGGAACCCGTGGGCGATGCGCGCGAGGGCATGGAGAAGGGGAAGATCGTCTTCCAGCTCCATGGCGAGAAGCTGGCCGGGCTGTGGGAACTGGTGCGCATTGCCAAGCCGGGCGACAAGCAGGACCCCTGGCTGCTCTTCAAGAAGCACGATGCCTGGGAGCGGGCGCGGGCCGACTACGACGTCGTGGGAGCGCTGCCCGACAGCGTGATCGCGAAGCCCCTGGGTTTGGTTGAAGCGCGCGAGCCGAAGGCGGCGGCGACCGCCGCAGGGCCGACCCCGGTGGCGACGCGGGCTCGGCATGAGTTGGCTGGTGCCGTGAAGGCCGCCTTGCCCGAAAAGCTGCAGCCCCAGCTTGCCACCCTCAGCAAAGTGATGCCCCCCGCCGGTGAATGGCTCTACGAAATCAAGTTCGACGGCTACCGGCTGATGGCCCGCATCGAGCGCGGCAAGGTGCGCTTCATCACCCGTGGCGGGCACGACTGGACCGCCAAGCTCAAATCGCTCGCCCATGAGGTTGAGTCGCTGGGGGTGACCAGTGGCTGGCTCGATGGCGAGGTGGTCGTGCTCGACCGCCAAGGCGTGCCCAGCTTCAACGCCTTGCAGAACGCATTCGATGCGCAAGGCACCGAGGCGATCTCCTATTTCCTGTTCGACGCCCCCTTCTTCGAGGGTTACGACCTGCGCAAGGTGCCTCTGGCGGCGCGCCGCGTGCTGCTCAAGCAGCTGCTCGATGCCAAGGGCACGCCGCGCGTGCGCTTCAGCGAAGACTTCGTAGCCGACGCCCGCAGCGTGCTGCAGACCGCCTGCACCATGAAGCTGGAAGGCATCATGGCCAAGCGCAAGGACGCCCCCTATGTTTCCGCTCGCACTGAGACCTGGCTCAAGCTCAAGTGCCTGGAGCGGCAGGAATTCATCATCGTCGGTTTCACCGATCGCCAGGGCGCGAAAGGCGAGGTGGGCGGGCTGCTCCTGGGATACCACGAAGGCGGCAAGCTGAGCTACGCCGGCAACGTGGGCACCGGCTGGAACGCGAAGAGCGGCGCGGAGCTGCACAGGAAGCTGGTCAAGATCGAGGTGGACCAGCCCGCCCTGGACGCGGCCACCGTGAAGCCGGGTCGCTGGGGAAGGCGCCGCGCGGGCGGCGAACGCTGGGTCACGCCGACGCTGGTGGCGGAGGTCAGCTTTGCCGAGTGGACGCTGGAGGGGCGCATCCGCCATGCCTCTTTCCAGGGCCTGCGCGACGACAAGCCGGCGAAGGCCATCACCCGCGAACGCGCGACGGCCCCTGCGCAGGCCACTGTCCACGTCGCGGCGAAAAAGCCGGCGGCCAACCGCATCGGCTCCATCAAGGTGACCAACCCCGATCGTGTGATCGATCCGACCACGGGCCTCACCAAGCTCGACCTCGTGCGCTACTACGAGAGCATCGCGGAGCGGATGCTTCCCCATCTCCAGGGCCGGCCCGTGTCGCTGGTCCGCGCGCCCTCGGGCATCACGGGCGAGCAGTTCTTCCAGAAGCACGACGGGAAGGTGAGCATCCCCGGAATGAGGGAACTCGACCCGGCCCTTTGGGAAGGGCATGCGGCCCTGCTCGAAGTGCCCACAGCAGAAGCCCTGGTGAGCGCGGCCCAGATGAACGTCGTGGAGTTCCACACCTGGAATTCGAAGGCCCGGAACATCCACAAGCCGGACCGCGTCATCTTCGACCTCGACCCCGGAGAGGGCGTGGCCTGGGAAGTGGTGCAGGAGGCTGCGTTGCTGACCCACACCCTGCTCACCGAATTGGCCCTCGACGCCTGGCTCAAGACCAGTGGCGGCAAGGGGCTGCATGTGGTGGTGCCGCTCTCGCCGCGCCTCGACTACGATGCCGTCAAGGCCTTCGCGCAGGCGGCGGTGCAGCACCTTGCCAGAACCATCCCGTCCCGCTTCGTGGCCAAGAGCGGCGGCAACAACCGCGTGGGAAAGATATTCGTCGACTATCTGCGCAACGGCCACGGGCAAACCACGGCCGTCGCGTTTTCGGCGCGGGCGCGGCCGGGCCTGGGCGTGTCCATGCCGGTGAGCTGGGACGATCTGGCGGGCCTGAAGAGCGGTGCCCAGTGGACCATCGCCACGGCCCGTGAGTACCTGTCCTTCCAGAAGACCGATCCGTGGGAGGACTATTGGAAGTCGAGGCAGACCTTGTCGGCGGCCCTCAAGCGCCTGAAGGGGTAGACCGCCTGGACGAACAGGTGACGGGTGCCTGCCCCGCGAGAACCCTGGCCCCGGCCTGCCTGCTTCTCAGGTTCTGGAAGACGATACATGTAAAGATACTTGGTGGGTTGACGTTGAAACCCAGACCAAACCCACACTTAATCCGACTCCCACACCGCGCGTGCAGCCCTAGCGCCACCCCTACGCCAGGTTGACTTGGCAGAAAGCGAATAACGCCGATGAGCACTCTGATCCTTGGCGGCGGTGTCACGGGCCTGGCGGCCGCCTGGCATCTGCAGCAGCGCGGCGAGGCCGTGGAAGTGTGGGAGGCCGGCGCCAGCGTGGGTGGCTGGATGAAGACCTTGCCCTGGGAAGGGGGCCACTATGAGACCGGGCCCCAGGGCGTCCTTTGGCAGCCGGGCACGGCGGTGGACCGCCTCTTCACCGCCATCGGGCTGCCCTTCAAGTCACCGGGCACCGGCGCCCGCTGGGTGGGGAAGGGCGGGCGGCTCATTCCGGTGCCGGCCTCGCCACCGGCGCTGATGTTCTCCGCCCTGATGCCCCTGGGCGCGAAGCTGCGGATGATGCTGGAACCCTTCATCCCTGTGCGGGGCGCGGATCCCGAGGAGGGGCTGTCGGCCTTCATTGCCCGCCGTCTCGGCACGGGCGTGGCCACGGAACTGTTGCCTGCCATGGTGGCGGGCGTGCTGGCGGCACCCGCGGACAGCCTCTCGGTGGACGCCATCCCCAAGCTGCGTCAGTGGGAAGCCACGGGCAGTCTGGTGAACGGTGTTCGGAAGAGCGGCGTGAGCCACATGGTGGTGCCCGAGGGCGGCATGGGCCAGCTGCCCATCCGGCTCGCGGCGAAGCTATCCTCCGTGCGCACGGGCCTGCGCGCCGAGCGCCTGGAAGCCCTGCCCGATGGCCGCTGGCGCGCCAGCGGCGGCGGCGAAATGCGCGAGGCGGACCGCGTGGTGCTGGCGCTGCCGGCCTTCGAGGCCGCCCTGCTGCTGGGCGCGGTGGCGCCACAGAGTGCTGCGGCCCTGGGGGCCATTCCATACACCTCGGTGGATCTCTGGCACAGCCGCCACACGCCCCTGCCGGCCCTGAAGGACAGCTTCGGCTTCCTCATCCATCCGCCCGAAGGCCGCGGCTACCTGGGTTCCCTGGTGCCCTCCTGGATGGATCCCCAGAGCGCGCCCGACGGCCTCATGCAGCTGCGCAGCTTCATCGGCGGCGCCTTCGGCAAGCCCGCGGATCTGGAGGCCTGGGAGGGCATCTTCGCCCGGTTGAAATTCTGGATCCCCACCCTCGGCGAAGCCGCCGCCGTGCACCACGAGCGGGCGGACCGCGCCATTCCGCGCCCCGAACTGGGCCACCGGGCTCGGGTGCAGGCGGCCATTGAAGGCCTGCCCGCTGGCATCGACTGGCTCAGCAACGCGCGCTTCGGGCCCGGCGTGCGCGACATCCTGGAAGGGCTGGAAAGCTGGAGCTGATGCCCGGCAATCCACGGTTCCACACTCCGTGACAGAGGGAGGATTCCGGCTCAGAATGGGGCCGAGTCTTTCCGGAGGTCCCATGCGTCGCGCCCTGCTTGCCACCCTCTTCCTGCCCGCCATGCTCATGGCCCAGCCCGCACCTACCCCTAGCGGGCCAACCACCAAGGGTTCCACCGCCATCCGGCCCCACGCCGAACTGAAGCTCGGCACTGCCGTCGAGAAGCTGGAGATCGTGGGCGAGACGGCCGACTTCAAGGTGGCCGCCGGTACCCGCATCTATGTCTGGGCCAAAGTCATGGGTGCCGCCGACAGCACCGTGACCGTGGTCTTCACCAAGGGGGACAAGAGCTCCAAGCAGGAGCTGAAGGTGCCCCGTTCGCCCTATCGCACTCACGCCTACCGCACGTTCAGGAAGGGCGATGAGGGCGAATGGACTGTGAAGGTCATGGGCGCGCAGGACGCCGAGCTGGGCTCTGCGACCTTCAAGGTCGACCTCCAGTAATCGGCCAGTCCGGCGTTCGTGAACCAGCCTTCCTCTGGAGGGGCCATGCTCCACCTAGCCCTGCTTGACGGCCCCCTGCCCGTGGGCGCTTCCATGTGGAAGCTCACCCAGCCCTGGTGGGAATTCGTGCTTCGGGCCCTGGTGGTCTACGGCTTCCTGCTGATCACGCTGCGCCTCACGGGCAAGCGGCAGGTGGGGCAGCTGGCGCCCTTCGACCTGGTGCTGCTACTGGTGCTCAGCAACGCCGTGCAGAACAGCATGAACGCCGGCGACAACACCGTGGCCTCGGGCTTCATCCTGGTGGGCTCCCTCCTGGCCGTGAATGCCTTCATGGGGTACGTGACCTGGCGCAGCAAGCGGGCCGAGATCTTCCTGGAGGGGCGCCCCCAGATCCTGGTCCACAACGGCCAGATGGACGACCGCATTCTGGCCAAGGAACGGATCACCCAGCACGAGTTGATGGCATCCGTGCGGCAGGCGGGCCTCTCCGACCTGGCGGAAGTGCGCGTGGCGATCCTCGAGAACAATGGCCGCATCAACGTGATTTCCATGCCCAAAAGCGCCCCTTGACATGGCGAATAAAAGGCGAAAACTGAGGGCATGCCCCTTCTGACCATGCCCTCGGATCCGCCGCCGCTCTTCCAGAACCTGCTGGTGGAGCCCGAGGAGGCCCGGTCCATCCTCCGGCCCCAGAAGGATGAGCGCTACGGCTTCGGCTTCGCCCTCAGCCCCTATCGCGGCTGCTCTCATGGCTGCCGCTATTGCTATGTGCGCGAGTATCCCAACGCCCTGCACCAGCCCGATGAGTGGGGTGGCTGGGTGGCGCCCAAGCTGAACGCGCCGGAGCTGCTCTGGTCCCAGCGCCACAAGCTCCACAGCGCCCGGGTCTTCATGGCCTCGGCCACGGATCCCTACCAGCCCCTGGAACGGCAGTACCGCCTCAGCCGCCGCTGCCTGGAAGTGCTGCTGCTCTGTCCCACCACGGAAGTGATCGTCCACACCCGCTCGCCCCTGGTGCTCCAGGATCTCGAACTGCTGAAGGCCTTCGGCGACCGCCTCACCGTGGGCCTCTCCATCCCCACAGACAATGACACCGTGCGCCAGGTCGTGGAACCTCACGCCCCGGCCATCCCCAGCCGCTGGGCCGCCGCCGAGCGCCTCAGCGCCGCGGGCATCCAGGTCACCATCGCCGTGACGCCCCTGCTGGCGGTGCATGACGCCCAGGCCTTCGCCCGCCGCGCCAAGGCCAGCGGTGCCACCGGCGCCTGGGTGGGCGGCCTGCGCCTGCTGAAGCAGGATCCCTTCTACAAAGTGCTCGCCGACCACGGTTGGCTGAAAGTGCTTGATTCCGACTACAAAGAGGGCATACGCCAAGCGTTTAGCGCAGTGTTCCCCGTGCGCAAACAGAAACGTGTCGCGAAGCAGGCCGTGGAACCATTGCCGGTGGCGGCCGTCGTTTCCAGGCAGCCGGGTCTGTTCGACCGCGTGGGTTGATGGGCGACCTCAACTCCCTGGTGTCGGTGTTTCCAGTGTGTTTTTACGGGTATGGAAGGGTGGCAATGCCAAATAGCATCCACGCAGATGCAAATTCACCCAACAAATAGTCAAAATCTGCTAGCCTCCCATAAATTCTCTTGTTTTACCCGTTCCATCTACACATCCATTAACCCTTTTTAAAGAATCAATGGGGGCTGATGGGTTAACAGCTTGGGCGTCGCGTGATCCATCGCCGAACCATCCCTTCCCTCAAACCATTGGCTGTGGCGACCTGTCTTGCGTCTATCAATTGCTTGGCATGGGGAGGAATCGGAGGCACTCCCAACAGCATCACCGCAGCCGCCTCGGGGACGCTCACGACGCGGGCCACACCCCAGTCAGGGCGCGGTTCTGGCCTGGCGCTATCCGCCCTTCGACTGGGCGCCTTGGCCACGACGGAAGTGGATCTCGTGGGCTTGAGCTTCGAACTCCCCAAGCCCCCCTTCTCGGTTCCCGAGAATGCTCCGGTTGCCCTTCCCCCCGTCAATGATCCGATCAACCCTAAAAGAACCACCGTTCAGCGGAAATTTTCAATAGCCACCCTGGCTGGAACTAGAATCCGCCATCAGTCGGACCAGGTTCTCAATCGGGAAAGTGGTAGAGGTCGACTCGCTTCCGGCGGGAGTTATTGGTGTCAACAAATGTGGTACAAACCGCCCTACCTGAAGCAGGTGCTTATGATGCAAATCACCTGGTGTGAAATTTCGATGTAACCGTGAATTTGAGCAGTTTGCTTCGGCTACGCTCTGGTCATCTTTCCAAACTAGGCATGACTGATCTTCCCCAAACAAAGAACGAATCTCCATGAGGTTGGGCGTGCTGCGGGCCTTTCTCATTCCGAACAACCCTGGTTTGTTGTCTCCACACGGTTGTCTGCCAACACGCAACTATAAGGATAAATAGAATTTGTGTTCTGAGGGACCCCATGATCCGATCACGCTTAGTGAGCTTGCTTGTTTCGCTGGTGATGGCATGGATCCCATTGGCGGCGGCCGCTCCAACGATTACAAGCTTCACGCCATCCACTGGTGTGGCCGGGACGACAGTGACCCTGACCGGAACTGCATTTACGGGGGCAACAGCCGTCAAGTTCCATGGAACGGCTGCCAGCAGCTTCACGGTGGCCAGCGCGACCTCGATCACGGCAGTGGTTCCTGAAGGGGCAAGGACAGGCAGGGTCACCGTGACGACGTCAGGCGGGACTGCAGCCAGTGCCTCGAGGTTTGCCTTTGTGGCGGCGCCAAAGATCAGCCGCTTCACACCAGCCAATGGCGGGGTTGGCACCACGGTGAGGCTGACTGGAACCCAATTCACTGGGGTGACAGCCGTCAAATTCAATGGGACGGCCGCCAGCAGCTTCCAGGTAGTCAGAGCAACCTCGATCACGGCAGTTGTTCCCGCAGGGGCCACCACGGGGACGATCACTGTGACAACCTTGGGCGGAAGCGCCACCAGTGCCTCTAGCTTTACCTTCGTGGCGGCCCCGACCATCACTAGCTTCACCCCTGTCGCTGGCGGGGTGGGGAACACAGTGACGCTGACGGGGACGAACTTCACCGGGGCAACAGCCGTCAAGTTCAATGGGATGACCGCCACCAGCTTCACAGTGGTGAGCACGACGTCCATCACAGCGGTGGTGCCCACCGGGGCCACGACTGGCGCGATCGCCGTAACAACCGTGGGTGGAACCGCGACCAGCGCTTCCAGCTTCGCCATTGTAGCCGCCCCAACCATCACCAGTTTCACACCGACCAGCGGTGGTGTGGGTACGACGGTGGCACTTACTGGGACCGCGTTTACCGGTGCGACCGCCGTCAAATTCAATGGCACGGCCGCCAGCAGCTTCACGGTGGTCAGCGCGACCTCGATGACGGCAGTGGTTCCCGCAGGGGCAACGACAGGCAAAGTCACCGTGACGACGCTGGGTGGAACCGCGACCAGTGCTTCCAAATTCACTTTCGTGGCTGCGCCGAAGATCACCAGTTTCACGCCCGCCAACGGCGGGGTTGGCACCACGGTGACGCTGACTGGAACTGGGTTCACTGGGGCGACCGCCGTCAGATTCAGCGGAACGAATGCCAGCAGCTATACAGTCGTCAGCCCGACATCCATCATTGCGGTGGTCCCCCCAGTGGCCTCCACGGGAACGATCACCGTAACAACGGTGGGTGGAACCGCGACCAGCGCTTCAAACTTCACCTTTATATCCGCCCCAACCATCACCAGTTTCACACCCACAAGCGGTGGTGTGGGTACGACAGTGACACTGACTGGAACCATGTTTACCGGTGCAACGGCCGTCAAATTCAATGGAACAACTGCCAGCAGCTTCTCCATTGCAAGCGTCACCTCGATCACGGCTGTCGTTCCTACAGGGGCGACGACCGGTAAGGTTACCGTGACGACCCCAGGTGGAACCGCAACCAGTGCTTCCAACTTTACCCTTACATCTTCTCCGACGATCACGAGTTTCACTCCCACCAGCGGGGGTATTGGAACGACAGTAACGCTCACGGGGACGCAATTCACCGGCGCCACGGCCGTCAAGTTCAATGGCATGGCCGCCACCAGCTTCGCAGTAGTGAGCGCGACATCCATCACAGCAGTGGTGCCCACTGGGGCCACTACCGGGACGATCACCGTAACAACAGTGGGTGGAACCGCGACTAGTAGTTCGAGTTTCACCGTAGTGACAGCCCCGACGATCACGAGTTTCACTCCGGCCACCGGTGGGGTCGGGACAACAGTGACGCTAACTGGGACACAGTTCACGGGCGCCACGGCCGTCAAACTCAATGGCAGGACCGCCAGCAGCTTTACCGTGGCCAGCGCGACTTCTATTACCGCAGTGGTGCCCACTGGGGCAACTACCGGAACGATTACCGTGACAACGCCAGGCGGGACGGCGACCAGTGCCTCCAGTTTCACAGTGGTTTCGGCTCCTACGATCACGAGTTTCACGCCCACGAGCGGCGCGGCCGGGACTTCTGTATCCATCAGCGGGACCAATCTCACGGGCGCAACAGCTGTCAAATTCAATGGCATTGCTGCCGCCAGTTTCTCTGGGACGACCACGATCACAGCAGTGGCACCCGCTGGCGTGACCACCGGAACGATCAGTGTGACGACCACCGGCGGTACGGCGACTAGCGCGATCAGTTTCACAGTGGTGGCGGCACCGACGATCAGCAGCTTCACCCCAGCCAGCGGCGGGGTCGGAACTACGGTGACGCTCACGGGCACCAACCTTAGCGGTGCCACGGCAGTGCAGTTCAACGGGACGGCGGCCAACAGCTTCACAGTCTTGAGCGCGACTTCCATCACGGCTGTGGTGCCTGCGGCCGCCACGAGTGGAACCATCAGCGTGACCACGCCTGGCGGAACGGCCAACAGCAGTGGTAGCTTCGCCGTTGTGGCACCACCGACGATCAGTGGCTTGACGCCCGCTATGGGTGGTGTGGGGTCCACCATCGCTGTGACCGGGACAGCCTTCACGGGGGCGACAGCCGTCAAGTTCAATGGGACGGCTGCTAGTAGCTTCATGGTTGTTAGCGATACCTCGATCACGGCGGTTGTGCCTGCGGGCGCCACGAGCGGGACCATCAGCGTAAAGACGGTGGGCGGGACCGCGACCAGCGGGTCCAGTTTCACCTTTGTGGCGGCACCAACCATCACGAGCTTCACTCCCGTCCTCGGTGGTGTGGGGACCACGGTGACGCTGACCGGGACCGCCTTCACGGGCGCCACGGCGGTCAAGTTCAATGGCCTCGCGGCCAGTAGCTGCACGGTTGTTAGCGATACCTCGATCACGGCGGTGGTGCCTGCGGGCGCCACGAGCGGGACCATCAGCGTAGCGACGCCCGGCGGAACTGCCACCAGCAGCGGCAGCTTCACCTTAGTAGCGGCACCGACGATCACTAGCTTCACACCTGCCACGGGTGGCGTGGGGACTTCGGTGACGCTGACCGGGACCGCCTTCACGGGCGCCACGGCGGTCAAGTTCAATGGCCTCGTGGCCAGTAGCTACACGGTTGTTAGCGATACCTCGATCACGGTGGTGGTGCCCGCGGGTGCTACTTCCGGCACGATCACGGTGACGACCCCCGGCGGGACGGCAACCAGTTCGACCAGCTTCACGATCGTGACGGCACCAACGATCAGCAGCTTCACCCCTGCCACTGGCGGGGTGGGGACCACGGTGTCGCTCACAGGCACCAACTTTAGCGATGCCACGGCGGTGCGGTTCAACGGGACGGCGGCCAGCAGCTTTACGGTGGTGAGTGCGACGTCGATCACGGCAGGGGTGCCGGCGGGTGCCACGAGCGGAACCATCAGCGTGACGACGGTGGGCGGAACCGCCACCAGTGGGACTAGCTTCACAGTCGTGGCGGCACCGACGATCAGCAGCTTCGCCCCTGGCACGGGCGGGGTCGGAACCACAGTGACACTCACTGGGACCGCCTTCACCGGAGCCACGGCCGTCAAGTTCAACGGCCTTGCGGCCGGCAGCTACACAGTTGTTAGTGACACCTCTATCACGGCGGTGGTGCCCATCGGCGCCACGAGCGGGACCCTCAGTGTGACGACGGTAGGCGGAACGGCGACAAGTGCATCCAGCTTTGCCTTTGTGGCGGCACCGGCCATTACGAGCTTCACCCCCACCACTGGCGGTGTGGGGACCACCATCACCTTGACCGGGACCGCCTTCGCCGGGGCGACAACCGTCAAGTTCAACGGGACGGCTGCCAGCAGCTTCACGGTAGTGAGCACGGCGTCCATCACGGCGGTGGTACCCACTGGCGCGACCACTGGAACGATCAGTGTGACGACCCCCGGCGGGACGGCAACCAGTTCGACCAGCTTCACGATCGTGGCGGCGCCAACCATCACGAGCTTCACCCCTGCCGCTGGCGGGGTGGGGACCACGGTAACACTGACCGGGACCTCGTTTACCGGGGCTACGGCCGTCATGTTCAATGGCCTCGCCGCCAGTAGCTTCACGATTGTGAGCAATACCTCGATCACGGCAGTGGTGCCTCCGGGTGCCACGAGTGGAACCATCAGCGTGACCACGCCCAACGGGACGGCCACCAGTGCGTCGGCCTTCACCATGTACCTGCCGCCCACCATGGTGACTCAACCGTTGAGCCAGTCAGTGGCCGTGGGTTCGACGGCGACCTTCACAGTGGTTGCCACAGGCGCAGCACCCCTGTCCTACCAATGGTCGAAGAACGGCACGGTCATCACCAACGCGAATTCCGCCTCGTACACAACTCCCGCAGCCGGAATTTCGGACAATGGTGCGAGTTTCAAGGTGAATGTGACCAATCCCGATGGGGGTGCCACCAGTACCGCCGCCATATTGACGGTTTATATTCCGCCAGACCCACCCGTGATCACCGCACCTGCGGTTGTCACCGCAGGTCAGGCATACACAGCCTCGGTCCCGAACCAACCCGGCAGCAACTATACCTGGTCCATGAATGGCGAACCTTTCAATGGAAGCCATCAGTCCTCTACCAGTTTCACTCCGGTTGGAATCGCGGCCCTTCCTTTTGAACCCCGGATAGCACACACGGCGACTCTATTACCAGATGGGCGTTTGCTGGTTGCCGGTGGCTCGGCATTCCCTGGAAACCATATTGCCAGCGGAGTTATCTATGACTCTGCAAAGGCCGAGTTTACAGCCTGGGCCCCCATGACTGTCGGTAGATGGGCGCACACAGCCACCCTGTTAAATAATGGCAAAGTTCTCCTGGTTGGGGGTGAGGGGTTCAATCAGGACACAAGCAACTCTACCGAACTCTTCGACCCATCCAGCAACACTTTTACAGCCATCCCAGGCCTCCTGATCGAAGGCAGGTACGGGCACACCGCTACCCTCTTGCCGAACGGGAAGGTCCTCCTGGCCGGTGGAAACAACAATGGCGCGGTTCTGGCATCGGCCGAGATCTTTGATCCAGTCACAGCAACCTTCTCTTCTGTCGCGCCCATGACCATTGGCCGTATGTTCCATACGGCTACCCTGCTGACAGATGGAACCGTGCTGATTGCGGGAGGATACAGCAATGCCCCTGGGGAACCATCCTTGGCAACGGCAGAGATCTTCAACCCGACAACAGGCACCTTCGCCCCAACCAAGTCCCCCATGTTCAGTGTCCGGGTGTTCCACACGGCCACGCTACTGCCATCTGGGGTGGTGTTCGTAGCCGGCGGAAAAGATAACGGCAACACGGTGGTTGCCACCGCAGAATGCTACGACCCTTCTATAGGTGAATTCCGTGTTACGGCCTCACCCATGGCTTCGCCCAGGGAAGGGCACTCCGCCACGCTGCTGCCAAATGGGCAAGTCCTCCTTACCGGAGGTAATCAGGGGTTGGATTCAAACGGCGAAACCGCGTACTTGGCCGACGGCGAACTCTACACGCCGGCCCAGGACTCCTTCCTGCCAGCCGCCGGGTCGATGAACTTCATGCGGTCTTCCCATACCGCCACGCTCTTGAACAACGGCCAAGTGCTAATGATTGGCGGGACGGATTCATCCAATAAGAGCATTGCCAGTTCAGAGATCTTCGATACAGCCAAGAACGCTTTTGTCGCAAGCATCCCGCTCACACTCGGTTGCGTTGTAACCAACGCTAGCGGATTCCAATCCCTACAAGGGACCCTGGTCATCTCCGTCGTCGCCCCAGTCACGCCACCCGTCATCTCCTTGTTCGTCTCAGTCAGCCAATATGGGTCCACGGTCATGAATCCCACGACAGTGTGCCGGGGCAACCATGATGGTTACGTGGCCAGAGTCAAGTTCCAGGGCAACTGCCAATACACCTGGACCATCAGCAATGGCACCATCACCTCGGGCGCTTCGTCCTCCCGTGTGACCTTCACCGCGGGTAGCGTGGGGACGCCGCTCATCCTGACTTGCCAGGTCACTAACGCCACTGGATTAGGTGCGAGTGCCGCCCTTTCGGCCCTGGTCATCCCAGGGTTCGTGACCATCTCGCCAGCCACCGCGTTGCTGTCTCCCGGCCGGCAGCAGGTCTTCACGGCCAACCAACCCGTCCATTGGTCTACAAGCGGATACGGCACGATCAGCCCCATTGGCGACGGTACTAGTGCGACGTATGCGGCCACCGGTGTTGGCGTTGGCACCTACTCCATTTATGCAAGTAGTATTGCGGACCCAACCCTGTCCGACACCGCCCTTGTTACTGTCTTTGTCCCTGGGTCGCCGCTGATAAATTCTTTCACGGCAAACCCCACATCCATCCATGCTGGGCAATTAGTCACCTTGAATTGGAATGTCAGCAATGCGACCGAGGTTGATCTCAACGGAGTCCCAGTCACAGGCACGAGCGCAGTCGTTACGCCCACGCTGGATGGCCAGTATGGCTTGAGTGCCTGGAACAGCCTGGGGGCCGTCTCGGCCTACGTCAGGGTGCGGGTCGATCAGGTGCCCAAGGCCAATCTTCTTGCTTCAGCCGCGAAAGTGAACCTAGGGGGTCGTGTTGTTCTGACGCCCACTTTTTCCAATGGCGTAGGTCGGATCGATCCGGGTGCGGTGCCTGTAGAAAATGGGGTGGCCGTTTCAATGCAACCCCGAGGACTAACCAATTACACCCTGACAGTGACCAATTCTTATGGTGCGACTGCCACCAGCAGTACTTTGGTGAATGTGGCCGGGTTAGGTCGATATTCGACACTTCCCCCTCCAATGCTCAACTATGCCGGATTCGGTGGTCCTTCCCCTGCATATACCCTGCGGGACAGGGAGGGGCGGGTTCTGGTTGTGGGTGGGCATGACCCGAATGTGGGTGGGCTTAGCGTCGAGAGATTCGACCCAGTAACGAATACATGGTCCAATCTTGGGAAATTATCCGATTCTGCCATTAAAGATTTTGAAGTGATCATGTTGCCAGACGACCGAATGATTCTGTTCGGAGGGTCTATCTGGAGTGGCGATCCACATGGTCTAGCTATCAGGTCATTCAATTCGGACCAATTTGTATTTGACACCCGAACAGGGGTTGTCTCCAAAACGTCCCTAGAAATGAACTACGACGTATATAGAGCTTATGGACTGGCAGGGATGGATGCACCCCGATCGGTCCTGCTCTCGGATGGGCGGGTCATCGTGGCTGGAGGCACCGCTCTGCCTGAGAACATGACCTGGTGTATGAGTTGTAATTTCCTGCCTCGCAGGTGGATCTCATCCTATGTCCCCTACACGGATAAATGGACCAACATTACCGCCTTTACCCAGATTGATTGGTTGACACAGATGATCCCTCTGCTGGATGGACGTGTGCTCCTGTTTGGGTATAACAACGCCATCGAAGTTTTCGACCCGCTCCTGGGCACTTGCACTTCAGCAGGTACATTCCCTGCAATGGCATCGCTCCGTGGTCACTTGAGGCAAGATGGGAAAGTCCTCATCGCTGGCAAGCAGACCGCCGACAATCAATACAAACTTGGTGTCTGGGACGAATCCTCCACCACGGTTCAGTGGTTTTCAGAATCACTCGATTTTGATCCATTGTATGGAACCCAGCTTCAGGATGGCCGGTTTCTGAGGGGTCTTTGGGATTCTCCGAAGGCGCTCTTCGACCTTGGCACTTTTCTAGTCCAAGCACTAAAGAATGACCCGCCTGGAGCCTCGGGGTTCAGCATAGGTTCGCCGATGCAGCCTCTTCCCTCCGGTCGAACCCTGGCAATATTGTCTAAATACGACGAAATCAACCAAACCGATCAAGAGGCGGCTGTTGCCTTTGACGCCGAAGCTCCTTTGACTGTCATTCCTGTCCGAGTTCAACAGAACCTAGGTCTTCCAGTTCAATTTTCAGCGTCTGGCCCCGCAACAACATCGGGCCTTACCTGGACTTCGTCTGGTGGGGGTACGGTTGATGCAAATGGGTTATTCCAGGCGGCGCAACCGGGACTATACGCCGTCATCGCGAAATCCGGGTCTGGAGCAACTTCGGTTAGTTGGGTGGAGGTGGTCCCGCCAATTTCCGTAACCATCAATCCCGCCGGAACAGAAATTTTATTTCCCTATCACGCCGGTCAGGCCTGGCCACTGAAGGTAATAGTCAAAAATCATCCAAACTCATCCGTAACTTGGAGTCTCCTGGAAGGCGACACCGCCGGGACCATTACGGTCGATGGCGTGTATACCGCAGCCAGTGTTGGCACCTACCATGTGGTCGCCACAAGCCAGGCAGATCCTACGAAATCCGACACTCTCATTGTCAATGTAGTTGCACCAATCCAACTTTCCATCTCGCCAGCTGTTGTCAGCATGATCCCGGGTGGAAGTATTACACTCAATACTCAGGAACCGAATGGCAGTACCTGGGCTACCTGGTATGCAAATGGAATAATCCTCGAGATCGGCTCGAGCCTGGATTTCATCGCGCCAACAACACCCGGTGTCTACACCGTCTCGGCCGTTTCTACGCTGGATCCCAGCAAGATCGCCTCGGCCACCATCACAGTGGTGCCAGTCATTTCAGCCACCCTAAACCCATCTCGCTGCATTTTGGCACCAAATGGGAATGTTCGCTTTAAGGCACTTATCAACACCTCCATTGGGACCATGGACGTTTCAAATCAAGTAACTTGGGCCACGACGGGCGGTTTGATTGAGCGAAATGCTGCGTTCGGTTTGTACCAAGCTCCACCTACTCCAGGCATCTATACCATTCAGGCTTTCCTAGCAGGATCTGTGTTGGCACAGGCCACAGCGACCGTCTTGCCCTCAAGCTCTTTTGTCACGGCAAACAGTCCGAGCATCGCTCGCGGTTCCTACGGGTTTATTCTGACCCGTCTGCTCGATGGGCGAATACTGATAACTGGTGGGACGAAGACAGCAGAAATCTACAACCCCATTGATAAGACCTTCCGGGTTGCCATCCATCAGATGATGGAAGCACGATTTTTACATTCGGCCACCCTTTTGCCGGATGGGCGAGTACTACTGGTTGGTGGAGGCGGCAGTCCCGCAACTGCTGAACTGTTCGATCCAGTGACGGAAACGTTCGCTTATACCGCCCACCGGCCCTTGGTCCATCTAACGAGCCAGGCTGCTGTCCTGCTTCCCGATGGGAAAGTCCTCATCGCAGGTGGGGACGTTTACGATCCTGGTTCGAGTACTCATTCCTACCGAACTCTGGAACTCTACGATCCCATTTCCAGTTCATTCCTTCCTGCGGGTTTCTTGACTGCCGATCGGGAAAATCCTTCGGCCTTGCTCCTTGCAGATGGGCGAGTTCTGATTTCTGGTGGCGATCACATTAATTACCTGCCCAACACCGTTGACATTTTCGACTTCCGGACCGGCTTGGTCAGCAGCGCAGGTCCCCTGCAATCCACCCGGAAAACGCCTACCTTGGTCCAAACCAATAGCGGATCAATCTGGGTCCTGGGTAGCCAACGCCCAGTCAACGGCCAATACCCCAACGAATGGTTCAATCCCACCTTGAGTGGCCCCACCACCCTGGGGGGGGTATTGCTAGGGAAGGGCGCAACTGGGAGTGAATTGGTAGATGGATCCGTATGGTTCCAGGGGTTGGGCGTGGATCCCTTGGATCCCTTTGTTCCTTATCTCAACAATTACAAGAGCATGCGCTTCTATCCGGATTCGGGATCCTGCGAAATTACCCAGACCAGCACTTCCTTCTATCCCAATCGTGGATATCAACAAACCCTGTTGCAGACCGGAGAAGTTTTGAATGTCGGAGGAGGCGATGGTTACCAAGACGCGAAACTTTACATCTCTGACACGGCTCCAAACCTAGCAGTCTTCCCACGCCATCTGACACTGGTACAAGGGCGCTCCTGGCCCTTCCAGGCCTCGGCCACGGGCCTTAGTAACCCGGCTGTCACTTGGTCCATCCAGGAAGGCACCTCAGGCGGTACGATCACTACCCAGGGTGCCTACACTGCCCCGTTTAACTCCGGGACCTATCACATCGTGGCCGCTTCCGTGATGGATGGAACCGTGCAGGCCGTCGCAGTGGTGGATGTGATCGACGACTTAGAAATGACAATCCTACCGTCTCTCATCCAACTCCAGCCTAATGCTACCCAAACCTTTCAAGCCAGCCTGGTGGGAGTTAGCAACCCGGCTGTGACATGGAGTTCCAGCGGTGGGAATATCACAGCCGGCGGGTTACTGACGGCACCCATGACGGAGGGCACTTACACGGTTACGGCCACAAGCGTCGCCCAAAGCGATCATTCGGCTACTGCCACAGTTGTCGTGAAGGCAGGCGCCGGTGGCGGGGGCGCTCCGGCCCCGGTTCTAGCCTCCTTCGCGGCTGATGCAGCCATGGTTGTCCTTGGGCAGCCTGTGCACCTCTCCTGGGCCACCCTTTATGCATCCCACCTTCAACTGGTATGCACCACCTACATGGGCTACCCCGGTCAATTCCAGTCGATGGATGTGTCAGGACAAACAAGGGTCACGATCTTTCCCGGTCGAACAGATAGTTATCAACTCAAAGTGACCAATGCCAGTGGGCTCGTTACGAGCCAAGTCATCAGTGTTGCTGTCTGGACAGACCCGGTCAGCATTGCCATCACTCCCACGAGTACCACCTCATATGTAGGGGGAAGACAGGTTTTTGGCTATAGCCTCTCGGCACCCACCAATCGTGTAGTCTGGACCTGCAGCGGTGGAAACATTACACAGGCTGGCTCTTACACCGCACCTGCCGTGCCCGGAACCTATCAGGTAACCATTCAAAGTGTGGATGATCCCAACAGAAGTGCTGTGGCGACCGTCATGGTTCGCGACATCCTACTCACGCTTACTCCGAATGCGGCACAATTAAACCCAGGGCAATCCTTGATCTTTGGGTACAGCTTTGAGGGTGGGGATCCGAGTCTGCTTAGCTGGACCGCTACGGGTGGCGTGATCAACAGGCCGGTATATACGGCTCCCTCCCAACCAGGAACATATGTGGTGGCACTCAACTACCCACCCGTGAATCGGAAGGCACAAGCCACCATTATTGTTCAACCAGTGACGGTAAGTATTTCGCCCTCCACAGCAAGAATTCAGACAGGCAGCTCAAAACGGTTCTCAGCGCTGGTCAGCTCCGGGGCGGTTGTCTGGTCCGTGGTAGGGACCAATAGTGGAAGCATCACTCAGGATGGGATCTATTCAGCGCCTCTGGTCTCCGGCACCTTTACGATCAAGGCCGTAAGCAGCCTTGATCCAAACCAATCAGGTAGTGCAACCGTGTCGGTGGGATCCAATGGAAATGGGGGCGGGTCAGGTGGTGGGCCACCGATTACTGGCGATCCCGGAGTCACCGGCAATCAAGTGACCGTGACCCCCGGGTCGATGCAGATGAACGCCGGAACCTTCTGTGCCTTCAGTGCAACCGTATCGGGGACAGGTGATCCGAGTGTCTCCTGGCAGGTCGTTAATAATCCCGTCGAAGCCCAAATCAACATTGAAGGGGTATTCACCGCTTCTCGGCACGGGAACTATCAGGTCAAGGTGAGCTCCGTCGCCGATCCAACCGCCTCAGCCACAGTGCCGGTGTTCGTATCCAGCGCCATCAATACCAGCGACAACCCATTGTCCGCGATACGAGGTTACACCTTGACAGCCTTAGATAACGGCAAAGTCCTGATCGTGGGTGGAACCTCGGTACCAGTCGATTACAACCCGGCCACTTGTTCATATTTGGCAAATGCTTGGCTGTATGACCCAGAAACGCAAGTTTATTCCCCTACAGGGAACCTCTTGACCGGCCGGAGTGATCATCATGCGGTCAAGCTCCAGGATGGACGGGTGCTGATCGCTGGTGGGTTTGCACGATGGGCGGATCCTTGGGAGGGAGCATCAAACACACAGTGGAATGGAACGGCCTTTGGGCATGCATATCCGTTCGCCGAAATTTATAATCCTGGGAGCGGCACATTTAGTGCACTCCCAGTGCGTACCATCGGGCCCCTAGTTGGCTGGGAGCTATACCACCCTGGGACCCTCAGCGGGCCGGGGTTGATGTGTGATAGCCATGATTCGAGCTCGCGGGTGCAATTGCTTCCCTCCAGGAAAGTCTGGTTCTCCGGTGGGGTGTGGGGCTGGGGT
Organism: Holophagales bacterium; assembly: GCA_038324335.1. Taxonomy (GTDB): domain Bacteria; phylum Acidobacteriota; class Holophagae; order Holophagales; family Holophagaceae; genus Geothrix. The sequence continues at coordinate 27,295 of JBBQHW010000011.1, forward strand.
AATTTCCTCGGTCACGGGTCGTGGGAGTCTGATAAGGGAGAAGGGGTAGAAATTTTCGATCCTGGAACAGGTTTGTTCAGTCCTGCCATGACGTTATCGAATGGGACCATATGGAATAATCATTCTCACCACTCGGCGACTCCGCTTGGAGACGGGCGCTTGCTTGTGACCCGAGGATTGATTCTTGGCGCCTCAGGGGAATTGGGCCAGCCCGCTATGGCTGGTCGCAACGCGTCGTTTTTCGATTCAGCTGCTAATACCCTCGAAGACCTCGGGCAAATTTTACAAGTGGGTCGTTTAGATGCTACGGCGACGACCTTGCCAGATGGCCGGATCCTTCTTGTTGGTGGTGGTGTCGGGAAACCAACCCTATACGGGGACAGGCTCTACCAAGATGGCGGCAAGTACAATAATTCCGGCGATTATATGTATGATTATTATGATTTCGACGATACTGCCTCGGCTGAAATATTTGATCCCGTTACAAAGACATCCACGCTCGTTTCGGGATCTCTCGCTCAGGCACGGCGAAATCATGCAGCGATCCTATTGCCCACAGGACAAGTATTAATTGTGGGTGGCATTCAGCACGCGGGAAGTAGCATAGCCTACCCAAACCTTGTCGAGCTATTCGATCCAGCCACTGGTCAGTTCTCCGTCATGGATCACCTCGACTATGGACTGAATGAACCCAAGCTCGCGCTGCTCAACGATGGAAGTGTGTTTGTCGCTGGGCAAGTCCAAGCTCCGATGGAAACTCCAGAGGCGCTGGCTGCGATGAAGGCAAACAAACTCATGGCTGCCGAGGTGACGTCCTCCCTGACGACGGGAACCACTTTGTTTGGACTGATAGCGGGAAGAACACCGATTGAAATTCTCCAGGTCTACCCAGAATTATTTGCCAAAGTGAAGACCGACCCTGCGGAGAAACACTCGCAATACCTAAACAAGGATAGTGAACCTCGCTATAGCTATCGTTCAACCCTTGGGGTCCAGGGGAGCACCCCTTGGAGCTCTGGAAAGCTCGTAAGTTCGATTAGTATTCCCAAAGGTAATTCTCTGGCACTTACGGGCGACATCGCCCCAGGAGGTGAAGATATCGATGATTATCGATCAACGAATCATTACGGACGCTATTACATTGTAAAGGTCCGCAGGGCACCCTACTCGTTTACGGATGATTGGGCCGGGTTCAGGATGGCAATCCAAATGTCCGTTGGCGGGGTCCAGAAGGATATCTCACCAGCCGGTGGATATGCTATCGATCCCCGCCCCAACCCATTGCCGAGTCCTATTGTCCCAATAGATTTTCACAATACAGGCAGTACATACTATAATGTAGGAGGGGCAACACAACCCGAATTTTATGAAATTGATACCCACGACGAAACAATAACCTTCAATAGAAAGCCGATTAAAACTGGATATTTAATTTCTTACTACAAAGTATTGGTCACATTCCACGGGGATCAGCCTTCTCCCTACACCTGGGACGAGACGGCCAATGAAGTGCCACCTGGTTATTTCTGTGACTTCAGCTTCAAGATTTCAGGGTTCAGATATTTTGATCCTTTAAGTTCTCCCTTCAAACCCTATTCATCCGATTCCAAGCGCCCCTCCGGGCAACCGAGTCTTGCGCAGACACGGCAGGTAGCCTTGTGGCCGATGCCTCGATCTGTTTGGTCGACCTTTGGACGCCGGGGTACACGCGTACCCATGGGCGGAGATTTTTGGGTGAGTCTACCCACTTACAACATGCTAAATCACGAAGCTGCACTTTCAGAAGCAGATCGTAAGCCATGGCTGCAAGCACTGAAGGATGGCGTAGGTGCGGGAGTCATCAATGATGTGACCTACGAGCATGGTGGGGGCCATACCGGCGAGCACTTCTCGGGCAACGAAATTGATATGCCCCCTCCCAATGGCACTTCCTTCCACCTAGCGAACGGGGCCACAGACTGGAATGCCATTGGGGAATTCCTGTTCAATTTGTTAAATGACCCAGATGTTGATCATTTTATTTATTACGATACGGTAGCAGGCCGGGCCTCGATTTTTAATCAATTGCCATCTAATTGGCAAACACAAATATCACAAACATTTGGAACAAGCTGGATGGTTAAATGGAGAGTAAAGCAAAGTAGCGACATTCTGACACATACTGATCACGTTCACATTAGTTTCAAAATTGATCCACAATATAATGTTGGTTTGTAAAAAAAGGAGATAAGGTGATTATATTATTGAGCACTTTGATTGCATATCAAACCACTTCCTCCCTTGACAAGATCCCTAGGGAGTCTGAGTTTCGACAACAATTGGAATCAGGAAAGCATTTTCAGCCATGGATCAAGCGTATCAAGCAAGGTGATCCTTGGGCTTTCGCAGAGTTGGCTCTCGAATGTGATCGAATTAGCATCCATTTAAATGGAATCGGTGTTGACTTGGTGGGGATCGCTATTAATGACATTGAAAAACTACGCTCATCCGATCAAGGGCGTGCTTGTTATTACTTAGCGGAGCTCGCCAGGATCAAGGGAGATCCAGGGAAAAGAGGCCCTGCCTACATCGCTCTCCTGGAGGAAGCATCTGCGCATGGGTATCCCTGGGCGGATTTGAAGCTGTACGAGGAAAGTAGGCAAGGTGGCGCCAATTCCCGGCTAAAACTCGCGGGAATCAAGGATCGAGAACAACACAAGGCAAAGGTGTTGGAACTTCAAGCGCAATACAAGGAGAAGGCCTTCCGGAATCTGTTGCCTCTGGCCATGAAGGGTGATGTGGATGCCCGGCAGCGGGTCTATACCTTGCACGAACCGCGATTCGATCACCTCCTGGACAAAGCCCAGGCGAGAGCTCTATTGGAGGATTCAGCCAGTCGAGGCTCCCTCCGCGCCCAACTGCAAGCAGAAGATCTCAAACGAAGCGATTCCAACCCAGAGCATCCTGATTACTCCATGGTGGAAGGTTCCCCCTCGTTTAGAGCCATGGAAAGAGCTGCCAATCAGTACGATCCCAACTCCATTCAGCTACTGGTGGACTTTTATGTGGGGAAGAAGGAATGGGTGAAGGCCAAAAAATGGGCCACCAAAGGCAAAGAGGCGCTCGGAGGAACCAACCGATGGTTGGAGACGGCGTGGAATGATGTCAATCCATCGGATGAGGAAACAACGGAAAAGCACGACTAGGATTGTCGGCCCTGAACAAGTCGCAGATGTAGATTTCGCAGGTATTTGAGGGAACTTTAGTCGTATTGACGTCCTCCCCACTTCTGACGTCCCCCCGGAAAACCAGCCCATCGACCATGAGAGCCCAGCATCACACCCCAGCCACAACCCCCGCCCCCGCCGCCACGGCCAACGGCACGAAGGGCTGGAAGGCGGCCAGGGCGGCGTCCCAGTCGGCCAGGAGGGCTGCGGCGGTGGCACTACCGGTTTCGGCGAGGTGGGCTTCGATGAGGCTGCGGAAGAGGTCTTCGTCCTGCTGCCGCCAGGGGATGGGCGCCAGGTAGTCGGCGTTCACGCAGCGCTCGTGGTCGCGGCGCAGGAAGAGGATGCCGCCGGTCATGCCGGCGCCGGCGTTGGCCATGACTTGGCCGAGGATGGCCACGGCGCCGCGGGTCATGTACTCGCATGCGTGGTGGCCCGCGCCTTCGACCACGGCGGTGGCGCCACTGTTGCGCACGGCGAAGCGATCGCCGGCGAGGCCCCGGGCGAAGAAGCGGCCGCCGGTGGCGCCATAGAGCGCGCCGTTGCCCAGGATGGCGTTCTCCTCGGGCGTGAAGGTGGCGGTGGGCCCGGGGCGCAGCACCAGGCTGCCGCCGGACATGGACTTGCCCACAGAGTCGTTGGCCTCGCCCAGCAGCTTCACTTCGAGCCCCTGGGTGAGGAAGGCGCCAAAGCCTTGGCCGGCGCTGCCGGTGAAGGTGAGGTGCAGGTGGCCCGGCACCACCGGATCGCGGCCGGTGCCGCGGCGCTCGCGGATGCCCTGGGCGATCTCGCCGGAGAGCGTGGCCAGGACGCCCCGGTCCTCGGTGCAGATGGGGAAAGTGAGTGGCTCCCCGTCCCCGCTTTCCAGGAAGGGCCGGGCCGCTTGGAGGATGCGCTGGTTGAGCGGGCCCACACCCTCGGGATGGAAGCTGGGGGTCTCGGTGAAGTCCGGGGCCTTGGGCGCCCGGAGGAAGGCGGAGAAGTCCAACTTCCGGTCATGCACGAAGGTGGCATGGTCCGGGGCGATCTGCAGGAGGTCCGTGCGGTCGGCCAGCTCCGCCAGGCTGCCGAGGCCCAGAGCGGAGAGGTGTCGGCGCACGTCCTCCGCGAGGTGGATCAGCATGCGCTCGATGGCCTGGGGGCTGCCCTGGTAGCGGGCCTTGTACTTGGGATCGTGGGTGGCGATGCCCGCGGGGCAGGTGTTCTTTTCGCAGATGCGGGCCATGATGCAGCCCTCGGCCACCAGCAGCAGCTTGCCGAACTCGAAGCCCTGGGCGCCCAGGATGGCGGCGGTGACGAGATCCTTCCCCGTGAGCAGGCCGCCGTCCACGCGCAGCTCCACCTGGTCGCGCAGGCCGTTCTCGCGCAAAGTCCGGTGGGCCTCCATGAGCCCGAATTCCCAGGGCAGGCCCGCGTGCTTCATGGAGCCCAGGGTGGCGGCGCCGGTGCCGCCATCGCCGCCCGCGATGTAGAGGATGTCGGCCCCGGCCTTGGCGACGCCCACGCAGATGGTGCCGATGCCCGTGCCTGAGACCAGCTTGACGCTGATCTTCGCGGCGGGATGCACCTGCTTCAGCTCGTAGATGAGTTCCTTCAGATCTTCGATGCTGTAGATGTCATGCAGGGGCGGGGGGGAGATGAGATCCACCCCGGGCAGGGAGAAGCGGGCCTGGGCGATGGTGGCGTCCACCTTCACCTTCATGAGCTGGCCGCCCTCGCCGGGCTTGGCACCCTGCGCCACCTTGATCTGGAGTTCGTGGCCCGAGATGAGGTACTCCGCCGTGACGCCGAAGCGCGCCGAGGCCACCTGCTTGGTGGTGGCCGAGAGGCCATCGGTCCAGTAGAAGGGGTTCTCGCCGCCCTCGCCGCTGTTGCTGCGCCCGCCCAGGGCCTCCATGGCCAGGATGAGGTCGCGCTGGCTTTCGGCGCTCACGGCGCCAAAGGACATGGCGCCGGCACCGAAGCGGCTGAGGAGCTCGGCCCGGGGTTCCACTTCGGCCAGGGGCAGCGGCACGGCCGCTTCCCGGAAGGTCAGCAGGTGGCGTGGGTTGATGGGTTCGTCTGCCTTCAGCGAGGCCAGGTATTCGCGGTACACCGCCACCGCCTCAGGCAGGTCGGGATCCAGCGCCACCAGCCTGTGGACGAGGCGGGCCCGGGCCGAGGTCATGCCGTGGCGTTCCCCCTCGCCGGGCTTGCCGGATTCGCGGAACTGGTGCGTGTGGAGCAGCTTGTCCGAGAAGCCGGACTGCGCGGCCATGCTGGTCTTCAGCAGCACGTCGCCGGCCAACTCCTCGTAGCCGATGCCGCCCAGGGGGCTGGCATGGCCCGGGAAGAAGATCTCCATGAGCTCGGGGCCCAGGCCGATGGCAGTGAAGAGCTTGGCGCTCATGTAGCTCTGCACCACGGAAATGCCGCACTTCGCCATGATCTTCAACAGCCCGGCCTCCAGGGCCGAGACGAGGTTCTGCTCGCGCTGGTCGAGGGAGAGGTGGCCGAAGGAGGGATGCTCGTCCCGCCGCGCGATCTCCAGCGCCAGGTAGGGACAGACCGCCGAGGCGCCGAAGCTGATGAGGGCGGCCAGGTGGTGCGAGGTGCGGGCTTCCGCCGTGTGCATGATGACCGACGCATTGAGCCGCAGCCCCGATTCGTTGAGGGCGTGCACCACGGCGCGCAGGGCGATGAGGCCCGGAATGGGCGGCTGCGCGACGCTGGCGTCCTGGTCGCTGAGGATGATGACGGTGGTGCCGTCTTCCACGGCCTTGCGGACGTCGGCCACCAGCCGCTCGATGGCCGCGTGGAAGCCGCGGATGCCATCCTCGCGGCTGAACAGCATGGAGAAGAGGCGGGTAATGATTTGGGATTCCGAGCGCTTCAGCGCCTGCATCCGCATGAGGAAGCGCATCTGGCCCAGGTCGAGGATGGGCCGCGGCAGTTCCAGGGCCTCGCCCAGGGGCAGCAGGTCCTTGGGGAAGAAGATGTTCGGCGCCCGGCCCAGGAAGATGCGGAGGTCGGTGATGTTGCCTTCCCGGATGTAGTCCAGAGGGGGGTTCGTCACCTGCGCGAAGTGCTGGTAGAAGTAGTCGAAGAAGGGCCGGGGCTCCGATGAGAACACGTTGGGCCGCGCCGTGTCGCCCATGGAGCCGATGGCCTCCTTGCCCGTGGCGATCATGGGGTAGAGCTCCTTCTCCAGTTCCTCGCGGGAGCAGGTGAAGAGCGACTTCCGGAAGGCGCTCACGGGCCCCGCGGCGGCCTCTTCCTCGGGCAGGGTGCCGATGGGCGTGGCGCGGGCGTCGAAGACCGCGTAGCGGTTCTCCCGCGAGAGGCTGGCATCGCGGAAGTGGACTTTGCCAGTCGGCAGGTCCACCTTCACGCCGGTGCCCGCGTACACGATGCCCTTGCGGCGGATGGCGGCCTCGTCCACGGGGAAGGCGCCCGCCTCGGAGGCGAGGATGAAGCGGTCGTCGGTCATGATCCAGCGGGCCGGCCGGAAGCCGTTGCGGTCCAGCCGCGCTCCTACCGTATTGCCGTCGGAGAACATGATGATGGCGGGCCCATCCCAGGGCTCCATGGCCCGGCTCCAGAAGGTGTAGAACCCCGTCTGGCCCTCGGCTGGGGGCATCATGATGGCGAGGATGTCCTCCATGTGGGGGATGCTGCTGCGGTAGAGCATGGCCTCGGCGATCTCGTTGAGGCTGCCGGAATCGCTGATGGAACCGTGGGTCACCAGCTGGTCGGTCTTGAGGCCGATGGACATTTCTCTGGAAATGGCGCGGGAGCGGTTGCCCGCGATGGTGTTGATCTCGCCGTTGTGGGCGATGAGCCGGAAGGGCTGGGCCTTGTCCCAGGCGGTGCGGGTGTTGGTGCTGAAGCGGCGGTGGATGAGGGCGAAGCGCGTGGTGAAGCGGGGATCCCGCAGGTCCAGGTAGAAGCGGTCCAGGTCCACGGCGCGGGTGAGGGCCTTGTAGACGATGGTGCGCGCCGACAGCGACGCGAAGAAGAATTCGCCCTTGATGCCCTGCTCGGTCTGCTTGGTGCGCAGCACCTGTTTGGCGTTGTAGAGCAGCTTGTCGAAGGAGGCGTCCGTGCGGCAGTGGGCGGGGCGCCGGAGGATCACCTGGCGCAGGGAGGGCAGGGTGCGGCGCGCATCCTCGCCCAGCACCGAGACGTCCACGGGGACTTCGCGGGCCCCCAGGATTTCCAAATCGAAGAACTTGAAAGTGGCGGCGAAGGTGTCCAGGGCCCGGGCGCACCGTTCGGGATCCTGGGGCATGAACAGGTTGGCCACGGCGATCTCGCCGGGCGCGTAGCCCAGCAGCTCGAAGGGGATGTCGGTCATGACGCCCGCGCCGTCGCTGGAGATCTGGTCGGCCGCACAACCGCCGCGATGCTCCACGCAGCGCAGGGCATGGAGGGCGTCCAGCAGGATCTGGTGGCAGGCCTCGCCGGTGCGGCTGGCGATGAAGCCAACCCCGCACGCATCGTGCTCGTTCCAGGGTGCTCCAGGCATCGGATGTCCTTCGGGAGAGTGAAATAGTAGCGTAGATGCTGGCTGGTGGGAGCCTCCTCCCTGCTTATGGAGCATGTGGGGCGCTCTTATGGGAGACTGGATTTCTGATGACCACCCTCGCCCTCAAATACCGTCCGCGCCTCTTATCCGACCTCGTGGGCCAGGAAGGCAGCGTGAAGGCCCTGGCCAACGCGCTGAAGCGGGCCAAGGAGAGCGGCAAGATCCACCAGGCCTACCTTTTCGCGGGCGTGCGCGGCACGGGTAAGACCAGCACCGCCCGCATCCTGGCCCGGGCGCTGAATTGCGTCCAGGGGCCCACGGCGACGCCCTGCGGCGTCTGCGATCCCTGCCGGGCCGCGGAACAGCCCGATACCAGCCTCGACATCGTCGAGATCGACGCCGCCAGCCGCGCCTCCGTGGCCGATGCCCGGGCCCTGCGGGAGCAGGTGCAGACACGCCCCGCCTTCTGCCGCTACCGCATCTACATCATCGATGAAGTGCACATGCTCAGCACTGAGGCCTTTAATGCTCTGCTGAAGGTCATCGAGGAGCCGCCCCCACACGCCATCTTCGTGCTGGCCACCACGGAACTCCAGGACGTGCCGGACACCATCAAGAGCCGCGTGCAGATATTTCCCTTCCGCCTCATTCCCGTGGGCCTCATCGAGGGCCGTCTGAAACATGTCTGCGAGCAGGAGGGCGTGGAAGCCGAGCCCGGCAGCCTGCGGCTGGTGGCCGAGGCGGGGCAGGGCTCCATGCGCGACGCCCTCACCATCCTCGACCGCGTCATCTCCGCGGGTGATGGCAAGGTGCTGGAGGAGGCCGTCCGCGAGCAGCTGGGCATCGTCAGCGCCCACCTGGTGCAGGGCGTCATGTCCGCCCTGGCCGTGGGCGATTCCGCCGCGCTGGTGGAATTCTGCCGCGAGCTGAACGAACAGGGCGCTGACTGGGCCACCTTCTGGCGCGAACTGGTGCTGGCCTTCCGCGATCGCCTGGAGGCGGAGGCCCGCTCCCCCCGCGGGCCCCACGAGCTGCTGCGCTGGGCACGGATGCTCCACCTTCTGCTGGGCCGCGAGCGGGACCTGCGCGACAGCAGCCTGCCCCGGGTGGTGGTGGAGCTGGCCCTCATCACCGCCGCCCAGCTGCCCCATCTCGCGCCGCTGGATGCCCTCGTCGCCGGAGGGACTACGACCGGCGCACCGCCCCGGCCCCAGGGTCCCCCGCCGGTCCCGCCAAGTCTTCAAGCGGCTCCGCCAAGTCTTCAAGCGGCTCCGCCAAGCCCTCGAGCGGCTCCGCCAGGTCTTCAAGCGGCTCCGCCGGGCCCTCGATCGGCTCCGCCAGGTCTACAAGCGGCTCCGCCGGGCCCTCGATCGGCCCCCCAGGTCGCGCCGGCGCCTGAGGGGCCTCGCCGACCGGCAGCGGTGCCGGTGGTGTCGCCCGCAGCGGCACCGAAGCCCTCGAACGACCACGCTCCCGGTTCCCCCGCGCCTGGTTCCCCTACACAGCTGCGCACGGCCTGCAGCGAGGCCCTGCGCCAGGCCCCGGGCCTGCGGGCCCTGGCCACAGCCCCGCAGCTGGCCTCGGACCTGCGCTGGGAGCCGCCCGTGCTCCGCTTCAGCTTTCCCGGCAATGTCCGGCAGACCCTGCAGGATTTCGAGCGGGAGAAGGCCAGCCCCCATCTGTTGGCGGCCCTGGCGGCCGTATTGCCCGGACTAACGTCCGTGGAGGTGCGCTTCGACGACGCCGCGAAGGCCGCCGCCCAAGAGCGCCCCGAAGACCGCCTCCGCCAGGAACCCGCCTTCCAGGAACTGCTGCGCCTCAGCGGCGGCGAAGTGCTGGAGATCCGCCGCGATAGCTGAGCGGCTTGTGGATCAAGGAAGGCGGAAATTAGCGGAGGAAAGCGGAAGAGCTGAGGGAAGCTGAGAAGAACTTTCACTCGCCTTTCTCCGCTCTCCTCTGCCTCTCTGTTCTCCTCTGCTTAGGAATTTCCTTTCTTTCATTTCGTCATGAATGCTCAGCCCCCCGAGACCGGTGGCATGAGGGCCACTTCGTCGCCGTCCCGCAGCGGGGTGGAACGATCGGCGAAGCTCTGGTTCACGGCCAACAGGGCCTCCGGGGGCAGGGCGGCGAAACGGGGATCGGTCAGCAACTCCCCCAGAGTGGGCACCGCTGGCAGCTGGAGTTCGCTGAACCCCAGCCGGTCGCGGTAGCGGGCAAAACATTTCACCGTGATCATGCGCGTCTCCCACCCTCAGCCTACAGCCCACAGCCCTCAGCCTACAGCCCACAGCCTACTTGGGGCTCCACGTGTGCCGGATCTCCCCGGAAGGATTGATCCCCGTGCCGCTGCTCTGGCTGGCGCCCAGTTGGAGGATGAAGTTGCCGAAGCGCCATTCCACTTGGCCGGAAGTGATGCTCAGTTCGCCGCTCTTCTTGTGGGAGACCACGAAGGCGCTGCGCTGCCCCAGCAGGCTGAAGCTCTTGCCCAGGGTCACCTCGGTTTCGGGGGTGCCCAGGGTGGTGGTCCGCACGGCCACGTTCACGCGGTCCAGCCCCAGGGACTTCCGGAGCTGCTCCTGGAGGGGCGCGAAGGCCAGGGTGGAGACCAGGCCCGAGCCGGCGCTGGCAAGGCCGGAGGTGATGGCACCCTGGGTGACGCCCGAGGAGGCGCCGGCGGTGCCCACGTTGGCCACGTTGCCAGGGTTGATGAGGATGGCCACGATCTCATCCTGCCGGAGGCTGGGCGTGGAACTGGGCACGATGGAGAGGTTGCTGAGGGTGCCCCGGATGTCGAGGTTCACGGCGTAGCCCGGGATGGAGCTGACGTTGCCCTGAAGGTTGATGAGGGGATCCATGGGGCGGGACTCGGAGAAGGTCAGTGAACCGCGGTCCACCACCATGTCGCCCGCGGGGAAGATATTCGTGATGCGCCCGCCGGGCTGGAACAGCATGATGCCCTTGGGGACGGGGTGTGCCAGGGTACCCAGCACCTGGAAGGGGCCTTCGGTGCGGCCTTCCAGTTTCAGGAGGTTGGTGTCGAAGCTCCAGGGCGTCCGCAGTTCCAGATCCAGATCGAGTTGGATCCGCTCCAGGGGATCATCCAGATCCAACCCGGTGAGGCCACCGCTGTCACTGAGGGCGCTGCGCAGGATCAGGTCGGCCAGCTTCACTTCCGCGTGATAGCTCAGGCGATCGGCTCGCAGCCTGCCTTTGAGCAGGCCGCCTTCCTCGGTGCCGTTGAGTGTCGCCTGGAGGCTGCCCTGCAGATCCAGGCCGTCGGGCACGTCCCGCAACTGGAAGCCGTCCAGGGTGGCATCGATGGCGTAGGACTCCAGGCCCCCCAAGCGCCAGGTCAGCGTGCCGCTGGCCTTGAGATCCCCGTGGGCCAGGGTGCCGCGCACGGGCTTGTCGGCGGGGACGGTGAGGGTCCGGCCTTTCAGCACCACCTGGGCCTGGATGTCCTCGGCGCCCTGGTACCCGCGCAGGTTCAGCTGGCCCTTGTGGAGGGACAGGGTACCGTCCAGGAGCGGATCAAGGTAGGTGCCATGGGCCAGGACGTCGAAACGGCTGGTGCCCGAGACGCGCAGTTCGGAGAGCAGGCTGTACTGATCCACTTCCATGAACCGGTCCAGGATGGCTTTCATGTGCGCGAGGTCCGCCGCACCCTGGACCTGGAGGGCCATGGGGGCCGTGCCTGAGAAGGGAAGGGTGCCGGAAAGCCGCATGTGGGCGGCCTGGGGCGGCGTCTGGGGAACTGCCGGGGTGGGCCTCTCGGGGGCCACCCCCCGGGCACTGCCTTCCAGGGTGATGTCCAGGGCCGCGCCCAGCGAGTTGCCGCGGAGGGACGAGGCTCCCCCCTGGTGCAATTCGAAGGCGCCGAACTGGGCGGCGAATTGATCGAGGGAGCCATTCCAGGTCAGGCCCCCTCCTTGCTTCCAGCGCCCCTGGACCTTGGCGTCCAGGCTCAGATCCTCGAGCAGATCGTTGGTCAAGCCCCCCGCGAGCGTGGCCGTGTGAGCGCTTTCGGGCGAGAGGTTCAGGGCAAGCTCACCCGTGAGATCCGGGCCCTCCCGGTGAACCTGGAAGGAGAGCAGGGGGCGGGCCATGCCTTCCATGGCCAGCCGGCCCTCCAGGCGACCCTTGACCAGTTCGACGTTGCCTTCGAGCCCTTCCACGCTCCGGCCGCTGAAGAAGATGCGACCGCGGTTCAGATCGAGCCGCCCCTCGGGAAGTTCCAGCGCGCCAAAGGGGCTGGTGATGGGTCCCAGCAACTGGGCCTTGACCTGGGCCTGGATCCTGGGGCCGGGCAGGTTCAGCAGCTGGGAATCCAGGCGGCCGTCGAGGTCGACCCACCAGGTCCAGCGCCGGAAATCCATTTCCGCCTGCCCTGTGAGGGCCAGGGCCCCCTCGGGCGGGATATCGATCCGGCCCAGTTGGTCGAGGCGATCCCCGATGCGGACATCGGACAGCTTCATCCGGCGGGCTTCCAGGTCCATCCTGAAGTCCGAAGAGGCCGCTGGAATAATGACTCCGTACGCGTTACCTGCTTCAACTTGCATGGATCCGCTGAGCATCAGATGGCGGTAGGGGCCCTGCAGCCGAACCCACCCGCCGGCGGTGCCGGTGAGGGGCAGGTCCTTCCCGTTGCGGTCCTTAATGTCAGCCGCCCTCAGCCCTTCGGCGATGGGGAGCCGAAAGGCGGTGTAGCACATGTTCATCTGGGATTGCCCTGGTGCCAGCTTGGCCCAGGTGAGCCAGAGCTCCCCGCCGCCCCGGCCTTGGTCCTTGACCAGTTCGATGTCCTTGATGCGCAATTCGGAGCCGCGAATCTCCACCACCTTCGCCTGGAGGCTGTCGGCCCGGGCGCCATGCCAGCGTGGGTGGGCAATCTCGATGGAACCGTCGAGTTCGAGTTCGGCCCCTCGGCCCCAGCGGACCGTGGCCCTGGCGCTGGCCTGGCCCTCCATGTCCAGAGCCACCAAGTTCCAGGCGCGCAGGGCCCGGGCGACCTGAATCGCGTCAACCTCCGCCTGGCCCTCGCCCGCCACGGCCAGCAGAGCCTTGGCGCCCAGGGTGGCCGAGCCTTTGCCTTCCAGCTTGAAGGCATCCAGGTTCAGCTTCAGCCGATCCAGGGTCGCGTGCCCCCGGTCGAGGCTGGCCCCCAGGCCGCCGGCATCCTTCCCGTGCTGGGTGAGCGCCACCTTGAGGCTGGCCCGCCACCGATCCAGGCGGGCGATGGCTTCGCCTGCCCCGGGCCCCTGGACCTGGGCCTGGAGCGTGCCCCGGACGCTTTGGAATTCCGGCAGGCGCAGGGCCCGCCCTAGGGCATCAAAATCGACGTTGGTCCCCTGCACGTTGGCCTGGAAGGGAGCCTTCCGGAACCAGCCACCCTGGACCTGCAGATCCCCCTGGGGCGAGTGCCAGCGCAGGTGGTCCAGGCGGGCCTCCTCCAGACTCCCGCTGCCCTTTAAGTCCAGGCTGCCCGGCAGGAATTCGCCCTTGCGCGGGTCGAGCTTCTTGCCAGAGGCCGCGAAGGTCCACCGCGGATCGGCCACGGAGCCGCTCAGGGTGCCGGCAAGATCCAGGTTTCCCGTCATGGGCGGTTTGGAGAAGGTACCCCAGCGGAAGGCCTGGGCCAGGTTCAGGAGCCCCGTGAGCCGGGCCTCGATGCGATCAGCGGCCTTCGGTGTCTTCGGGGACTTCGGCTCGTAACGACCGTTGAGCCGGACCTGGCTCTCCCCGAGGTGCAGGGAGGCTTCCTGGAGGAGTAGCAAGGGCTCGGAGGCTTCCCCCTGCAGATCCAGGCGACCCTTCTCCCAGCCCCCGGGACCCTTCACGGTGAGTTGGGAGCCAGTGACATTCACCCGGACGTGGTTGGGCCCCATGCCCGTGGCCTTCACGTCGAACCCGTAGCGCAGGGCGGGCAGGCCCCGCAGGGGTTCGGGCACGTCGATCTCTCCACCCGCCAGGCTGAAGCGATCCAGGCGGAACTGGGGTAGGGGGCCGGTCCGTGGGGGACGGTCCTTGAGCTTGATGGCCGCCAGTCCCGCTTCCGTCAGCCGGAGATGCGGGTGCTCGATCCGCACGGAATAGAGGTGGCGGGTCGGGCCCAGCAGGGACCAGAGCTCCGCCTGGAATTCAGCCTTCTGGATCGTCAGGAGATCGCCGCCCAGGGTGATGTCATGGAAAACGACGGAGCCCAGGATGGGATGCAGGTCGATCTGTCCGACGGTGAGGGGCAGTCCCGTTTCCTCCTGGACCAGCCCATCGATCCGGCCCACGGCCCAACGCAGGACCGCCGGCCGCGTGGCCAGCCAGGGGGTGAGGGTCAGCACCGTGGCGCCAGCCACCACCGTGTACGAGATCCGGCGCACCCACCGCCGGCCCCAGAGCCTTTGCACCGCGTCTTTGGTGGGTTGCCAAGGCATCAGGTTTTTTCACCGCAGTTCGGACAGACCATGGCCATGCGGGGCAGCTGCCGGTAGCAGAATCGGCAGAGCCTCGCCTTGGTGGCGGCCTGCAGGGAAGGGTGGGGACCGGACGAGGAGGTGGACAGCACCGCGGTGCCCAAGGGACGGGTTTCCCGGGCGACGTTCTCCTTGAGCCGGCGCAGCGCCTCCAGGAGCGCCTGGGCCGAGAGATAGCGTTCTCCCAGGTTCACCGCCAGGGCCTTCATCACCACTTCCGAGAAGGCCTTGGGCACGATGGGGTTGCGCAGGTGCGGCGCCACCACCTGCTGGCTGGTGAAGGCCTGGGCGATCTTCAGCGGGTCCGCGTCATAGAACGGCACCGTGCCCGTGAGCATCTCGTAAAGCGTGATCCCCAGGGACCACAGGTCGGACTGGAAGACGGCCCGGCCGCGGAAATGTTCGGGCGCCATGTAGGGGGGCGAGCCGATCCGTGTGGCCGCGTAGGAATCCCGCTGCAGCTCGAGGACGCGCGAGGTGCCGAAGTCCGTGACCTTGGCCACCCCGTCGCGGTTCACCAGGATGTTGGCCGGACGCAGATCGCGATGGAGGATCTGGTGGCCATGGGCGAAGGCGATGGCGCTGCAGACGTCCAGGGCGATCTCGAGGGCGCGCGTGGGCGGCACGGTCCGTTCGCGGCGGATGAGCCGGTCCAGGCCCTCGCCTTCCACGTACTCGAGCACCATGAAGAAGATGCCGTTCTTCCGCTCGACGGTGATGAGTTCGACGATGTTGGGATGCTTCAGGCCGGCCATGATGCGCGGCTCCTTCAGCAGATCCACGATCTCGTCCTGCTGCTGGTGTGGCACCTTGAGCGCCACCTTGCGGTTCACCCAGGTGTCCATGGCCAGGTAGACGGCTCCGAAACCGCCGGAACCCAGGCGGTCCAGGATCTGGTATTTGCCCAGGGTCTGGTCCTTGGAAAGCACGGCGGGAAACTCCGAAGCGATGGTCTCAGCATGACCGAAACGGCGCGCGGCTCCTAGGAGCCGGTCCGAGTATTCGAACACGCGGGGCATTCCAATTACTTGGACAGGCTCCTACCTCTACTCGAAGATGCGATCAAGGAGAGAACTCTGGTCTTCCCAGGCGGCGACCAGATGCTGGATTCTGGGCCTCGCTTCGATCGCCAGATCATAGGCGCGGCGGAAGCAGGCGCGGTCATCCACGGTGGCCCGGTGGTGCTGGCGGAGGTGCTCGCCCCAGCTGGAACCCAGGAAGCTTTCGACGAAGCGCAGCTGGCCTGGTTCCGGGGGGACGAGATCCAGGAACAGCGACCAGCGGACGGCCCCGTCCCGGATGCGGATGCGCCGCACCTCCCGCATGGCCTCCTGGAAGGCGGCCTTGCGCTCCACCGGGAGGCGGTATTCGAGCACGGTGAGGATGGGGCCCTCGTCCGGATGGATGGGCACGGGAGCATGGGGTTGCAGGCGGTGGGGACTCAGGTCCATGGGCTCGTGCAGGGCCTGGATCTTCAGATGGGCCGTGGCCGCGAGCATGAGCAGCATGCCCACCCCGGCGGCGGCGAAGGCCGTGTGGATGCCCCAATGCTCGCCGACCACGCCCCAGAAGGCGGCCCCGCCGGCCATGGCGCCGCCCCAGACGGTGATGTAGACGCCCAGGGCCCGGGCCCGCACCCAGGAGGGCACCGAAAGCTGGACGCCGGTATTGCAGGTGCTCAGCACGGTCAACCACCCGGCGCCGCAGATCAGCAGCGCCAAGGCCACCGGGATGGCATGGACCACGAAGGCCAGGACGAAGAGCCCCGCGGCGAAGGTGGACGTGGCGGCGGCCAGCAGCTGGTTGGGGCTGATCCTGGTCCGGAGACTGGGCAGCACCAGGGTGGCGGCCACGGCACCGACGCCCGTGCAGCCCAGCAGCAGGCCGAAGGCCATGGAACTCAGATTCAATCGATGGATGGCGAGGGTGGGCAGGAGGGAAAAGACGGGCCCCCCGAAGAAGACGAAGCCGCCGCCGCGCAGCAGGATCACCTGCAGCGCCTTGCGGTGGCGGGTGTAGCGCAGCCCCACCTTCATGGCCGCGGCGAAGCGCTCGGCGGGCAGGTCGGTGGTGACGGGCTGGCGCTTCCAGCTCTTCAGCACCACCAGCACGCCGATGAAAGACACCGCGTTGAGCGCGAAGGCCCAGGTGGCGCCCAGCCAGCCCACCAGCAGGCCGCCCAGGGCCGGGCCCACCGCCCGGCTCACGTTGAAGCCCGCGCTGTTGAGGGCCACGCCCGCAGCGATCTGATCCTTGGGCACCAGATCGGGCAGCGAGGCCTGCCAGGCAGGCGCGTTCAGGGCGGCGCCCAGGCCCAGCAGCATGGACATGGTGATGAGGAGGGTGGGCGTCACCAGGTGGAGCGCCGACAGGACGGCCATGGCCGCGGCCACCAGCAGCATCCAGGTCTGGGTGGCCAGCAGCAGCCGGCGCCGGTCCACGATGTCGGCGATGGCGCCGCCGGGCATGGACAGGATCAGCATGGGCAGGGTGGCGCCGGTCTCGATGAGGCTCATGAGCAGCGGCGACCGGGTGATCTCCGCCATGAGCCATTTCTCGCCCACGCTCTGCACCCAGGTGCCCACGTTCGAGGCCATGGCCGCGATCCAGATCGCCAGGAAGAGGCGGCTGCGTAGCGGAGCGAAGGGGCTTTGCTTGGCGTCGGTCACAGGTTCAGGCTAGCCGGTCTTTAAAGAGAAAAACACTCGTGGAGCTTGCGCGGGCGGAGACCAGCATCCCTTAGGGTTTTGGACGCCAGGAAGGGTCAAAGGAGAAGGCCGCAATGGCTTTTGAAATATCAACGCCACCATCTCTCTCAGCGGCATTGTAGATACCACCGGGCACGGGAGAACAAAAAGGCCCCGAGTGATCGGGGCCTTCCTGTTGTTGAAACGTTGGTTTATCCCAGGAACGCTTTGAGCGTCTTGGAATAGCGAGGGTGCCTGATCTTTCTCAGCGCCTTGGACTCGATCTGGCGGATGCGCTCGCGGGTGACGGCGAACTCGCTGCCCACTTCCTCAAGCGTGTGCTCGGAGCCGTCGTCGCCCACGCCGAAGCGCATGCGGAGGACGCGCTCTTCGCGCTCGCTGAGGGTGTTGAGCACGTTGCGGACGGTTTCCTTGAGGCGCTGCTGCACGACCTGCTCCACGGGGGAGACCACGGTCTTGTCCTCGATGAAATCGCCCAGATGGGAATCCTCCTCCTCGCCGATGGGGGTCTCCAGGGAGATGGGCTCCTGTGCGATCTTCATCACCTTGCGGACCTTGCCTACGGGCATGTCCATGGCGTGCGCGATCTCCTCGCTGGAGGGTTCCCGGCCCAGCTTCTGCACCAGCTCGCGCTGGGTGCGGATGAGCTTGTTGATGGTCTCGATCATGTGCACAGGGATGCGGATGGTGCGGGCCTGGTCCGCGATGGCGCGGGTGATGGCCTGGCGGATCCACCAGGTGGCGTAGGTCGAGAACTTGAAGCCGCGGCTGTACTCGAACTTGTCCACGGCCTTCATGAGCCCGATGTTGCCCTCCTGGATGAGGTCCAGGAACTGGAGGCCACGGTTGGTGTAGCGCTTGGCGATAGACACTACGAGGCGCAGGTTGGCTTCGATGAGCTCGGCCTTGGCGCCGCGGCTGATGCTCTCGGCCCCCTTGAGGCCGTTGAAGTCCTTGTGGAACTGCTCGCTGGTGGTTTCGTACTTGATGAAGAAGTCGGCCAGGGTCTTCTCGATGTGGGCCAGCTCGTCCTTGTACTTGTCCTTCAGCTTCGCGAAAGCGGGGTTCTTCAGGCGGTCGCGCAGCTCGCGGCACTTGCGCTCGCCGGCCATGACCTGGCTGTGTTGGTGGGTGATGCGGTCGATGAGGCGCGTGACGGCCAGGCTGTTCAGGCCCAGCTTGCGGATCTGGCGGGACAGGCGGCCCCGGGCGAAGAGGATCTCCCGGCCCAGCTTGCGCCGCTTGGGCAGGGTCTTGGTGCCTGCGTCCACGTTGACCTTGAGCTCCAGCAGATCCTGCAGGGCCTGGTCGAACACCAGCAGCTTCTCGAACTGGTGGTGCACGTGCTGGGTGGCGGAGGTGCTTTCGGCATCCTCGTCGTCATCCACCTCGTCGGAAAGGCCCACCACTTCGCGGATCTTGCCGGGGTTCTCCTTCAGCATGCGGCCGATGTCGATGAGCAGGCTGGCGGCCAGGCGGGACCGGGACAGGGCGCGCATGACGCTGCGGACGCCGATCTCGATGCGCTTGGCGATCTCGACCTCGTCCTCACGCTTGAGCAGGGGTACCGTGCCCATCTCCTTCAGGTACATGCGGACCGGATCGTTGAATTTGTCGCTGTCGGGGCTGTCGATCTCGACCTCGAGATCCTTCCCCTCTTTGCCACCGCCTTCCACCAGGGTGAATGCGGGCTCGATGGCCTCGCGGGCGGCCAGGGCGTCTTCCTCGGTGGCGCCGATGCCCACGCCCAGACGCGCGAACAGGGCCATGACCACTTCCAGGTCCCGGGGGCTGGAGGTGGTTTCAGGAAGGAAATCATTGAGCTGGTCAACCAGCAGGAATCCGTTTTTCCTTCCGATGGAAATCAGTGCTTTGGTCAGTGTGTAGTAGGCATCGCGTGGCGGTGTCGGAACCATTCGGACCTCAAAGAGCGGTGCGGGCATCGGACCGGGGGACCCGGCAACCGAAGGGAATACAGAACTCGGCCAATGTACCGGCAGAATCCGGAACTTTTCAGTATAGGGGATCTGTGGATTCAGGCAAGGGCTGAACCTCTGGACACCGTCACCGCGGGCCCCGCCGGCGCCGGGAAAGCTCCTTCTGGCGGCCCAGCAGCTCATTCTGGCGGGTCATCACCTGACTGGTTAGCTGGGAATCCACCAGGGTCCGGGGATCCGAAAGCAGGCGGTTGTTGGCCTGGATCTCGCGGTCCAGGTAGCTGCCTTCGAGCTTCGCCAGCAGGGAGTCGACATCCCGCCCCGCCTCGTCCTTGTGGCTGGCCTGGGCCCCCAGGTGACGGAGGGCCGCCACGGCGCCCTCGGGCAGGAGGGTCAGCTCGCCTTCGGCATCCAACAGCGCCTGGAGCAGGGGCGCCCCGGTGAGGTTCTCCCACCAGGCGGCCGGCACCGCCTGGATGCGTTGCCAGTGGCCGCCCGTGCTGAGCAGGAGGAGGCTGCGGATCAGTTCATCGAGGTCCGGGAGCACCGGCGCCATCGGTGCGGCTTCATCCGCCTCCTGCACGGGCGCCTGGCGGCCCCGCACGGCCCGGTCCAGCTCCTGCAGCGGCACCTGCAGTTGGTGGGCCAGGCTGGCGAAGAGGTCGCGGCTCTCGGTGGTGCGGGGCAGGTAGGGCAGGAAATCCAGCAGATCCTTGAAGGCGCCCATGCGATCCGTGATGCGGCGCAGGTCCTTGCCCTCCATGGCCCGGTCCACCATGAAGGCGGTCCAGTCCGGTACGGTGCGCAGCAGGTCGCGGAAGGCCTCGCCCCCCAGCTTGAGGCACCAGGTGTCGGGATCCTCGCCCTGGGGCAGTTCCAGGAGCCGCACCTCGAAACCCAGGGGCAGGGCCATGCGTAGGCTCTTTTCCATGGCCCGGCGGCCCGCGGCATCGCCGTCGAAGCAGAGGATGACGCGCCGCGTGAAGCGGCCCAGCTGCTTGAGGTGCTCCTCGGTGAGGGCCGTGCCCAATGGGGCCACGGCCTGGTGGATGCCGTGCTGATGGAGCTGCAGCACGTCGAAGTAGCCCTCCACCACCAGGGCCCCGTCCTTCATGGCGCCCTTGGCGCGGTGGAAGCCGAAGAGGGTGCCACCCTTGTGGAAGAGGGGCGTGTCGCGGGTGTTGAGGTATTTCGGCTGTCCTTCGCCCATCACCCGCCCGCCGAAGGCCACGATGCGGCCGCGGGCGTCGTGGATGGGGATGGTGAGGCGGTTGCGGAGGAAGTCGACCTGGGTGCCCCGCTCGCTGCGGCTGGCCAACCCCGCCTGTTCCAGCAGCTCACCGGAGAGGTTGAGGCTGCGCAGGTGGTTGACCAGGGCGTCCCAGGCATCCGGCGCCAGGCCGAAGCCAGCCTCGGTGACGAAGGGCCCCTCGTAGCCGCGCTCGCGGAGGTAGGTGCGGGCGCCCTCGTGGCGCAGGAGCTGGGCCTCGAAGAAGCTCTGGGCGGCCTCCAGGGCGGTGCGCATGCGGGTTTCCAGATCCACCTCGGCGGTGGGCCGCTCGCGCCGTTCGGGCAGGTCGATGCCCGCCCCCCGGGCCAGCTGCTCCAGGGCCTCGGGGAAGGTCATGCCCTCGCGTTCCATGAGCCAGGCGAAGGCGTCGCCGTGCTTGCCACAGCCGAAGCAGTGGTAGAAGCCCTTGTTGGCCACCACCTGGAAACTGGGACTGCGCTCGGCGTGGAAGGGGCAGAGGCCCACGTGGGCCGAGCCCTGCTTGCGCAGCTTCACCGCCGAGCCCACCAGGGCCAGCAGGTCCGTGGCGTCCCGGACGCGCTCGACGATTTCACGGTCACGCATGCTCCAGGCATAACACGGCAGCGAGCCAAGATCGAGGACTCATGGCATCCTTGAGTATTCGCACGGTGGAACGCATGCCCCAGCTCCTCGACACGATCCTTCTCTTCAGCCTGCCGGCTTCGGGCAAGTCGGAGGTGCGCCGCTACCTGGCCAGCCTCACGCCGGGCCAGTGCCGGAACGACTTCCACATGGGACCCACGCTGCAGCTGGACGACTACCCCTACGTCCACCTCATGCACCGCATCGACGATGAGCTGAAGGCGAACGGCCTGGGCTACGCCTACTACCACGGACCCAACCGGCCCTTCCGGGACAACTGGACCTGGGGCGTGCTCATCGAGCTGCTGAACGAGGACTACGCCAACCTCATGGCCAGTCGCCAGACTCTGGCCGCCAGCGCCGCCCAGCACCTCTTCGACCGCCTGGACGCGGCCCACGCCAAGGTGGGCCTGGCCCAGCCCCTGGGCGAGCTTCCCCACCGGCTCCGCAACCGCATGGCCGAGGCCCTGGAAGTGGAATGCCGCGCCGAGCTGGACACGCTCAACCGCCAGAACGCCCAGGACAAGACGGGCCGCACCCTGGTGATCGAGGCCGCCCGCGGGGGCGCCCACGGCTCGGCCTTTCCCCTCTGCCCACCCCACGGCTATGACACCGCCTTCCAGACCCTGGCCCCCGCCATCCTGGAGAAGGCCGCGGTGCTTTACGTCTGGGTGGATCCCGTCGAAAGCCGCCGCAAGAACATCGAGCGCGGGCGGCCCGATGGCCAGGGCAGCATCCTGCACCACAGCGTGCCCATGGAGGTGATGCTGGGCCAGTACGGCACCGACGATATGGGGTGGCTCATGGAGCAGAGCGACCGGCCCGGCACCATCCGCGTGGAGCGCGTGGTCGCCGTGGGCGATCGCTACGAGACGAAGGTCTATCACCTGCCCGTGGCCCGCTTCGACAACCGGAACGACCTGACCACCTTCGTCCGCGAGGACCAGAACCAGTGGAAGCCCAAGGATGTCAACGCCATCCACGCCGGGCTGAAACAGGCATTTGACCAACTCGCGAAGTAAATGATTTCATACACAGGTTTCACAGATTCACACAGATTTCCATTGCTTTTGAATCTGTGAAATCTGTGGAATCTGTGGACCAGCTTCTTTTCAGTGCGCGCCGCTGCCGGCCTTGGCGTTCCAGATGCGGGTCATGATGTAGGCGCCGATGAGGCTGAAGGGGATGATGCTCCCCACCCAGATCCAGGCGTTGGCGGCCTGGTGGCCCTGCGTGGCCACGCCGTCCCAGCCGTAGGTCTTGAGGATCCAGCCCAGCCCAAAGCCCGTGAGGCCCGAGCCGATGTACTGGATGCCGTCCAGGGCGCCCGCCACCGAGGCCGCGGCCTTGCGGCCGCCGAAGTCCATGCTCGCCGTGCCGCTGAGCATGCCGTGGACACCGAAGATGAACATGGCCGTGAGGCCCAGCAGCGCCACGGCCCAGACCTGGCCGCCGTGGGTCCCCTGGCCCAGGGTGAGGCCCAGCAGGCCCAGCATCACCACCTGCATCAGGTAGAAGAGGAAAGCCACCGGGGGCCGCCGGGACTGGAACACCTTGTCGCTCAGCCAGCCACAGAGCAGGCCGCCCAGGATGCCACCGCCCATGAAGGCGATGCCCGTCCACCAGAACAGGTGCTCCTTCTTGCCCAGGTGGTAGATCTCCTGCAGGTACTCGGTGAAGTAGAGCATCACGCCCTGGCGCACGAAGCCCGTGCAGAACTCCGCGAAGATCAGCGACACGATGATGGGATTCTTGAAGACCTTGTGCACGAGCTCGCGCAGGGGCAGGGGGGCGTCCTCGGCGGAACCCGCGTCGGAACCATCCCCGGTGTCGAAGTCCGCCTGGCCCGCATGGCTGGGGCGGTTGCGCACCAGGAACCAATCCACGCAGAACATCAAGGTCATGGCCGCCGAAGGCACGAACCAGATGACGGTCCAGCTGTGGAAGCTGGCCAGCAGCCAGGCGCCGATGGTGGTGGCCAGGAAGTAGCCGGAGCTGATCATGATGCCGAAGATGCCCCCGAAGACGCCCCGCTCCTGCACGTGGAACCAGGTGCTGTTCACCTTCACCACCGAAAGGGCCCCGAAGCTCTGGAAGTACATGTTCAGGCTCCAGAGCAGGCTCATGCTGAGGAGCACCTGGGTGCCGGCGGTGTTCAGGAACATGAAGCCGATGGCGAGGTTCACGAGCGCAGCGCCCAGCGACCCGAGCAGGATGGCCTTGCGGCCGCCGAAGCGGTCGGCCAGGGGCCCGTTGAGGGCCACGGCCAGGCCGTAGGTCCAAAAACCCGCGGAGGCGATGAGGCCCATCTGCGCCTTGTCCAGGTGGTACCAGGCGCCGATGTCGTTCTTCACGATGTTGAAGTTGTAGCGGCCCATGTACATGGCCGCATAGGTCAGGCCCAGGGGGAACCAGTTCAGGAAGCGGCGCAGGCGGAAGGCGGGACTGTGCTTCAAGCGAACCTCATGTCCTTCAGTCTACGGTCAGCTCCCCCTCGCCCAAGCGACGAGGCTGTAACTCCGGTCACTCCGCCTTATGGAAGGCCTCGTCCGTGCCCGTCAGCTCCCAGGCGCCCTTGCGGCGCTCGAAGGTGGCGTGGCGGGGCTTGGTCTGGCCCACCCGCACATCCTGGTGCAGGGCCTGGAACAGCGGGAACTGGGCCGTGGGTTTTTCCAGCCGGATCTCATAGATCACGCGGGCGCCCTCACGGGTGGGCTCCATCTTGGTCGCCCGGACGAAGACCGCCTCGGCCGCCGGCAGGGAGAAGCCCTGGGGGGAGGCTTTGATGGTCTTGGGGGCGGTGGGCTTCAGGCGGAAAGTGAAGGTCTCCTGGCCGCCTTCGGTCCTCATGGAGGTTTCGAACCAGCCGCTGCGGTCCAGGTTCTCCTTGAGGGTGGTCAGACGCACGTGGGCCGGGGTGCCCTTTTCGGCGGAGGCCTGTTCGGGCACGGTGACGGGGACCACCACCGGGTAGCCCTTGCGGATCAGATTCTCGGCCTTGGAGCGGTCCAGCTTGGAACTGCAGGCCAGGGTGAGCAGCAGGGCGGGCAGAAGCAGGAAGGCGCGCATGGTCGTTTCCTTTCCAAATCGGAAGGATGGTGACACCGGCGCTGGCTGTCATCCAACCTCGCAGTATCCTATCAGGCCTCTGACCATAGGAGATTCACCGTGCATCCTGGCTACCTGGCCCACCTGAACCATGAGCTCGAAGCGTTGCGGGAGGCGGGCCTCTACAAGACGGAGCGGGTCATCACGTCGCCCCAGCAGCCCCGGATGCGGGCCAATGGCCGCGACGTGATGTGCCTGTGCGCCAACAACTACCTGGGCCTGGCGAACCACCCGCAAGTGATCGGGGCCGCGAGAGAGGTCATGGATGAGCATGGTTTCGGCATGGCCTCGGTGCGCTTCATCTGCGGTACCCAGGACATCCACCGGGAGCTGGAGCAGAAGCTGGCCGCCTTCCTGGGCTTCGAGGACACCCAGCTGTATTCCAGCTGCTTTGACGCCAACGGCGCCATCTTCGAGGGCCTGCTGGGCGAGGAGGACGCGGTCATCAGCGACGCCCTCAACCACGCCTCCATCATCGATGGCATCCGCCTCTGCAAGGCCAAGCGCTACCGTTACGCCAACTCCGACATGGCGGACCTGGAAGCCCAGTTGCAGGCGGCCGACGCCGAGGGGGCGCGGTTCAAGCTGGTGGTGAGCGATGGGGTCTTCAGCATGGACGGCTACATTGCCAAGCTGAGGGAGGTCTGCGACATGGCCGAGAAATACGGGGCCATGGTGATGGTGGACGACAGCCATGCGGTGGGCTTCATGGGCGAGAACGGCCGCGGCACCCACGAGCACTGTGGCGTCATGGGCCGGGTGGATTTCATGACCGGCACCTTCGGCAAGGCCCTGGGCGGCGCCTCCGGCGGCTACATCGCGGGCAAGCGCGAGGCCATCGAGTGGCTGCGGCAGAAGGCCCGGCCCTACCTGTTCTCGAATTCCGTGGCGCCCACCATCGTGGCCGCCACCCTGAAGGTGCTGGACCTGCTGAAGGACAGTCAGGGCCTCATCAAGCAGGTGCATGAGAACGCCAAGTACTTCCGGGCCGGCATGGAAAAGGCCGGCTTCAAGCTGCTGCCTGGCGAGCATCCCATCGTGCCCGTCATGCTCTACGAGGCGCCGCTGGCCCAGGAGTTCGCCCGGCGGCTGCTGGACGAAGGCGTCTACGTCATCGGGTTCTTCTTCCCTGTGGTGCCCAAGGGGCAGGCCCGCATCCGCACCCAGCTGAGCGCCGCCCACACCCAGGAGGATCTGGACCACGCCATTGCCGCCTTCACGAAAGTGGGCCGGGAATTGGGAGTGATCCAGTAACAGAGGCTGGCTAGAGGTCTGGGTCAGGTAGTAAATACAATCCACCGCAGATGTCACAGATGTCACAGATGTCGCAGATGATTGGCCAGGCGGCTGTTTATCTGCGCAAATCTGCGCCATCTGCGGTCAAGTTTTTAGGCTTGGGCCTTGCCTCTGCGCATGTAAAGACTCACGTTTTCTGACATGCCCAGGAGTTGCCCGTGACCTTGACGCCCCCGGGCGAGCCCTCGCCCCTGGATACTGCCGAATACACCTTCGAGGAGATCGCCAGTCGGCTGGCCCTGGGCCGCTTGCAGGTGGAACCCACGGAGACCGGTTCCCGGCTCGTCATGACCCATGCGGATGCGCCTTCCCAGGAGCGCAGGCACGAGGAACCCAGCCCCCCGCTGGTGGATGAACGCCGGACCTTCCGGCCCCTGAACCTGCCCACGCTCTTCCCCGAGAAGGGCCCGATCATGATCCTTCTCGTGGGCGGCTTCGCCACGGACGCGACCCTTCGCCATGCCACCCCCTTCTGGGAGGACGACAGCGCCGGTGGCTACCTGGTCTGGCAGGCGCTGGGCCGGGCGGGTCTGCTCCACAAGAAGGACGTGGATTTTGCCCTTGGCCGCGGGGGCTTCTGGGACGCGACCCCGCCCCGCACCCTGGGCCTTGCCATGACCTACGTGGGCCTCCGTCCTGAAAAGGGGCCCGTGGACTTCGACAATGTGGTGCATCCCTGGAACATCCACCGCCTCGAGACCCTGGCGGAGGCCTGCTGGAGCCGTTCCATGGACCGCCTGAAGATCGTCACCCTGGGCGAAGCGGCGCGGTTCATGATGTGCGCCATCGCCTACGGCATGCCGGGCATCCCCGTCCTCTCCCTGCCCGAGCCCACCCGGGACCAGCTTTCACGCAACATGGGCAACGACTCGGCCGCAGGCCTGTGGCTGGACTGGGCCTCCGACCTGCTGGCCGTGGGGCGCAGCTGAGGCAACTCCCAGAAACAAAGATCCACCACGGAGACACTGAGATCACAGAGGATTCACGGAGAAAAATTCTAGAATCTCCGTGTTCAGTTCTCAGTGCCTTCCGTGTCTCCGTGGTGAATCTTTTCCCTATGCCCGGAGGTTGCCAGCACCTGGGCTGCCAGCAGCAGCAGGCCGAGATCGCGCAACAAGGACCAGCGCATGTCCACCAGTCGTTCGGCCTCGGTCTTGGGTACGGCACCTCCAAAGCAGCCGCAGTCCACGGGATGGTGGCGGGCCAGGTTGATGGAGAGGGCCAGGCAGAAGGCCAGCAGCAGTGCCGCGACCCAGGTGGTGGCCGCGCGCAGCCAGAGGCCCAGGCATAGCGCGAACCCGCAGAATAGCTCCAGCCAGGGCAGCCCCAGGGCCAGGGGGTTCAGGCTCCAGGGAGGGAACAGTTCGTAGGCCCAGATGGCCTTGGCGAAGCCGGGCGGGTCGGCGAGCTTCGGAAGGGCGGCCGCGAGGAAGACCAGGCCCAGCACGAGGCGGCAGGCCAGGGTGAGCCTCGGGTGCAGCAGCCAGTGTCGCAGGGGGGTCTTCATGGCCGGCTCTTGTCGATGGGATGGCCCTGGGCCACCCAGCCCGGGTAGCCATCGCGGTAGATGAGCAGGTGGTAGTAGCCCTCCTTGTGCAGCTTCGCGGCCAGCAGGTGGGAATCATGGCAGTCGCCCCCACTGCAGTAGATGACGATGGGATCGTCCGGACCGGGCCGGCGCGCGGCCTTGAAGGAGATGAGCCGGTCGTCCAGGTCCGCTTCCCACACGGGCGTGCACCAGGCGCCGGCAATGTGGCCCTCGGTGAACTCCGCACTGCGGCGGGCGTCCAGGAAGGGGGCTTTGCTCTGGAAAGCCAGCCAGGCCTCCGGGCTGCTGATTTCGCGGATGGGGCCGGTGGCCACGGGCGGCGGGGGCACTGGCGGTTCCGGTGCCTTGGCAGGCGCAGTGGTCGTTTTGACTGGGGGGGCAGGGCGCGACGGTGGGTGGGTTTTGGCTTCCTGGACGGCCAGGGGTGGGGGAGCCGGTTCTGGGGGGCTGGGTGGTGCGCTGGGGGGGGCTGTGGCAGGCAGCGGTGCCATGGCCCCGGTCCAGGCCAACCGGCGCGATGGGCCTGCCAGGGCATTGGCGAGCAGGGCCGTCACAGCGGCCAGCCCGGCCAATGCCAGGCACCGAAGGACCGTGGCACGAAGTGCAATACCTTGGGGGGCTGGAGCCATGGGTGCCATCCGCTCACAGCACGATGTAGCGGTAGGTGCCGGGGTTCTGCTCTTTCAGCAGCAGTTGGATGGTCCAACGGCCGTCGGGAAAGCGCTCGAAGAGAAGGGCGCTCATGACGGATTCCTTCAGCCAGATACGGATGTCCTCGTAGTGCTCGAAGGCTGGCACTTCCCAGCTGTCATCGGCTTCTCCCGGCGCTCTGGCGCCGGGCTTGATCTGCGCCATCAACTGCGCGAGCGAGGTTTCAGGATCCTGCATCAGGCACCTCGCACCTGGGCTTCCTGGCCGGGTCCTTCGGCACCAGGGTCCAGCGAATGGATGAGCGCCCGCAGCGAGTCCTCGCTGCTGCGGTCCAGGGCCTTGGAAAAGGCGATGGCCATGCCCTGGGCGTCATTGCGGACCACGGTACCCCGGGCCACGATGCGCCGCCCGGTGCCGCCGTCCGCCAGCAGGATGGCCACGCCGCAGTGGCTGCCCACAGGCAGTCGGCCGGGGCCATTCAGCAGAATGCCCCCCATGCTCAAGTTCAAGGCCGTGGGGAAAGTGATCATCTGGTCCTCGGCGACCAGTTTCACCTTGTAGGCGATGGGAATGCGGCAGGAGTGCCGCTGTTCGGGGGCTGGGCTCATGGAGGGTTTCCGGATCCGGGCATGATAGCGCACGAACCGGGTCTGGTTCAGGCCAGACTCAGGGCCGATAGCCCTGATCGTGAATGTCCATGACGGCCCGGCCGGAGGGATCGGTCAGCTTCGCGAAGGAGGCGTCCCAGCGCAGGGCCGTTTCGGTGCTGCAGGCCACGCTGCGCTCGAAGGGCACGCAGTGGACGGCGGTGGCGCTGGGGAAGTGCTGCTCGAAGAGCTGCCGGTACAGGTAGGCCTCCTTGGTCTCGGGCGTCTTGACCGGGAAGCGTTCTCCCGCGCCGCGCAACATGCTGTCACTTATCTCCCGCTCCGCCGTGGCGCGCAGGGCATTGATCCAGGCATAGCCCACGCCATCCGAGAACTGCTCCTTCTGGCGCCAGAGCACCTCGTCGGGGATGGCGCCGTCGAAGGCCTGGCGCAGGGGGAACTTCTCGATGGGCCGGGGTCGGGCTGCGTTGCGGGGCAGCTTGAGGGAGGGATCCATGTGCATGGCCACGTCCAGGAACTCGCGGTCCAGGAAGGGCACGCGCGCCTCCACGCCCCAGGCGGCGCTGGACTTGTTGGCCCGGGCGCAGTCGTAGAGGTGCAGCTTCTGCAGCTTGCGCACGGTCTCGGCGTGGAGTTCCGGCCCATCTGGCGCCTTGTGGAAATAGAGGTAGCCGCCGAAGATCTCGTCTGCGCCCTCCCCGGACAGCACCATCTTGATGCCCATGGCATGGATCTTCCGCATGAGGAGGTACATGGGCGTCGAGGCCCGGATGGTGGTGATGTCGAAAGTCTCCACGTGGTAGATCACGTCGGAAAGGGCATCCAGCCCTTCCTGGACGGTGAAGTGGACCTCGTGATGGATGGCGCCGATGTGCTTGGCCACCAGCCGCGCCGGGGCCAGGTCCGGCGCGCCTTCCAGCCCGATGGCGAAGGAGTGGATCTGGGGCCACCAGGCGGGCGCGGCCCCGCCCTCCTCCACGCGGCCCTCCCGGTACTTGGCCGCGATGGCGGCGATGACCGAGGAATCCACGCCGCCCGAAATGAGGACGCCGTAGGGCACGTCGCACATGAGCTGGCGCTTCACGGCGGCTTCGAGGGCTTCCCGCAGCTGGACGGGGTCATAGGGTGCCGAAGGCACGTGGCCTGGTTCCGCCCAGTCCGGCTGGTAGTAGCGCTGAAACCCCTTCTCCGGCTCGTGGCCCAGGTAGAAGTGGCCCGGCGGCACCTCGCTGATGCGCTCGCAGTGGCCCACCAGGGCCTTCATTTCCGACGCGACGTACAGCTGCTCGTGCCGGTCCCAGCCCACGTAGAGGGGCACCACGCCGATGGGATCCCGGGCGATGAGGAAGGTCTCGCGCTTGGGATCGTAGAGGACGAAGGCGAAGATGCCGTTCATGCGGTTCAGGAAGTCCCGGGGCGCCAGCTCGTCGTAGAGGTAGAGAATCACCTCGCAGTCGGACAGGGTCTGAAAGTCGTGAGCCTCCCGCAGCCCGTGTCGCAGGTCCTGGTGGTTGTAGATCTCGCCATTGACGGCCAGCACCGTGCCCTTGAGGGTGTCGAAGAGGGGCTGGGCGCCGTGTTCCACGTCCACGATGGACAGGCGCTCGTGCACCAGGATGGCGTGGTCATCGCTGTAGATGCCGCTCCAATCCGGGCCCCGGTGGCGGATCTTCCGGGCCATGGCCAGGGCCTGGCGCCGTAGCTCGGCCGGGTTCGACTTCAGGGAATCCAGGTTGAGGATGCTGAGAATGCCGCACATGATTGCTCCAAAAAGAGAAAACCCCGATCCGCTGTCGCGAATCGGGGTGGTCCGGGGTGTCAGGAATCTTAGGAGAGACCCTCGCCGGCCCACGCGCGATTCGCGCGAAGGTGCCGATTGGTATTGCGGTTGGGCCGCTGAGGGGTGGAAGTCATGGGTTACCTGTCAAAACCTTAACTGCGGACTTCACGGATCGTCAAGGCTGGAAAGGAGAAGTTGGTCCCGGTTGCTCTTGATGCTGAAATGGTGCGGTTGGAGGCGCCCATGAAAGCCCTGTTGAAGACCAAGCGCGAGGAAGGCATCTGGATGGGGGACGTTCCCATGCCGGAAGTGGGCCCCAACGACGTGCTGATCCGCGTCCACAAGAGCGCCATCTGCGGTACCGACGTCCACATCTACAACTGGGACGAATGGGCCCAGAAGACCATCCCTGTGCCCATGGTGGTGGGCCATGAGTACTACGGCGTCATCGACCGGGTGGGGGCCGAAGTGGAGGGCTACCAGGCCGGCGACCGCGTCAGCGGCGAGGGGCACATCACCTGCGGCCACTGCCGGAACTGCCGCGCAGGCAAGCGCCACCTCTGCCGCAACACCGTGGGCGTGGGCGTGAACCGGACGGGCTCCTTCGCTGAATACCTGAGCCTGCCGGCCTTCAACGTGTTCAAGGTGCCGGCCAACGTGCCCGACGACGTGGCCGCCATCTTCGATCCCTACGGCAACGCCACCCACACGGCGCTCAGCTTCGACATGGTGGGCGAGGACGTGCTGATCACCGGTGCCGGTCCCATCGGCATCATGGCCGTGGCCATCGCGAAGCACGTGGGCGCCCGGCACGTGGTGATCACGGACGTGAACGAATACCGGCTCGACCTGGCCCGGAAGATGGGCGCCACGGTGGCCGTGAATCCCACCAAGAAGAACCTGACCGAAGTCATGAAGGACCTGGGCATGACCGAGGGTTTCGATGTGGGCCTGGAGATGAGCGGCAACCGCAGCGCCTTCGAATCCATGCTGGAGGCCATGCATCACGGCGGCCGCGTGGCACTCCTGGGCATCCTCCCAGCCGATTGCGCCGTGGACTGGAGCCAGGTGATCTTCAAGGGCCTGATCCTCAAGGGCATCTACGGCCGGGAGATGTTCGAGACTTGGTACAAAATGGCCGCCATGATCCAGAGCGGCCTGGACATCACGCCGGTCATCACCCACCGGTTCGGTATCGACGACTTCCAGAAGGGTTTCGATGCCATGTGCAGCGGGCAGAGCGGGAAGGTCATCCTGGATTGGGGGGTACGGTAGATCGGGGCATTGAGGAGCCCTGCAAACTGCGGCCGTTGGCCGCATTTTGTTAGCTGCGCCCAGGCGCAGCAGACTTGCAGGTGGGTAATTCCTCAAATGGCTAACGACGACCCTACTCCATCATTCAATTGACAAATGCGGCCAAAGGCCGCGTTTGCATAGCCGCGCACGCCAGTGCGCGGCTGGCCGCCACGATGGTTGGAACCCTAACGAAGGGGCTGCGGCTGCGGAATGGGCGGAAAGGCGGCCTCGCCCAGGGGAGCCCCGTCCTTGATGAGGATATCCGTGGCCAGGCCTTCCCCTCCCGGCTTGAGGTCGGTGCCGAGACAGGCCAAGTAGTACCCGTCGAACTTGGTGTTGAACCGCTGGCGGGTGGGGCCTCGGGTGTTGCGCAGGTTCTCGATGGGCAGGGCGACATAGGCCCGGTAAAAGAAGGGGTGGCCCCAGGGGGTCTCGGGCACCTGGTCGAGGTATTCCGGCACAAGGTGGTCCATGGCCAGGGGGTATTCCCCTTTCTTGGCCTTGTAGCGGATCAGGGCATCCGAGATGCGCTTCATGGCCACTCGGACCTGCTTCTGGCGGTCCGCGATGTCCCGGTTGACGAAGGCCTCGATCAGGTAAAGGTCGCGCTTGGCCTGCCGGGCCGCCTCGGTATCGGGATAGCGCTCGGTCAGTTGCTTCATCATGGCCCTGGCCTCGAGGCTACGGCCTTCGAGGTTCAGCTTGCGAGCCTCTTCGTAGAGGTTCCCGGGGAGCCTCGGATCTTCCGAACTGCACCCGGCCAGCAGCAGGATGAGGGCCAAGGCAGGGGCGAATCTAGAGCGGACCATGGCCCGAACCATAGCAGAGCGGGACGCCCCGTTGAAGTAGGCCGCCGTGCTCGGTCGTTCATTCGTTCTCGGACTGAGGGCGGCATGAGGGGCCCTAACGGAACAACCAGAAAAGCGCTGGTTCTTCCGTAACGCCCCCTAAGATGGAAGGGTGGGGGGCGTCATGACGGATAGGCCGATGCTGGTTGGCATTGTCGGGGGATCGGGCAGTGGCAAGACGTCGGTCGCGGCGGAACTGGTCAAGCGGCTCAAGAAGAAGAACGTGGCCACCCTCCTGCTGGATATGGACGCCTACTATGCCCCGCTGGAGGTGGTGAAGGGACGCTTCGATGGCCGCCCCGTGAACTGGGACCACCCCCATGCCTTTGACCTCGAGCTGATGGCTGCCCACCTGTCGGCCCTGCACCGCGGGGAAAGCATCCGCAAGCCCCGCTATGACTTCACCCTGTCTGACCGGACCGGCTGGGAAGAGCCCCTTCCGCCCGGCCAGGTGGTCATCCTCGAGGGTCTGCTGCTCTTCGCCTTGCCTGAGCTGAGGGATCAGCTGGATGTGAAGATCTTCGTCGATACGGACGCCGACATCCGCATCCTCAGGCGCATCCGCCGCGACACCCAGGAGCGGGGCCGCAGCCTCGACAGCGTCATGGACCAGTACGAAAAGAGCGTGCGCCCCATGCACCTGGAATTCGTGGAGCCGAGCAAGCGGTGGGCGGATCTCATCGTGCCCACGGGTGTGGAAAACCGCACGGCGCTGGATGTCATCACGCACCACATCTGCAGCCGCGCAGCAAGCCAGGGGGAACCCCAGCGTGTTTGAGCTGAACCACCAGGTGAGCGCCGAGACCTTCAAGGATCTTCCGGACCAGGTGCAGCGGCTCGACGTTCGTGAACCCTGGGAATACCAGCTGGCTAGGCTCCCAGGTGCCCTCCTGATTCCGCTGGGTGAACTGGCGGATCGGGTGGAGGAACTGGATCGCACCCGCCCCGTGGCCGCCTACTGCCACCATGGCGTGCGGAGCCTCCATGCCCTTCGGCTGCTTCAGGCCGCCGGGTTCCCGGACCTGGCCCACCTGTCCGGCGGCATCGAGGCCTACAGCCGCCTGGATCCATCTGTGCCGAGGTACTGATGCGCCTGCTGCACCGGCATTCGGAAGGCTTCGATCCCGCCGCTCCCTGGGTGCAGGAGTCTGAGAGCGTGCGCCAGGATTCCCTCCTCTTCCGGCAGATCGTGGCCCAGCGGCGGAGCCCACACACCGGCCGCCGGCACGCCTTCTACCGGCTCCAGGGGCCGGACTGGGTGAACGTGGTGGCGTTCAACCGGTCAGGGGAACTGCTGGTGGTGGAACAGTTCCGCCATGGCATCGATGACTCCACGCTGGAGATCCCGGGCGGCGGGTGCGACGGGGGCGAAAATCCTGAAGCCGCTGCCCGCCGGGAACTGCGCGAGGAGACCGGGTTCGCCTCGAACCACTGGGTGACCCTGGGCTCCTGCACCCCGAATCCCGCCACCCAGAACAACCGCTGCCATACCTTCCTGGCCCTGGACTGCGACTCCCAGGGTGACCTGGAACTGGACCCCGCCGAGGAACTGCAGGTCTGGGCCTGCACCTGGCCCGAGTGGCAGGCCCGCATGCGC
>JBBQHW010000012.1:0-59852 GCA_038324335.1 Holophagales bacterium
GCGTCTTGCCGATGCGCGGCCCGCCTTCGGGAATGGTCACTTCGCAGCCCAGGGCGTCCAGGATCACCAGGATGTCGCTGAAGATGATGGCGCCGTCGATCTTGGGAAAGCGGCGGATGGGCTGCAGCGTAACTTCCGCGGACAGGTCGGAATCATTCAGCAGCTGTTCGAAGGTGTCCTTGGCCCTGATGACGCGGTACTCGGGCAGGAAGCGCCCCGCCTGGCGCATGAACCAGACAGGAGGCTTGTCGAGGGCTTCACCGTTGAGAACACGAAGCAGAGGCTGCATGGGAACTCCAAATCTAAAAGCGATTGGTCCACAGATTCCACAGATTTCACAGATTGAAAAAATTGAGAAAAGCGCGAGATCAAGATTTCCGGTTCGCTCGAAATTCACCTGGGAAATCTGTGTGAATCTGTGAAATCTGTGGACAGAAAATCCTTGAAAAGATCAGGCAAAGTCCTTGGCCACGGCGGCCATGGCCTTCTGGAAGTGGGCCAGCTCGGGTTCGCCGTGGGCGGCGCCGAGGAAGGCCACTTCGTAGCCGCTGGGCGGCAGGTAGACGCCCTGGTCCAGCAGGGCCTTGTGCAGTCGGTTGAAGGTGCGGATGGACTCCCCCTGCACGGCGTCGCTGCGGCGCACCCCATCCTGGAACAGCGGCCAGAGCAGGCTGCCGTAGCGGGGGCAATGGAGGCCGGGAATGGTCTCGAAAGCCGCGGCCCACTTCGCCGCATTGGCTTCGAGTTCAGCGTAGAAGGCGGGGGTGAGCTTCGCCATGGTGGCCAGACCCGCGGCCATGGCCACGGGATTGCCTGAGAGCGTGCCGGCCTGGTAGACGGGGCCATCCGGCGCCACGACGCCCATGATGTCCTTGCGGCCGCCATAGAGGCCCACGGGCATGCCGCCGCCGATGATCTTGCCGTAGGTGCCCAGGTCCGGCGTGATGCCGAGGCGTTCCGCGGCACCACCCGGGGCCACCCGGAATCCACTGATGACCTCGTCGAAGATGAGGACCACGCCATGCTTCGTGCAGAGTTCGCGCAGGCGCTGGAGGAATTCGGGCCGCTGCAGCAGCAGGCCGTTGTTGGCGGGGATGGGCTCGATGATGGCCGCGGCCAATTCGTTCCCCACCTCCGCGAAGGTGCGTTCGAGCGTTTCCAGGTCATCGAGGGACACCACGGAGGTCAGCTCGGCAATGGCCTTGGGCACACCGGCGCTGGTGGGGGCGCCGAAGGTGACCAGGCCCGAGCCGGCCTTCACCAGCAGGCCATCACTGTGGCCGTGGTAACAGCCTTCGAATTTCAGGATGCGCTCCCGGCCCGTGTAGCCGCGGGCGGCGCGCAATGCCGACATGACGGCTTCCGTGCCCGAGGACACGAAGCGCATCTTCTCGATGAAGGGCACCATCTCCTTGATGCGGCGGGCCAGGAACAGCTCGCGCCGGCTGGGCGCGCCGAAGGTGAGGCCCTCCTGCATGGCCTCGGTGACGGCGGCCAGGATGTCGGGGTGCGCGTGACCGAGGATCAGGGGCCCCCAGGACATGCAGAGGTCCAGGAAGCGGACACCGTCCTCATCCTCGAACCAGGCCCCCGAGGCCTTCTTGAAGAATTTCGGCGTGCCACCCACTGCGCGGAAAGCCCGCACCGGACTGGAAACACCACCGGGGAAGTGCGTCAGGGCTTCTTGAAACAAAGTTTCGTTGCTCATGGGATCCTTAAAATGTTTTTTGTCCACAGATTCCACAGATTTCACAGATTAAAAAAGCAAGAGATTGAGTGGCGGATCAGAGATTTCAGCAGTTCAATCTGTGTGAATCTGTGAAATCTGTGGATGAATCTTTTTAGGAGATCCAACCCTTCTCCACTGCCTCGCGACCCGCGTAGGTGACGATCATGTCGGCGCCGGCGCGGCGGATGGCCAGGAGGTGCTGCAGCATTAGCTGGTCGCCGTCCAGCCAGCCCAGGCGATCAGCGGCCTTCACGCTGCTGAACTCGCTGGACACGTGGTAGGCGCAGATGGGCGCCAGCTGGGCCTCGCGGAGGCGCCAGATGAGGTCGAGGTTCGGCAGAGCCGGCTTGACCATGAGCATGTCCGCGCCCTCGTCCACATCCAGCAGCGCATCGTTCAGGCCCTCCCGGGCATTGCGGGGGTCCATCTGGTAGGTCTTGCGATCGCCGAATTTCGGACTGCTGTGGGCGGCTTCGCGGAAGGGGCCATAGTAGGCGCCGGCATGCTTGATGGCGTAGCTGAGGATGCTGGTGTGGGTGAAGCCGTTCTCGTCAAGCAGGGCGCGGATGGCGGCCACACGGCCGTCCATCATGTCGCTGGGCGCGACCACGTCGGCACCGGCCTCGGCGTGGCGCAGGGCCATTTCCGCCAGGACAGGCAGGGATTCGTCGTTCAGCACCACGCCTTCATCGCTCACGAAGCCGCAATGGCCGTGGCTGGTGGCGCCGCAGAGGCAGACATCCGTCATCACGATGAGGTCCGAGCCGAAGGCCTTCTTCAGGGCCTTCACGGTCACGGGAACCACCCCCGCCCGGTCGCGGACATAGGCGGCATCGGGCGTCTTGGAGCCTTCGTCGGGCACGCCGAAGAGCAGGACGCTGGCCAGGCCCTTCTTGAGGTCCTTCTCCACCTGGCGGACCGTGTCCTCCACGCCGGCATTGAAGATGCCCGGCATGCTCGATATCTCGGTACTGCCCGGCTGCGGCTGCAGAAAGTGGCCCTGGATGAGGTGGCGGGGGCGGAGATCGGTCTCGGCGACCAGGTTGCGCAGGGCGGCGCTGGTGCGGAGGCGGCGGGAGCGGTTCAGCATGGGGACTCCTCCTTCGGATTTTCTTGAGCTGCGAGGTGCTGCGCGAGCATGGCCCAGAGCAGGCTGGGCTTTGGTTCGCAGAAGGCCTGGGCAGGTGCGCCGGCCTTGGCGAAGGCCTCGGCCGTGGCCTCGCCCCAGGCGAAGCGCTGCAGGTGGTGGGCGAGGGGCGCGAGGAGCTCTGCCTGGAGGGGGCTCAGGGCCAGCACGCCAGCCACGTCCGGCAGCGCGGGGAAAGGCTCGTGCGCGGCCTCCCGATGCGTCACCCAGGGATGCAGGCGCCAGGGGGATCCCTTCGCGGCCTCTTCCAGGAATTCGCGGCTGCGTTCACCCCGCGCCAGGATGAAATCTCCCCCCTCGGGGAAGCTGGCCTGCAGCAGGGCCCACAGGGCCTCGGCACGGGCATCCGTCGGCAACTGCACCCGCAGATCTTCGCGGCCCAAGGCATCCGCGGTGCCCGCGCCCTGCACGAGGCACATGGTCCCCGCCGGCAACTTGGACACCGCCACGCGCGCCCCGGAAGGGCTGAGGATCAGGATGGCCGCGGTGCTGGAAAAAGGCCGCGGCGGTGGCAGGCTAGAGGGTTGCAGCCGGGTG
This sequence comes from Holophagales bacterium, assembly GCA_038324335.1. Lineage (GTDB taxonomy): Bacteria > Acidobacteriota > Holophagae > Holophagales > Holophagaceae > Geothrix. Next base: position 3,414 of record JBBQHW010000012.1, read on the forward strand.
AAGGCATAGGGGATGGGCTCCCAGCCCGCCTGGCGCACGGTATCCGCCAGCGGGTGCTGCGCGGGCCGGGCCAGCGCCAGGCGGGGGAGCGCCGCCGTCAGTGTCATGAGAGGCCGATGCCCTTCAGGATGGCCTTCAGCAGCGCGGCATCGTCGGTGCCCCGGGCCTCGGCGCGGCGGAGCTCCCCGTCCGGCGCGTAGGCGGCCTGGAGCAGCAAGGTGCCATCGACCTGTGGCGTGGCCAGGGCGCCCAGGGGCTGCTGGCAGCCGCCGCCGATGCCTGCCAGCACCTGGCGCTCCAGGGTGACGCAGCGGGCTGTCATGACGTCGTGCAACTCCGCGAGGGCTTCGATGAGATCCGGCCGGTCGGCGCGGGCTTCGGCCAGCAGGGCGCCCTGCCCCGGTGCCGGCGGCAGTTCTTCGGGCCGCAAGGGGCGCACGGTCAGGCCCGAAAGATCCAGGCCCAGACGCTTCAGGCCCGCGGCGGCGAGCATGGTGGCGTGGAGGGGCTCGTCCCGCAGCACGCCGTCCCGCACGCGCTGGAGGCGCGTCTGCACGTTGCCTCGGATCCAGGTGAACCGGGCCCTGGGAAAGAGCTGGCTGAGCACCCGCTCCCGGCGCACGGCGCTGGTGCCGATCACCAGATCCTCGGGCGCATCGGGTCGGGCCACCAGCCAGTCTGAAGGATCCTCGCGGAGGGGGATGCAGGCGGGCACGATGCCCGCAGGCCGCTCCAGGGACACGTCCTTGAGGCTGTGGATGAGGAGGTCCGCCGCGCCCGCGGCCATGGCGTCCTCCAGTTCCTTGGTGAAGAAGCCCCCGCCCACCTGCTTGTCGAGGGGGCCCTGCAGCCACTGATCGCCGGAGGTGGAGAATTTCCGCCAGGACACTTCGTAGCCCTTCGCTTCGAGGAACCGGACCATGGGCTCGGCCTGGCCCACGGCCAGGGCGGATCCTCGAGTGGCAACCGTGACTTGTCTCATTAAAGGGCTGCCTCTCCGCTCGAGTTCGGTTTCGGTTGGGTCTGGATCAGGGCACGGAAGGCCAGGGTGCGGCCACGGGTCAGAATTTCCGCGAGGGCCATCCGCTGGCCCTCGTCCAGGCCCTGCATGGAGTCCTCGAGGGTTTTCGCCTCATCTTCCAGCGCGCCCCAGGCCGCGTCCAGGCGCTCCTGGGCAGAGGCCAATTGGCGCTTGTGGGCCCGGGCCAGGGCCCGGTGGCGCAGGCGTTTGGCCGCGCCGATCAGGTAGGGCTCGGCCTTCAGCGCCGCCTCGGCCCGCTGGGATCGTGCGGTGGCGGTCTGGGCCAGGAAGGCGTTGAGGTCGATGCGATGCACCCAGGGCAGCTGTTCGAGACCTTGTTCGGAATCGGGCGGCAACGCCAGGTCCAGGATGCGGATGATGGGCCGCTTCAGGGACTGCCAGGCATCAAGGGTGAAGATGGGCTCCGGAGCTGCCGTGGCGCTGACGATGGCGTCGAAGCCCGCCGGATCGTGCTGGAGTTGCGCCAGGTCCACCACGAGCAGACCCAGGGGATCCGCCAGGTCATGGGCCTTCGCGCGGGTGCGGTTCGCCACCGAGACCTTGAAGCCGTGCTCCGGCAACCGTTCCGCCAGGTACTGGGTCATGGGGCCCACGCCCACCAGCGCGATGGCAGCCCCGGGCATCAAACCTTCGAGCAGATGCTTGAGGGCCACAGTGGCCACGCTCACGTTGCCGTCAGCCAATCCCAGCCGGGCGCGCAGGCGCTGGCCCTCGCGGATCACGTCTTCCACCGAGGCCTGCGCTTCATCCCCAGCCACGCCCACCAGGCGAGCCTGCACGAGGGCGTCCTTCAGCTGACCGGGGATTTCACGGTCGCCCAGGTTGGCGGATTCCAGCCCCGCGGACATGGCCAGCAGATGGATCCAGGCCTCCTCACCCTCATAGCGCCGGACACCCGGACCGGGATCGATGGCATCGGGTTCCCCGCCCCACACCATCCAGAGCACCCGCTGGCAGGTGGCAAGGTAGATGAGCTCGCGGGCCTCGGCCTGACGCTGCCAGTCACGCAGACGCGCAGGCACCCCGTCGCGCACCACATGCTGCGCCACCACGTCCAGGTCGTGGATGGGAGCGTGGAAGCTGATCAGCACGGGTTCCATATTGGACCTCATGATCCGGTCCTCGCCACGCGCCAAGGTCATCGCTTCGTCACGCCTATTCAAAAGTGGTGGTCATCACAATCATGGCCGTAGCACCCGTTCGACGGCCTCCCAATCCCACTCAGACGGTACCGGTGCACTGCCGTCCATCAGCGCTGCCTGCGTGAGCCACGCGTCGTAGACCACGAGGGCGCACATGGCCTCGGCCACTGGAACGATGCGGGGCGCGATGCAGGGATCGTGACGGCCCTTGGTGGAGATCTCCGCCGCGTGGCCTTCCCGGTCGATGGTCTGCTGCGTCTTGGCAATGGAACTGGTGGGTTTCACCGCCAGGCGCACCACCACGGGCGCGCCGGTGCTGATGCCCCCCAGGGTGCCGCCGGCATCGTTCTTCAGTGGCCCGCTGGGACTCAGAGGATCGTTGTTTTCGCTGCCGCGTCGCCGCGCACTCTCGAAGCCGGCGCCCAGTTCCACACCCTTCACTGCCCCGATGGACATGCAGGCCAGGGCCAGGAGGCCATCCAGCTTGCCGAAGGCCGGATCGCCGAGGCCCACGGGGAGGCCTTCGATCCAGACTTCGCAGACGCCACCCACGCTGTCGCCTTCGGCCCGGGCCATTTCCACGGCAGCCTTCTGCGCCTCGAAGCTCTCTGGATCCGCCGCGCGCAGCGGGTTCTGCTCCACGAAGGACCAGTCCACGGTCGTTCCCGCGATGCCGGCGATCTCCCGGTTGAAGCCCCGCACCGTCACACCCAGGGCGCCCAGCTGCTGCTTGGCCCAGGCCCCCGCTGCCACCCGCGCGAGGGTCTCCCGGCCACTGCTGCGGCCGCCCCCGCGGGGGTCGCGGATGCCGTACTTGCGATCGTAGGTGAGGTCCGCATGGCCCGGCCGGAAGAGGTCGCTGATGGCCTTGTAGTCGCCGCTCTTCTGGTTCTCGTTGAACACCACCAGGGCGATGGGATGGCCCGTGGTCTTGCCCTCGTAGACGCCGCTCAGCACCTGCACCCGGTCGCCCTCGCTGCGCGGGGTCACCAGATCCGACTGCCCCGGACGCCGCCGGTCCATCTCGAGCTGGATGGCAGCCAGATCGAAAGGCAGCCCCGGTTTCACACCGTCCAGCACCACCCCCACCGCCGCCCCGTGGCTTTCGCCGAAGGTCAGAATTCGAAAGCTGCGACCGAAGGTGGAGGGGGAAGCGAAGAGCATGAAAGTAAGTGTACTGTGTGATCGAAGGCTTTCAGCGACACTCATTCCAAATTCGGTCCTGCCCCGAGCGCCCTGCATCCGGGCATCTAACAGTGTTACCATTGCGGTGCAGGCTGCTCTGTTTCTCTTTTATGTAAACCCCCACCCTCCACTTGGCTTCTCCATTTTGGCAAACAAGTTACGCGGTATGGCTCTGAGCTCTTCGTTGCCCCCAACGTCAGAACCCAGCACGAAGGCAGGTGAATCTTGAGGCTTGCCTATATCGCACTTCTCGCGCTCAGCCTTCCACTGTTCGCGCAGATGCCGGAATCTTGGCCTGAGAATAAGCCGCTGGGCATAGGATTTGGAGCAGAAGGCCCTTGGTACGGTGTGGGCACCTGGGCAGCGGATAGCCATGGGAAACTTGGGACCTTCGTCAATTCCCTCGGTCTGGGGAACGGCATGAAAGGCGCGGGCTTCACTCTGGAAGGCGGGGTCCATGCGAAAACCTGGGACCTGGCCGCCCAGCTCATGGCTGTCCGGGATCCCCAGGGGCAGTCCTACCTGACCCTATTCCGGGGCCACCTCACCCACACAAGCAGAGGTGGCTGGGTCACCAGCCTGGAGCAGGAGCCGCTGGTCTGGGGATACGGCCTCAATGGCGGCTACCTTCTCGGAGAAGCTGCTCGCCCATTTCCGCGCTTCCGGGTCGAATCTCCCATGACCCATCTCCAGATCGGCAATGCCCACTTCGGCACCTGGGGTTTCCAGGCCTTCATGGGTCGTCTGGAAAGCGACCGGGTCCTCAGCGATTCCATTCAGGACCTCGCCTACCGGAAGACCATCCTTCAGAATGATCCCAGCTCCCCCTTTTTCAACGGGTACCGAATACAGGCCAGCTTTGCGGATGTCATGGAGTTCTACGTCAACTACACGAACCTCTGGGGCGGCACCCGTCAGGGAACAAGGATGACTGCGGGCTACACCTTCGGGGAATACCTCACGGCCATGTTCGGGTTGAAGGACCCCTTGGCTGAAGCGGCCGTGGATTACTCGAACCAAACAACTGCAACCCCCTACAAGAACGACGCCCGAAGTGCTTCCAACTTCGATCTGGGGGGCCGCCTAAGGCTCCGCTTTCTGGAACAGCCACTTGGTGCTCGAACCGTCCATGCCTACATCAGCCGTGGCACGAAGAACGTCCAGTGGCCCATCAGCACCTTCCTCCACAAGCCCCTCTATTACCTGGGGAAAGATCTCGAGACGGACGGCCGGTACCTGCTCAATCGTCACGTGAAGGACTTCTGGAACAACCGGGAACGAACAACCCTGCCCAATATGGTGGTCGCCAACGACACGGCGGGGGTCCTCATCGCCTGGCCCGGAGTTCGCCTTGGCCTGGAGTATTCGGATATCACCAACGGGCTCTCGCCCTGGATCAAGGCCTTCGTCAACAGTGTCTATGTGACGGGGTTCTATTCCCATGGCGATCCCCTGGGCAATGCGATCGGCGGCGAGGCCCAGACCGTCACCGTCCGCCTGGATGTGGAACCGAGCCCCCGCTTCACCCTGAGCAGTTGGGCCCACGTGGGGCATCGCCCTTTTCGCGACGACCCGAGCGATTGGCAGGCTGCTCACCCTGGCGCGACCTCTGCAAAAGACCGATTCTTCGGCTTGCAGGAGAATGCCTCCTGGAAAATGGGGCCTGCCTCCACACTCACCTTGGGTACCTCTTGGCAGAGACAGAGCGCGTCTGATCAGGTTGAGGGCAGGCAGGCCAATTCCTTCCGTTGGTTTGTGGAGCTGGGCCATCGGTGGGCGGGCAGGCATTAGGCCCTGGATCGGGTGATCCACAGGCCCCCCCGCCGAGGATCCATAGGGGCGTGGCATACTCGTAAACATGACCACCCACCCATCCGTAGACCCAGACAGCTCGGTCCTTCCGGCCAGGGTAGAGGTTGGGATTGTGGTCCTGAACTACCATCACCCCGAGGAAACCATCGCCTGCATCCTGAGCCTCCTGTCAGCGGAGGGCCCAGGCACCCGCATTCTTTGGATCGAGAATGACGCGGCTGCGACGGCCCAGAGGTTGGCAACCGCATTGTCTCAAGCGCCCTTCCCCTGGCTCGATCTCCTGGAAGGCGACCCCTTGCCCCCCCCAGGCACCATTGGCATAGTCCGCAACCTGGACAACTTGGGCTATGCGGCCGGGAACAATGTCGGATTGCGCATCCTCCACCGTGCAGGTGTGCCGTGGGTGTGGGTCCTGAACAACGACATCCTGCTGACCCAGGGCTCCTCTCGCGATCTCGTCGCCCAGGCCCAAGCCCATCCTCACGTAGGGCTGTGGGGGATGCGGATCCATTCTGACTTATGCTCCTGCTATTTCGGCGGTCTGCTCCGCTGGAAGGACTTTTCCATCCGCTTCGCCACGGAACCCGGTGACCTGGACATCCCAGGCTGCTTCATCAGCGGTTGTGCCTTGTTCTTCCGAACAGATCTTGGCGCCGAAGTGGGTTGGATCCCCGAAGACTACTTCCTCTACTACGAAGACCCGGCCTTCTCCCTCGAGATCCAGCGCAAGGGCCATTGTCTGGGCTTCAACCAGGCCGTGGCGATCGATCACCATCAGTCCCTCTCCACCGGACACCGGAGCTGGCTGATGGAGTACTACTCGCGCCGGAACCGGTGGCGCTTCGTTCAACGGTATTTCCCGGATCATCTGAAGGACCAGGAGCGATTGTTCTTCCGCTATCAGATCCAGAAACTGCTTTTCCGGCTCCGCTTCGACCGCATCAATCTCGAGTGGAAGGCCTATCAGGATTTCAAAGCGGGACAAATCGGCCGATCCAAGCGGACCGCCGGAAAGCTCTGGCGATAGGCCCTCAGAACGCACCCATCGTCTTGACCCCGGAAGTGAATCAAGCTTCCTTTGGCCCAACCCGAGCACTGTTCCATTGCCGCAACCACCTCATGAACCTCCGGGAGAGGCTTCCCCGGATTTTCTGGAGTCGGGTAGCTCCGGGCCTCCGGCCCTTGAGATTGGCGATGTTCATCGCCATGGCCATGCCCTCCAAACCGCGGAACCGCGACCGGTTGCGGATCTCCATCTGGAGGAATTGTTCGGACATCCCGTAGTGCTCCGCTTCCCCTCGGCACATGTTCCGCTCATGGACGCGGTACCGGGCCACGACAGCATCCACGAAGCCCAGTGCACGCCGGGAAAGAAGGCGGGCGTAGTAGTCCCGATCCTCAAAGACGAACCCTTCGTCGTAGAGCCCAACGCCCAGATCCGGATCGAAGGCATCCCGCCGGGCCATGAAGACCGGGCCGGGAACGCACCAATGGAGCAGAAGCTCAAGGCAGCGGGTTCTGGAATCCAGCAATGCGTGCTTGTCGGCCCGGAACTCTTCCACCAGCGTACTCTTGCATAGCTGGCGCCCTTCTCCGTCGATCATCTCGGCATCGCCCATGACGGCCAGCCAGGATGGGTGCCCTTGAAGGGCCTTCACGCGGAGGCCAAGGCCTCCAGTAACCAACTCATCATCGCTGGCCAAAAAGGCCAAATACTCCCCCTGGGCGAGGGACACCAGTCGATTCAGGGTCCTGCATACGCCCCGGTTCGGCTGGGTGAGAACTTCTACCCGCTCGAAACGTGACGTATGCCTGGAAGCCCAGGCCTGAGCCACCGCGAGGGTGCCATCCCGGCTGCCATCATCCAGGATGATGACTTCCAAGCGCGGGTACCCGTCTGCAGCCAGGGAATCCAGTGCTGACTGGATGTAGGCCTCGTGGTTGTACGCCGGGATCAGAGCAGAGACCAGCGGTTCGCTCATGCAAAGGCCTGGATCAGTTGGATGACACGATCCTGCTGCTCGCTGGAGAGCTGCGGCCCCATGGGCAGGCTGAGGTGGGTGCGAGCCCCCGCTTCGGTGATGGGGAAGGATCCCCAGGGGCCATCAGAGGCGTAGGCCTCGCTCAGGTAAGCCGGAATGGGGTAGTGGATCAGGGTCTCCACACCCGCCTCGCGCAGGTGCCGCTGGAGGTCATCCCGCCGGGGATGGTCCACCACGAACAGGTGCCACACCGGCTCCGCTCCCAGGGGCACCACGGGTAGGCCCAGCTGCGGCACTCCGGAAAGTTGCTGAGAGTACCGGGCGGCGAGATGCGCGCGACGCGCATTCCAGGCATCAAGGTGCTTCAGCTTCACCCGCAGGACCGCAGCCTGGATCTCGTCGAGTCGAGAATTGTGCCCCTTCACCTCGTTCTGGTATTTCACCCGTGATCCGTAGTTGCGCAACACGCGCACCCGCTCCGCCAGGGCCAGGTCATCCGTGGTCAAGGCACCGCCATCGCCGAAGCAGCCCAGATTCTTGCCGGGATAGAAGCTCCAGGTAACGATGTCTCCGTGGGCTCCGATACGTTTGCCGCGGTACCGCGCGCCATGGGCCTGGGCGCCATCCTCCAGCACGCGCAATCCGTGCTTGCGGGCGAGGGCGAGGATCGGCTCCAGGTCAGCTGGCTGGCCATAGAGGTGCACGGGAAGAATCACCTTGGTTCGTGGTGTCAGGGCCGCTTCGATGAGGGCCGGATCGATGTTCCAGACGCTCGCCAAGGCCTCCACCGGAACCGGAGTCGCTCCCACGTAGGAAACCGCCAGCCAGGTGGCGATATAGGTATTCGCGGGAACGATCACCTCGTCACCAGGCCCCACCCCCATCGCCTTGAGGCCGAGGATCAGGGCTTCCAGGCCATTGGCCAAACCCACACAATGGGCCGACTCGGTGAAAGCGGCGTACTCGGCCTCGAAAGCCTCAAGCTCGCCGCCCAGAAGGTACCAACCGCTTTCCAGAACACGAGCGGTCGCCGCATCGATTTCCGGTTTCAGTTCGTGGTATCCGGCCCGCAGGTCCAGGAACTTGACGGAGGGATTGGTGCTATATCCACTCATGGAAGGAATTCTTTTCGCTGGACTGCCTGCAGGAATTGACTGTAATCACGGTAGTAGTCGCTCTCTTCATAAGGCCGAGAGGCGAGAACCAGGCACACCGACCCGGAGGTGAAGTTGGTCAGTTCACGCCAGATGCCAGGAACGATATAGAGTCCTTCATTGGCCCGACACAACGGGATGCTTTTTTTGTTCAGCCCATCATCGATTTCGACATTGAAGCTGCCATTGATGGCGATGATCACCTGGAAGAGGGCCTTGTGGGCATGCCCACCTCTGGATTCTCCGCCTGGCACATCGTACAGGTAGTAGACCCTGGCGATGTCGAAGGGGACGTGTCGCCTGCCCTCGATGAAGCTGAGGTTTCCCCTGGGCTCCGGGATTTTGGGGAATTCCAGGATCTTACATTTCGCCAGGCTCATGATTCCACTCGCATTCAAAGTTCATCCAGCATACAACAGGCCCCTTTCAACCCTCATCGTCGCTGGATGGTCTGGTCCAGGAGGGGTGTTGTCAGTTCTGCCCCGGCCTGGCTAAGGTGGTCGGCGTCCGCATACAGGAATGAATCCCCCTCCTTCCATCGGACCGATCCATCCGGCTCGTAGAAAAGTGCATCCATCCGGAGGTGTCTGACCTTCGAGCGGCCCAGTGCCACCCTGTCCGTGATGGCCAGGATTTGCTGCCGGGCCTGCTCATTGCGATCTGGCCACATACGGGGCCACACCCCATCATGCTGAAAACGCCAGTTCACGAATTCCCTGGGGTTGAACAGGCTTCCAATTCGCATCACGGGCACCTGGCTAAAAATGAAGATGCACTCGGACTCGGGACTGATCTCATCCAAAAATCCAGAGAGCGAGGCCTCGAAAGTCCCCAATTGGTCCGCATAACGGTCCCAGCGATCGATGACGAGGATGGCCCTGGGGTGCCATTGCCGAATTCGCTCCCTCCTGGCGGCATCGAAACTCCTTGCATCCTCCCGCGAAGGGAAGGATTCATTCACTGTCTCGAGGAAGAATGGCGGCGTAGCATCCGCGCAGAGGAAGGCCACCGAGACTCCATGTCGGCGGCAGAGGTCATCGATCGTCTTTCCATACATCAAGGCATGGGAACTGCCCAGGACAACCAGACTCGGAGCACCCCCGCCATATAAGTGGACCAAGCCTCCATGTTTCCATGGATCCTCAGATTGCTGCCCAGACCTCGGCATGTAAACGTCGCGGTAGCGATCTGCCTTGACCGCATGAGCCGCTGATTCGAGTTTCCCTACACTGTACTGGAGTCCGAAAAAGGCCGGTGTTTGGAAATGCCGCTGAGGATCCGGGGTGGTGTCTCTGGTCGCCAGGTAACCACTCACCAAAGCCACAATCATGAAACCGCTACCGATTGTTGACAGGCGTCTGAACCTGCCCTTTCCCCGTCTTCGCAGCGGCTGTTCCACCCACAGATAGGCCAACCATGACACAAGGAGGGCCCCGGCACCGCCGATGAGAGAGCCGAACAAGGGTGATGCTCCCAGCAGATCAGCCTGGATCCGGCCGAACACGATCAGGGGCCAATGCCAAAGGTAGAGGGAAAAGGACAGCTTTCCAATCCAGACCAAGACCCGGTTGGAAAGCATTCGGGCGAGGATTGTGCGGCCATCCGCGATGGCTGCCAGGACCATCAGGGTGCCCAGGGCGGGGATGAGGGCGAGCACGCCAGGAAATGCGGAGCCTTCCCGGATCTTCAACAGTCCATAGAGGATGATCGCCAGCCCACACCAGCCAGCGATTTCCAAACCCGTCCTAGATTGTAGGACGGAAATCCTCCCCACCGCCGCATTGCCTCGGTGGACTGCTAGGGCGGCACCCAGCAGCAGCTCCCATACGCGGAAGGGCATCATGTAGAAACTGAGTTCCGGATGGGGGGTCGTGCCCCAGATGCAAAGCCCAAGACTCAGGATCGTCAATCCGACCAGCCATAGCAGCAGGTGCCGGCGTTGCCTGAGGAACAGGATCAGCAAGGCGCCCGGAAAGACTAGGTAGAACTGTTCCTCGACGGCAAGAGACCAGGTGTGCAGCAACGGGGCGGCAACGGCGGCGTCGCCCCAGTAGCCGCCCAGGTGTTTCCAGATGTACAAGTTCGACCCATTGACCAGGGTCCATAGTCCGTGCTGACTCGCTTTGACAATACTGGAAGGCGGGAACCAGACTCCCCAGAGAAATAGCACACCCAGCAGGGTGGCCAGAATGTTGGGCAACAGGCGCTGGATGCGGCGAAGGTAGAATTCCTTCAGGGTGAAGGTCCCCTCCTCCATTTCGTGAAGAATGATGGAAGTGATCAGGAACCCGGAAAGGACGAAGAAGACATCGACCCCGATGAACCCCCCTCTCAACCATGGGGAATGGATATGAAAGATCAGCACCGCCAGGATGGCGATGGCTCGCAGACCATCCAAAGCAGCTAGGTAGGGCAAGTGTGCTCAACGGTGGAGTAGGTCGTTCGACCTGAAAGAGGGAATGGTTGGGTCCTGGGCTGGTAGCCGCAGCACTCCAATTTCAATAGCCGGCTGGCCTGCGCCAGACTTCCTTGAACCACGGCAAACCCTGGGCATTCAATCCTGAGATATTTCGCCAGTCCCCATTCGCCCATCGAACTGGGCCTTCCACGCGTTCACCAAGTCGTCTGGATAGCCACGATGGAAGTGTCGCATCCAGGGATAGGCCGGTCCGGAACCATCTTTCAGCTTGATTTCAGAAGTGAGGCAAAGTTTCTTGGCTGGCACTCCTCCAACAACGGTGTCGGCTTCAACATCCTTTGTGACCAGGCTATGGGCCCCGACCAGACTGCGTGTACCGACGCGAACTCCGGGCATCAGGCAACACATGGTCGCAATGGCTGCATAGTCTTCAACGATCACACCCTTCATGAATCCGTCGCTTGGGGGATGTGGGTCATTAGTAAACACAGTGAAGGGGAATACCCAGACGCAATTGCCGATCTTTGTTTCTTGGCCGATATGGACATTGCTGTGGGTGCGCACAAAATCGCCCACTTCAGCGTGGCCCTGAAAATCACAGAGAGTACCAATCTGCAGGTTCTTGCCAGCTTGGAACTTTTCCCGAACGGTAACCCGGTGGCCCGTTAGGAGCCCTGGGCCGAAGACAGATCCTTCGTAAAATACGCTGTGGGTCCTTATGCGAGCGCCATTTCCTATCACCAGCGGTTGACCTTCCGCCAGCGGGGTTGGGTAGCCAAGCACACAGTGGCTTTCAACGACCACATCATCACCGAGCACGACATTGTCATGCACGATCGTGAACTCTCCGATTGTCACGTTACGCCCCAATTGGGCTTTGGAACTTACCTTGGCCAGTGGACTTATGTTCATGAGACTCCCCCTAACCTGCTTAGATACCATGAAACGGTCTGCCCCAAACCTTTGGAAAAGGGAGTGTCTGGGTGCCAGCACAATTCCGTCTGGATTCGCGTGGCATCGATGGCATAGCGCCGGTCATGCCCCGCCCGATCCTGGACGAAGGTCTTGAGCTTCCGGCTGGTGCCTTCGGCTCGGCCGAGGTGGCGGTCCACCAGGTCGCAGAGCAGGTCCACCAGCGCCAGGTTGGTCTGCTCGTTATCCCCACCCACGCAGTAGGTTTCTCCCGCGACGCCCTTCAACATGACGGTTTCCAGCGCGGCGCAGTGGTCTTCTACGTAAAGCCAATCGCGGATGTTCAGTCCGTCGCCGTAGATGGGAATGGGCTCGCCCTTGGCCATGCGCGTGATGGCCAGGGGAATCAGCTTTTCGGGATGTTGCCGCGGGCCGTAGTTGTTCGAGCAATTGGTGGTCACCACGTTCAGGCCATAGGTGTGGTGGTAGGCGCGGACCAGGTGATCGCTCCCCGCCTTGCTGGCGCTGTAGGGGCTGTTGGGCGCGTAGGCCATCTCCTCGTGGAACTTGCCGGTTTCGCCCAGGGAGCCGTACACCTCGTCTGTGCTGATATGCAGGAAGCGGCAGTCCTTCTGGCCCGCCCAGGCCTGCCGCGCGGCTTCGAGCATGGAGAAGGTGCCTACCACGTTGGTCTGGATGAAGGCTGCGGGCCCGGTGATGCTGCGGTCCACGTGGCTCTCCGCCGCCAGGTGGAAGATCCTGGTGACCTTGTTTCTTTCGATGAGGTGACGGGCCAGTTCCAAGTTCTGGATGTCGCCGACCACGAGCTCCACCCTTTCAAGGCCTTCGAGCTGCCTGGGGTCGGCCGCATAGGTGAGCTTGTCCAGCACCACGATGCGGTCGTCCGGGTGATTGCGGTGCCAGCGGTGGACGAGGTTGCTGCCGATGAAACCACCGCCGCCGGTGATGAGAATCGTCTCAGACATCAGGATTCCTTCTTCAAATCAGGATGAGAAATCACCTCGGAAAGGGCCTCGCGCCACTCCGGCATCCGATCGGTTCCAAGCTGGTTCCGTTTAGCGCCACCTAGGACGGAGTAGGCGGGCCGCTTCGCCGGTGTGGGGAAGTCGGCCGTCGTGCAGGGGCTCAGGTCCACGGTCATGCCCTTGGCCTCGAAAATGGCCTTGGCGAAGCCGTGCCAGGTGGTCTCGCCTTGGCAGGTGGCGTGGACAAGACCCTGCCATTCCTCCACCACGGCCACCTTCAACTGGCGGGCCAGGGCCCGGCAGGTGGTGGGGGCGCCACGCTGGTCGTCCACCACGCGCAGGGACCGGCCCTGGGCGGCGGCATTGAGCATGGTGTTGAGGAAGTTCTTGCCCCAGGCGTCGTAGAGCCAGCTCGTGCGCGCGATCAGATGCCTTGAACAGCGGGCCGCCTGGCGCTCGCCTGCGAGCTTGGTGCGGCCGTAAACCGAGACTGGGTTGGTGGGATCGTCCTCCCGGTAGGGCCGCGTGCCCGTCCCATCGAACACGTAATCCGTGCTGATCTGGATGAGCCTGGCGCCCTGGGCCTCGCAGGCCTCCGCCAGCCAGCCCACGGCCGTGGCGTTGATGAGCTGCGCCAGATCCACCTCGGTTTCGCAGCGATCCACCTGGGTGAAGGCACCACAGTTGATCACCACATCGGGCCGGACCTCGGAAACCACGGATTGGATGGCTGACTGCTTACCGAGATCGAAAATGGCTTCCTCAGGCAGGACGAGGTCGTGCTCCACCCAGATCTGGCGGATGGCGTGGGCCAGCTGGCCGGAGGCTCCGGAGACGAGGACCTTCACGAGGTTGCGCCACAGATGGGCAGGGGAAAGCAACTGATCAAGACTGGAACCACCGAGGAACTCCGATGAACACCGCAAAAGCTAAAAAACAAAGGAGAAGGACTGGCCACAAAGAGGATCAAACGATGGTCATTCGATTTTTTTGCCGATCTTAATTTTTATCGGTGTTCATCGGTGTTCATCGGTGGCTAATTTTTCCCTTTTTTCAATCTCTGGTTTACAAGTGCACTCGGCGTGCCCGCTCATCCTTGACGAAGGGGTTCTCGGGATCATCCTCGTGGCGGATCTCGTCGATGGGTTCGGCCTTGCCCTTGCCCATGAAGAGCCGGTCGGGGCAGTTGATGACGAGGCCCGCCTCGACGCTGATGCAGCGGTAGCAGTGGACCACGCCCTTGGGGATGAGGGCCGAGCCGGGATTGTTCAGGCCCATGGCCACTTCCATGCGGTTCAGGTAGGTGGGGCTGTCCGGGCGATTGTCCCAGAGGGTGAGCTTGAAATCCCCAGGACCCACCCAGCAGAAGAGGTCGGCCTGGTCCACGTGCTCGTGGGGCCCCCGCAGCACGCCGGGGTTGGTCACGCTCACGTACGACATCTCCGGGCGGAACCACTCCGGCAATTCGTCGTGCCGAAACATCTCCGCCAGCCAGCCACGCTCGTCCACGAACTTGCGGAAGGGCGCGACCACCACGCCTTCGATGGGACCTTTCCTGAACTCCATGCCTAGCTCCTTCCCATGGCCTGGGGAAAGGGGGTGGTTTCCCCGATGGCCAACTCGCTGGCATGGGCCAGGCTCGGGAAGGTGCCCGCATCGGTCCACCAACCCTGGAAGGTGCCGAAGCTCAACTCGCCCTTGGCGATGTAGGCGTTGTTCACGTCGGTGATCTCCATCTCGCCCCGGCCCGAGGGCTTCACGGTGCGGATGATGTCGAAGACGGTGGCGTCGTAGAAATAGATGCCCGTCACCGACAGGTTCGACTTCGGTGCCTTGGGCTTTTCCTCGATGCCCAGCACCTTCCCGTCCTTCACTTCGGCCACGCCGTAGCGCTGGGGGTCCTCCACGGGCTTGAGCAGGATGCGGGCCCCCTTCCCCTGCGTGGCGAAAGCCTCCACCTCAGGCTTCAGGCTGTCCTGAAAGATGTTGTCACCCAGGATCACGCAGATGGGTGTGCCGCCGGCGAAGTTCTCTGCCAGCCCCAGGGCCTGGGCGATGCCGCCCGCCTCGTCCTGGACCTTGTAGGTGAAGCGGCAGCCGAAATCCTTCCCGGAACCCATGAGGGCCACCACGTCGCCCATGTGCTCGGTGCCGGTGACGATGAGGATCTCCTCGATCCCGGCCTCCTTGAGCTTCCAGAGCGGATGCCAGATCATGGGAGCCTGTCCCACTGGCAGCAGGTGCTTGTTCGTCACCTTCGTCAGGGGGAACAAACGGGAGCCCGTGCCCCCGGCGAGTACCACGCCCTTCATGGCCATGCTTCCACCTCTGAGTTAAAACATTATCCAGTGAGTCTTGCATTGTCCCACATTTCCCCGAGCCCACCACCCGCCGCCCCTGCCGTCATCCTGGTGCACTACGGGGATCCCGGCACCACTCGGCGCTGCCTGGTGTCCCTGGCCAAGCACGAAACCCATCCCCACCGGGTGATCGTCGTGGATCACGGCCCGGGACAGGGCCTGGCTGCGGTCGTGGAGGGAGTCCACCCCGCCCTGACCATCCTTTCCTCCCCGGCGAACCCGGGCTTCGGCGCCGGCTGCAACCTGGGTGCGGAGGAGGCTTGCAGTCAGCGGGCGGAAGGCGTCTGGTTCCTGAACAACGATGCCCTCGTCGAAGCGCCCATGCTGGCCGACCTCGCCGACCTTGCCCAACGCCACCCGGAAGTGGCCTTCTGGGGGCACACGCAATCCGAAGGCGGGATGCTCGTCGGCGCGGACCAGCACCCAGCCTGGTACACGGTGCCCCAGCCGACCTTCCCGCCGCCCCCGGAAGGTTGCCGGTACCTTGGCCCCCGCGAGAGCCTAAGCGGCGCCTCCCTGTTCCTTTCGCGCTCCCAGTGGGAACGGCTCGGCCCTTGGCCCGCGGACTATTTCCTGTACTACGAGGACGCCGCCTACTGCCATCGGGCCCACGCCCTGGGTCTGCCCCTGGCCCTGCTGGAGCGGAGCATCCTCCATGAACGCGGCACCACCACCGGGAGGCGTTCACCGCTGACAGTCTTCTACGGCGTGCGGAACCGCCTCCGTCTTCATGCGGAAATCCATCCAGAGGCTGGTGCGGCCCGCCTGTTCATGGGCCTGAACCAGTTGCAGAAGCGTTTCTTCCAAGGGCGCTGGCATCTGCTGAAGCCGACTATGGACGGCATCGTCGCCGCGGCCCTGGATCACCGCGGGCGAGATCCCCGCTACTAGGGCACCTGCCCGCCTGATTCCTCCACCAGCGCCTGGAGCAGGTTCCAGACCCTCTGGGGAGAGACTCTGAAGGCCGTAGTCTCCAATTCCGGCACGCCTTCGAAAGACAGCCGCTCGGACACGTCGATGCAGGGCCCGCGCACGGACAGGGCGAAGGGCCCCAGCGGATTGATGAGCTGCTCCGGCGAAGCCCCGTTCACGGTGACCGTGGGGCTGCCGGTGCCCGCCGCCGTGTGGGCCAGGCCCGTGTCCACGGCCACGTTGCCCCAAGCCCGACTCTGGATGGCGCAGGCCTCGGGGATGGTGGTCTGTCCCGTCAGGTTCAGGCTGCCGGGCACCAGGTCCGTGAGGATTCCACCTAACTCGACTTCATCCGGTCCACCGAGCCAGACCACGACCAGTCCCTTCGCCTGGACCAGCTTCGCCAAGCCGGCCCAGCGAAGGCGTTCGGGAAACCAGCGTTTGTTGAAGCCCCGAGTCCCGAAGGACAGGGTGACGTAGGGTTCCCCCCGCCAGCCAGCTGCGCGCAACTTGTCAGGCCCGGCATGGCCTCCGAACTGCTCGGGCAGCATGGGCATCCAGGTCAACTTCGGGCTGCCCGTCAACTGCTCAAGCAGCGGCTCGTAGCGGCGCACGATGTGGAAGGGCAGATCTCGGTAGGTGAAGGTGTGGTGGTAGAGGAAGCCCAGGTGGTTGTCATTGTCACCGGCGCGGATCGGTACCCGGGCCAGCCAGGCTGCCAGGCCCAGACGCGCGGACTGGCTGAGGTTCACAAAGGCCACCGGGGGCTTCGTCCGCCAGCGGCGCACCAGGGCCCAGGGATCGGGCTTCTGGTCCCGCCCGGCCTCGATGACACTCTCGGCGATGAATTCCGGATGGGCTTCGCTGAAGATGGCCGCGCCGATGGCATGACCCACCGCCACCCAGCTGATCTGCTTGCCCTGGGCTGCGGCGATGGCATTCCAGCTTTGTTGCAGCCCATGCAGGAAGGGGATGGAGAAGATCACGTCCCCAAGCTGGCGGGGGAAGCGGATCCAGACTTCAGGGTGATCGAAGGCCGGGAGCACTTCCTGCAACCGCTCGTGCCCCAGTTTCACCTTGCCCACCACACCACCTCCGCCGTTCATTGTGCCCCAGCCTCCCGCTTCCCAGGAATCGAGTGGCTAGCATGGAGGATCGAGGTCCCCATGCGCCGCCTGCTCTTCCTTCTGAGCCTGCCCCTGCTCGCCGTCCAGACCGCTCAGGCGCAACCTGGGAGCCAGCGACAGCGACGCCATTTCACCCTTCGCGACGCCATCCAGGCCGAATGGAACCGCCAGCCACCGAGCTTCAGCGACGCGGAGAAGGGGGCGCTGTCGGCCTCGGATCGATTCCGCCTAGAGCGCACTCTGGCCCGCATCGGCGCGCCCGATACCCAAGGGAAGGCCGCGCCCGCCCTGCTGCCCCCCGAACTGGAGAAGCCCACCATCGAAGCATGGGACGCGAAGGCAACTGCAGCCCGCACGCCCCAGGAACGCTTCACCGCCCTGTTCTTCCTGAACCGACTCAAGAGCCCCAAGGCGCTGTCGGCGCTGGCAGGACTCACGCCCGCCGACGCCGCTACCTGGCCCAAGCACCTGAGCCTCGAGGCCGCCATTGCCAGCGCGCGCTTGAACGGCGCCGAAGTCTTCCCTGCTCTGCAAACTTTCCTGGAGGCGCGGCAGAAGGCCGGCAAGGTCGATCCCGTCCGCGCCCAGGCCGCGCGGCTGCGGTTGGTGATGGCGGGAAAGGAGCAGGCCATGCTCCCCCTGGTCAAGGCCACGCCGGGGAGCCTGCTGGCCCTGATGGATGCCTGGAATCGCGCGCCCTGGGCCCAGCGCCGGGACCTGGCGCTGGGTGCCTTCCAGTCGCTCAAGCCGGAGTCGGCGGCGTGGGGGCAAATGGGGCTGCAGCGCCCCGCCCCGGCCGTCCTCGACCAGGCCTGCGTGGGCGTGCTTTCGCGCCTGGCGGAAGGAATCCCGAAGCCCGCGCCGGTCGAAGCCTTTCAAGTAAGCGGCGGCCCCTGGCCCTGCGGAACCCACCCACTGGCCCAGTGGTACGGCTACCAGGCCCTGGCGAAAATGGAAGCGCCCTTGCCAGCCTTACAGCCAGCCCTGCTCCAGGAGCAGCCGCTCGGCGCATCTTCGCCCATGCTGTTGGGCACCCTGCTCCCAGCGCTCCGTCAACAGGTTCCAGAGCGGGCGGACCAAGTGAGGGCGCGCCTTCTCACGAGCAGTGATGCCATCGCCCGCGCCGCCGCCATCGAGGATCTTCCCACCGCTCCCCCAGAACTCCAGGCCCTCACCAAGCTCACCTGGAACGACCCACCCTTCGACTCCCAGCAGACCTTGATCCAGAGCTACGCCCGCTGGAAGCTGATGCCGGAAGAGCAGAAGGCCCAGCTGCGGCCCTGGCTCCAACACCCGGACTGGGCCTGCCGCTATGAGGCCTGGCAGGCCCTGGTGAAGCTTGATCCCTCAACACCCTGGCCCACCGCACCCAAGCCCACCAAGACCGATGAAGCCATCCTGGTGGAAGCCACTCGCCTCGCCGAACGCGGCAAGTCCGTCCGTGTGCAGATCACTTTCACTGGCCCGCGCAGCGTGACGCTCCGGCTCGATCCTACACTGGCCCCCATGAACGTGGCCAACCTGGTGCTGCTGGCCCGGAAGGGCTACTTCGACGGCCACCTGGTGCCCCGCGTGGTACCGGATTTCGTGGTGCAGATGGGCTCACCCGTCGACACCATGGATGGCGGACCGGGATACACGCTGCGCTGCGAGGATTCCCTGAACTGGTTCGGCCCCGGCAGCGTGGGCATGGCGCTATCGGGCAAGGACACGGGCGGCAGCCAATTCTTCATCACCACCAACGCGACGCCCCATCTCACGGGCAGGTACACGCGTCTGGGCGAAGTGGAGAATCTGGATCGCGCGATGCGAATTCTCGATGACCTGGAACTGGGCGCAAAGATCGTGGCCATCAAAGTGCTCGAACCGTGAACCGACAGTTTCTTTTTTGGTCGCTCTTAGTGGTTCCACCCGTCGTGGCCCAGGCGCCCCTGCTCCAGGATGGCGCCGCGGCCCTGCGACAGGCCCGGCTGGACTGGACTCTTGGCCAGGCGCCGCTGGGGCCCTCCTCCCTGCCTTCCTTCGAAGTGGGCCTGGGCGGTGCGAATTCGGAGGGCGCCTACGCACCGCTCACCAACGGCGAGGGACTCGGGCACGGCACCACGGGCTGGGGCCTAGGCCTGCAGGGGCGCTATGTGCGCGGCGAGTTTTCGGTTTCTGCAACGATGCTGGCCTTGCGGAACCACGACCACACATCTGGGCTTCTGCAGCGCGCGGCCCTGGCCTATCAGTCGGAGTCCGGCTGGCGCCTGGCCCTGGAGCAGACCCCCTTCGCGTGGGGTTCGGGCTTGAACGGCGGCGACCTGCTGGGGGATGCAGCGCGGCCCTTCCCTCGCCTGTCCCTGGCGACCCCCGAAGCCGCCCTGCCCCTGGGTCGCTGGCATGTGGAGTCCTTCGCCGGACGGCTGGAAGGCGCTCGCCCCATCCCTGACTGGATCTCGGATCGCGCGGTTCGAATCGCGGCCCAGGCCGCGGGGTTCGACCTGCAGCGGCCCCTGCTCTGGGGCGGCCTCCTGCGAGCCTCCTTCGGCTCCCTGGTGGAGACCAGCCTCGGCGCCATCACCATGAGTGGAGGGCAGGATGCCTTGGGCCACGCCGCGCCTGCCCAAGCCGCCCGCAGCGAAGCCCTGGCCGAGGTGCGGTTCCGGCTTCCCGCCCTGGCCCGGCTGGTCCAGGCCCGGGGCGCGTCCATGGTACTCAGCCGCAGCGCTGCACCCGACAGCAACGCCCTGACCCTGGGTCCCGCCCGGGACCTCGGCGGTCTGCAACTGGTCTGGGACGGGTGGGATCTCGGATTCGAATATGCGGGCGCCGCACAATCCCACGCGCCAATGTCCTTCTCCCGTCCCGCCTACCTCGCCGGTTTCTCGGTCCAGGGCGATTCCCTGGGACCTGCCTTCGGAGCCGAGGCCATCACCCGCACGGTGGAACTGGGCCTGCCTCTGTTTCTGGAGGGCCAGGGGCGACTCAAGGCCCTGCGTGCCACGGCCGCCCTGGATCAGCCCGGGGGCACCGGGTCCTGGTACTTCCAGGCCGATGCCCAATGGCGCACGCCCACGGGCAGGCTCGGCGCCTCTCTGGCCTCGCGGCGCAACGAACTGCCTGGATTCGCCGCACACTGGGGTTGGACCTTCAGTGCCTTCCAGGCCTTCCGCGTGTTCTGAATCGCGCACTGTGCCTGCGTTATCCTGACAATCCCTGTTGCGGTTGGAATGAAAGGTGTCTGAGATGACCATGCTGATCCGAGCCCTCACCGTATCCTCCCTCCTGACGGCCCTGGCCTGCAGCAACCCGGGCAATGCCGTGCCCGCCAAGCCCGCCGAACCCTTCGTGCCCTTCATCAGCCTGCGCCCCGTGGCGGTGAGCCTCGCCCGGGGGGCCAGGCAACCCTTCCAGGCGGAGATCAACTACCAGGAGGGCGTCCGCTATCAGACTCAACCCGTGGGTTGGCGCGTGGTCGAGACCGGGGGCGGCACCATCGATGGGACGGGCCTCTACACAGCCCCCGCCACGGCCGGCACCTATCACGTGGAAGTGAGGCGGGAAGATTTTCCGGACATCAAGACCACGGCCACCGTCACGGTGAAATGATGGACCTGTACGGCGCCCTGCGCCCGCTTGCCTTTCGCCTGGATCCCGAGACCGCCCACAACCTGGCCTTCTGGCTGGGTGAGCGCGCCTGCTCCTGGCCCTGGTTGCCAAAGTCGGTGCACCCTGCGCACCTGCATCGGTCGGCCTTCGGCCTCGATTTCCCCACTCCCCTGGGACTGGCGGCGGGTCTGGACAAGGGCGCCACGCTGCTGCCGCTATGGAAGGCGCTGGGCTTCGGCCACGTGGAGATCGGTACCGTCACGCCCCGACCCCAGCCCGGCAATCCCAGGCCGCGCCTCTTCCGCTTTCCCCAGGCGGGACTGATCCTCAACCGCATGGGCTTCAACAGCGAGGGCGCCGAGGTGGTGGCGGCGCGCCTGCGCCACCGCCCGGCGGGCCTCATCGTGGGCGGCAACCTGGGCAAGAACAAGGAGACGCCCGAAGTTCAGGCCCTAGACGACTACCGCGCCGCCTACCGGCACATCGCGCCACAGGTGGACTACATCGCCCTGAACGTGAGCAGTCCCAACACGCCCGGTCTCCGCAACCTGCAGGCCCCGGAAGCCCTGAAGTCCCTGCTGGCGGGAATGCTGGAACTGCGGCAGGAGCTGGGTCTGGAAGCCCAACCACTGCTTCTGAAACTGGCCCCGGACCTGGCCCCGGAGGATCTCGACGCCCTCGTGGAAGTGGCAGTGGCCGCGGGCATCTCGGGTCTCATCGCCACCAACACCACCCTGGATCGCGGCGTGGTGGGAGAACCCCTGCGCGCCCTCGTCGAGTCCATGGGCGCGGGCGGCCTCAGTGGCGAACCGCTCAAGGCCAAGGCCCGCCAGGTGCACCGTCGCCTGCTGTCGACCCTGCGGGGCCGCCTGCCCCTGGTGGCCTGCGGCGGCCTGGGCTCGCCCCAGGACGTGCAGTGCGCCCTCGACGATGGCGCCGCCCTGGCCCAGATCTACAGCGCCCTGATCTTCGAAGGCCCTTCGCTCATCAGGCGCATCCACTCGGGGCTGAGGTAGGCCCAGCTGTTCGAGGCAAACAAGGAAGATATGCGGAGGAAAGGGGAGCTTCTCCGCTCTCCTCCGCCTCTCAGCTCTCCTCTGCTTTCTTTCCCTCTTTTCTTGTGGAGATTCGTTATGGTTCGGCGGCGCTACACTGGAAGGCCGAGGTTTTCATGTTGTCACTGCAATCGAGGATCCGCGACCCGCACCTGCTACCGCTGGCGGAAAAGGTGCTGCGCGGCGAACGCCTGAGCTTCGAGGACGGCCTGCTGCTGTACGAGACCCCGGACCTCACCGGCGTGGGCGCCATGGCCCATCACGTGCGGCTTGCGAAGCACGGTCGCGCCGCCTACTACGTGGTGAGCCGGCGCCTCTCCTACACCAACGTGTGCTACACCCACTGCCAGTTCTGCGCCTTCCAGGCCAAGCCCGGCGACCCTCGGGCCTATTCGCTCTCCGCCGAGGCCATCATCCAGGAGCTGGAGAAGCCCGAGAACCTGGGCGTCCGGGAACTCCACATGACCTCGGGCCACAACCCGAAGCTGAAGATCGACTACTTCGAGGACCTGTTCACCAAGATCAAGGCCCGCTTCCCGTCCATCCACCTCAAGGTCTTCACCATGATCGAGATGGATTACTACGCCCGCATCAGCGGCCTCAGCACCGACGCCTTCCTGGATCGCTGCATGGCCGCGGGTCTGGAGAGCTGTCCCGGCGGCGGCGCGGAGATCTTCGACGAGGCATTGCGGGAGCAGATCTGCATCGGCAAGAAGGACGCCCAGGTCTGGCTCGATACCGCCGAGTTGTGCCACCGCAAGGGCCTGCCCACCAACTGCACAATGCTTTATGGCCACATCGAAGAGGCCCGGCACCGGGTGGACCACCTGCTGCGCCTGCGCGCCCTGCAGGATCGTTCGCTGGCTGCCGGCTACACCGGCTTCCTGGCCTACATCCCCCTGGCCTACCAGAACGAGGACAACGAGCTGAGCGCCACCCACGTGATCCACGAGACCACGGGGACCCAGGACCTGCGGGAGATCGCCGTGGCCCGCCTGCTGCTCGACAATGTCCCGCACATCAAGGCGTACTGGGTGATGATCACGCCGGGCCTGGCCCAGGCGGGCCTGAGCTATGGCGCCGACGATCTCGATGGCACGGTCATCGCCGAAGAAATCGCCCACCTGGCCGGCGCCAAGAGCCCCCAGGGACTCCAGCAAAGTGAGCTGGTGCGCCTGATCCGGGAGGCGGGCTTCGAGGCCCTGGAGCGGGACAACCTCTACAACGTCTACGCCAGCGTCTAATCGACCTTGCGCTTTTCGTAAGCCTTCG
Organism: Holophagales bacterium; assembly: GCA_038324335.1. Classification (GTDB taxonomy): domain Bacteria; phylum Acidobacteriota; class Holophagae; order Holophagales; family Holophagaceae; genus Geothrix. Next base: position 26,365 of record JBBQHW010000012.1, read on the forward strand.
CGGGATCCAGCGCGAAGGCGTACCGACTGGTCCAGAGGCGATCGAAGATCCCTGCGGCCTGGGCGGCCAGGGGGGAGTCGCGGAAGAGCAGCTCGACGTTGCGGGATCCGGCGAAGTAGCTCTCCTCCCAGTTGCTGGTGCCCAGGGCCAGGGTCGTGCCGTCCACCACCAGGTACTTGCTGTGGATGGTGCGGGAGAAGGGAATGTGCCCTTCCTTCGCCTCGGGAATGGAGGCCACCCGCACTTCGAGGTTGGGGATCAAGGTGAGGGCCTTCAGGTGCGGCAGGGCCCGACCCCCCAGCACCCAATCGGAGACCAGCAGGCGCACCTTCACGCCCCGCACGGCGGCAGCCCGGAGGGCATTATCCAGCACGGGCCAGTAGTGGTCCTGGCCCGAGATGGGCGAGTAGGTGAGCAGCTGCACGCGAACCGTCTCTTTGGCCCCGCTCAGCAGCTCCACCAGGGCGTCGATGGCGGGCCGGATGTCGGTGGGCGTGAGAAAGGGTGGGCTGGCCACCAGCTCTACGGCGGGACGCGCGGTCAGGGGGGACGGGGCGGGAACCAAGGGAAGCTTGTGGTCTCCGGCGAAGCGCCAGTCGACGGCGAAGAGCTCCGTCAGACGCGAGACGAGGCGCGGATCGGTGGTCCGCACGCCCAGCTCGTGGATGTGCTCCAGGGCCCGCCAGTCGAAGTTCTGGCTGCCCAGGAAGGCCTCCCGTCCATCCACCACGAAGTACTTGGCGTGGAGGATGCCCTTGGAGACTTCCGTCAAATCGAAGCTGCGCACCTCGGCGCCGGGGATGCGGCGAAGCCGGGCCACGGAGGGGGGATCCTGGTCCAGCATCTTCGAGGAGAGCAGGAAGCGCACCTTCACGCCTCGGGCACCGGCGCGCTCCAGTTCCGTCAGCACTGGCTCCAGGGCGCTGCCGGGGCGACTCGTCACGTAGAACTCGGCGGCCTCCACGCTCACCTTTGCGTTCCGAATCAGCTCCACCCAGACATCCTTGGCGAAGGGCAAACCCGGATCGGCGAGGTCTGTCTCCGCCGGGATCGATTGCACCAGACGGGTGACGGGCGACTCAGCCCCAAGCGATAGGCGGCCGACGAGAAGCAGAACCAGGGAAGCTGCGGTCATGGTGTCACTCCATGGTTGAGGATACTCCGCAACGGCTGTCGCGGCGCGAGGCGCCGAAGCGGGAACCAGTACCTCCAGACTCCAGTCTGTTACCTGCCCTACCCCAACCTCAGGATGCTCGAACCATCGGCGTAGTCCTCGGTGGGCGTCTCGCGCATCTTCTGGAGCACTTGCACCAGGGCGCGGATGCGTTCCACCATCTCGCCGATCTTGCCGAGCTTCATCTCCTCGGGGTATTTCCGCTGCAGCATCTCCACCTGCATGGAGATGATGGCCAGCGGATTGTTGATCTCGTGCTTCAGGGTGCCGGCCATCTGCCGGAAGGATTCCAACCGCTCTGCCGCCAGCGCCCGCTGTTGCAGTTCCGTATGGCCGCGCAGCACCTGGAGCCGGTGATGGAGCGCCTCCCAGCGGAAGCCCTCGGCCAGCCAGTCCGTGGCGCCGGCCTCGATGAGTTGGGGGGTCTCCTCTTCCGTGCAGCGGACCACGAGGATCGGGGTGGTGGCAAAGGAGGGGTGATGGCGGTAGACCCGGATGCAGTTTTCCAGATCGCGGGTGCCCTGGGCATCCACCACCAGGAACCGGAACTTGGGCAGCGGCGGCGGCGGGGGTTCCTGCTCCAGGGGATGCAGCCACAGGTTCCCGGCCTCGGCCACGGTCTGGAAGAGACCGACCAGGTTCAGATCCTCGCTCACCAACCCCAACAGGGGTAGGGCGGGCTCTTCGGGCATGGCCTCCGGACTTTCCGGCAGAGAGACATCCAGGGCCTGGTCCGCCCAGTGCCAACGCACGCCGGCTTCCTGCAGCACCCGCTGGGTCCAGGGATCGGGAATGGGGCCGTGCAGGCCCGCGGGCAGGCTCAGCCGCAGAACCCGGTAGCCCCGCTCCACATCCCACCGGGTGGCGGCCGTGGCCTTTTCCGTCAGCTGCATGAGCATGGGTTCCACCAGCCCCGCGAGGGCCACCAGCAGCGGACCGCCGGCCATCCAGACCGAGCCGGCCGGAGCCTCGCCGACGCACAAGCGCACCTTCCGGAGCCGGAGCAGCGACTCCCAGCGCCGGATGAGGTCCTCCTGCAGGGCCGCCACCGGGAACGGATGCCCCCCCAAGGGCGTGTCCTCCGCCTGCCCTTCGCGGCTGCCGTATTCAAGCAGAGTCGACAACTGTTCCAGTTGGGACCGGATGGCTTCGCTGGTGGTCTCCGGTAGTTCCTCCGCGCAGCTGTGGACCCGCATCAAGGGCCCGGCCAGGGCTGCGAGCAGCTGCCCATGGCGATCAGCCTCCCGCTGCCGCTCGGTCCGCAATCGCAGGATCTCACCCTGTTGTTCGGCCTGGCCCAGGGCCCGCCGGTTGAGCAGTGCCTGGCGGAGCGCCATGGAGCCGAGTCGCACGAAAGCCTGGAAGACGGCCAGGTCGAAGCGGCAGAAGGGACGGCCTTCGGATTCCCGGTCCAGGTACAGGGCGCCGTGGATCTCGCCCTCATCTTCCATGGGCGCGCAGAGCAGCGAACCCCGATGCAGTTCCACCAGGCTCATGCCCCCGAAGCGTGGATCCGCCAGGGGCTGGTTGGACAGCACTGCGGTGCGTTCCCGCGCCACGTATTCGAGGACGGAACGGGAGAGGCCGATGCCTTCCTGCACATCGCCCACCCGGTGGGCCGTGCGCCATTCCCCTTCCCGCTGCCGCATCACGAGGAAGCCGCGGTCACAGTCCAGCAGCCGCAGCGATTCCTCCAGCAGCCCCTTCACCATGGCGTCGGCATCAACTTCCCGAAGCAGTTTTTCCGTGGCCCGATGGAGCAGCTCGATGCCTCGGATCAGGACCATGGCCTGACCCGGCTCAGGCCGGACTTCCTGGAACAGGTCGCCCACCCTTTCCACGAAGACCTGGTTGTCCAGGCCCGGAAAGCCCAGGGTGAAGGTGAGGTGCCAACCGCCCAGCACCAGCTCGTCGCCCTCTGCCAGGGCGCGGCCCTGGGGCTGATCCAGTCCGACTCCATTCAGGAGGGTGCCATTGGAAGAATCCAGATCCTTGACCCACCAGATCCCGCCGATGCGGTCGATGGACGCATGCACCCGGGACAGGCCCTCCTGGTTCGGCTGGGCCACGGCGCAGGCCAGGGGATCTCGGCCCAAGAGGCACGCCTCATGAAGGGCGTGCCGCATGAGCTGCTTCCCTTCCAGCCAGGACAGGTAGGGCATTGGACCTCCACCGTTCTGTTTCGGCCGAGGGCTTCGAACTCTTAATTAGGCGGGCAAAGGAAACCGGGTGTCGCGGGTCCGGCTGGGGCGGAAGAAGAGCATGGTATGGCCGATGGTCCAGACGTGTTCCAGGCCAGAAACGGCGGCGCACATGGCCTTGGCGGCGGTGGCCTCGTCCTCGAAGCTGTTGGGATTGACCTTGACCTTCACCAGCTCGAGGCTTTCGATCATGACTTCCAGCTCCGCGGCCTGGGCCGGCGTGACGCCGCTCTTGCCCACGTGCATGACGGGCTTCAGCTTGTGGGCCTGGGCCTTGAGAAACTGGCGTTGTTTGGGCGTTAGCATCGGAACTCCGGTCACCCAGTCTATCTTGGATGGCGAGGTGTCCCATGAGCCCGATCTTTCTTCGCCCCCTGCTGCTCTCCCTGGCCGCCCTGGCCTGCATGGCGGCCCCTCCGCGCACCCTGCGCGTGGATTACGGCCACACGGGCGACGCCATCTCCGAGCGCTTCGGCGTGGACCGGGTGGTGCTGGAGCCCCTGCCCTGGCCCGGCGACCCGGCCAAGGCCGTGGACACCAGCAACCTGGGCAAGTACCAGTTCGACGTGCTGGACAAGGCCACCGGGAAGCTCCTCTATTCCCAGGGCTTCGCCAGCATCTACGGCGAATGGGAGACCACGGACGAGGCCAAGGTCCAGAGCCGCACCTTCTCGGAATCCCTGCGCTTCCCCCAACCGGATCTGCCCGTGCGCGTCCAGCTGAAGAAACGCGATGAAAGGAACGTCTTCAAAGCCGTCTGGACCTTCGACCTCGATCCCAAGAATCCCCTCATCGAGCGGGCCCCGGCCCCGGAGGCTGGCGGGCTGATCACCCTCCAGAACCACGGCGATTCTGCGGACAAGGTGGACTTCCTCATCCTGGGCGACGGCTACACCACCGCCGAGCGCGGCAAGTTCGAAGCCCAGGCCCGGAAGGTCATGGAACTGCTCTTCGAACAGACCCCCTTCAAGGAGCACCGGAAGGACTTCAACGTCTGGGCCCTCTGCCCGCCGTCCCGAATCAGCGGCATCTCCCGGCCCTCCACGGGCGTCCACCGGCGCACGCCGTTGGGTACCACCTACGATGCCTTCGGCAGCGAGCGCTACGTGCTCACCTTCGACAACCGCGCCTTCCGCGACCTCGCCGCCCAGGCCCCCTATGAGTTCGTGGAGATCCTGGTCAACGCCGAGACCTATGGAGGCGGGGGCATCCATAACCTCTATAGCACGGCCGCCGCAGGCAACAGCACCATCGGGTATCTCTTCGTCCACGAATTCGGCCACCATTTCGCGGGCCTTGCCGACGAGTACTACACGTCGGACGTGGCCGTTACCAACGAGGCCGCCCGCCCCGAGCCCTGGGAACCCAACGCCACGATGGATCCGAAGCAACCCAAGTGGAAGAACCTGTTGACCCCGGGGGTGCCCCTGCCCACCCCCTGGGTGAAGGAGGCCTTCGAAGCCCACAGCCACGAGTATCAGAAGGAACGCCGCGCCATCCGCGCCGCGAATCGGCCCGAAGCCGAGATGGACGCCCTCTTCGCCAAGGAGAAGGTCTTTGAGATGAACCTGCTGGGCAAGGACACCTACGCCGGCAAGGTGGGCGCTTTCGAGGGCGCCAACTACGAGGCCAAGGGCTACTTCCGCAGCCAGGAAGACTGCCTCATGTTCTCCCGCGACGATGTGGGCTTTTGCGCCGCCTGCCGGGCCGCCATCGAGAAGGTCATCCGGCAGTACGCGAAATAGCGGCCAACCTAGTCCGGCTTGGCAAGGGCCTTCTTCCTGATGTCCTGCAGGAAGCCCGCATCCACCCACCAGAGCGCCGTGGCGCCATTGCCGCCCTGGGTGCGTTCCGCCAGGAGGTCCGCCCAGCGGAGGGGCTTCCCATCCAGCCTGGGCAGGGGGCGGTCGCTGCCAAAGAAGATCACCTTGCCATCGGGGCTGAGGTTGATGGAGTACTCATCCCCGGCGGCACTGTTCACCGAGGGTCCCAGGTGCACTGGTTCCGTCCAGGTGCCATCCTCCCTGCGGAAGTAGCCGTAGTAGTCGGCCCCACCCAGGGAATCCGGCCGCCCCATCATGGGCACCAGGATGAAGCGCCCCTCCGGATCCACCCGAGGGTTGGCCTGGCGAGGGTCCGCATTGAAGGGGGGCGGCAGCTTTTCCGCCGCGGTCCAGGCCCCGTCCTTCCATGATGAGCGCATGAGCCAGCCGCCCTGGCCCTCCTCGCGGAGGAAGTGGAGCAGGCCCTCCCGGGTGATCGACGGATAGAAGGCGTTGCAGGTTCCGTTCACTTCTGCGGGCAGGCGCCTGGCCTCGGACCACCCACGGCCCTGGCGTTCCATCACCCAGATCCCGAAGGGCCCGGGCTTGTCCACCTTGGCATCCACGGGCCGATCGGAGACGAAGAAGAAGCGCCTGCCATCGGGGCTCACACAGGGTTCCAGGCAGCGCCAGCGGGGATCCCTGGAAAAGGCCGCCACTTCGGGGACCGACCAGGCACTGCCTTCCTGATGGGACTCGACGATCACCGCCTTGCGGAAACCCGGCATGAAGATCCCCACATAGATCTCCGAGCCGTCGGGCAGCAGCGCGATGTCCCGAGTCGCCAGGCCACTGTTCAGAATTCCCGGCGCAAAAAGGACGGCCTGCGGGCCGGGAAGGGTTTGGCCCAGGTAGGGAGGCGAAGGTTGGGCCTGGGTGGCCGTGAAGAACCACCACGAGAGCACGAAAGGCACCGCACGCCGCCGCATGGGAACTCCTGGAAGGTCCTCCATCCTGTCATCCCCCGGCCATGGAAAGAATGGGGTGGGGCGATCCGTGCCTTATCGGGGGTGGATCACAGTGCGGGACCCGTCGCCACCAGGCCGCTCGTGTCCAGGAGGCGTTCGCGGCGGGCATAGCTGATCCGGTCCCGCAGGTCCGCCGCCTCCTCAAATTTCATCTGTGAAGCCAGTTCCCGCATGCGCTTCTCGAGCTTGGCCACTTCGCGCACGAAGTGCTTCTCCTCCATGTAGAGCATGGGTTCCTCGGCGGCCCGCTCCTCCTTGGTGACGTTGATGAATTCCCGGGCCAGGGCCTCGCCCATGACGTCGTCCAGGTTGCGCTTCACGGTCTCGGGCGTGATGCCGTGGGCCAGGTTGTGGGCCAGCTGCTTGTTGCGGCGCCGCTCGGTTTCGCCGATGGCCTGCTTCATGGAGCCCGTCATGACGTCGGCGTAGAGGATGGCCCGGCCGTTCACGTTACGGGCCGCCCGGCCGATGGTCTGGATGAGACTGCGGTTGTTGCGGAGGAAGCCCTCCTTGTCCGCGTCCAGGATTGCCACCAGGCTCACTTCCGGCAGATCCAGCCCCTCCCGCAGCAGGTTGATGCCCACCAGCACGTCGAAGACGCCCCGCCGCAGGTTCTTCAGCAGCTCCACCCGTTCCAGGGTGTCGATCTCGCTGTGGAGGTACTCGGCCTTGATGCCCAGCTCCTGGTAGTAGGCCGTGAGCTGCTCCGCCAGCCGCTTGGTGAGCACCGTCACCAGCACCCGTTCGTCCCGGGCCACGGTCTTGCGGATCTCCTCCAGCAAGTCGTCCACCTGGGTGCCCACGGGGCGCACTTCCACCTGGGGATCCACCAGACCCGTGGGGCGCACCACCTGTTCCACAAAGGCGCCGCCGCTCTGCTCCAGTTCGTAGTTCCCCGGCGTTGCAGACACATAGACAACTTGTTTGACCCTGGCCTCAAATTCTTCGAATTGGAGGGGACGGTTATCGAGGGCAGAGGGCAACCGAAAGCCGTAGTCGACGAGGGTGGTTTTCCGGGACCGGTCGCCGTTGTACATGCCGTGCAGCTGGCCCGTGGCCACGTGGCTCTCGTCCATGAAGACGATGAAGTCTTCCGGGAAGTAGTCCAGCAGGGTGTGGGGCGGCTGGCCCGGCTGGCGGCCGTCCAGGAAGCGGCTGTAGTTCTCGATGCCGCTGCAGGTGCCCATCTCCTTCATCATCTCCACGTCGTAGATGACGCGCTGGTGGAGCCGCTGCAGCTCGACGATCTTACCCGCGGAGCGGAACTCGTTCTCCCGGGCCTCCAATTCCACCTTGATGTCGTGGATCGCGGTTTTCAGCTTGTCCTCGGGAGTCACGTAGTGGGTCTTGGGCCAGATGGTAAGCTGGTCCAGCTTCTCGGTCACCACGCCCCGCAGGGGATCGATCTTGGACAGGCGCTCCACTTCATCGCCCCAGAGTTCGATGCGGTAGGCCACGTCCTCGTAGGCCGGATAGACCTCCACCACGTCGCCCCGGACGCGGAAAATGCCCGGCTCGAAACTCAGATGGTTGCGCTGATACTGGATGGCCACCAGGTCGCGCAGCAGCATGGCCCGGTCGATGGTCTGGCCGGTCGTCAGGTTCACGGACAGGTTCATGTACGAGCTGGGATCGCCCAGGCCGTAGATGCAGCTCACGGATGCGATCACGATGGTGTCGCGGCGCTCCAGCAGGTTGCGAGTGGCGCTCAGGCGCAGCTTCTCCAGCTCCTCGTTGATCTTGGCGTCCTTGTCGATGAACAGGTCCCGCTCGGGCACGTAGGCCTCGGGCTGGTAGTAGTCGTAGTAGCTCACGAAGTACTCAACGGCGTTCTCGGGAAAGAACTGCTTGAACTCGCTGAAGAGCTGCGCGGCCAGGGTCTTGTTGGGGGCGAAGATGAGGGCCGGGCGGCCCGCCCGGGCGATGGTGCTGGCCATGGTGTAGGTCTTGCCCGAGCCTGTCACCCCCAGCAGGGTCTGCCAGCGATCGCCGCGTTCCAGCCCCGCCACCAGCTGCTCGATGGCCTCCGGCTGATCACCGGCGGGCGAGTAGGGAGCAACGAGCTTGAAGGGAATTGCCTTGGCCATGGGTGGCCCCGACGGGCTAGAGCTTCCGCAGGATCAGGCAGCCGTTGGTGCCGCCGAAGCCGAAGCCGTTGTTCATGACGTATTCGGAATCGAGGGTGCCCGCCACGTTGGCGGTCACGTCCAGGTCGCACTCGGGATCCTGGTGGTCGACGTTGATGGTGGGCGGAATCTTGCCGGTCTGGGCGGTCAGGGCGGCCAGGATGGTTTCCAGCCCGCCCGCGGCCCCCAGCAGATGCCCATGCATGGACTTGGTGCTGCTGACCTTGATCCGCTTCGCGTGCTCTCCGAAGACCTTCTGGATGGCCAGGCACTCCAGCTTGTCGCCCACGGGGGTGCTGGTGCCATGCATGTTCACGTAGCCCACCTGCTCGGGCGCGATCTCCGCGTCCTTCAGGGCCGCGCGCATGACGCGCTGGCCGCCCTCACCCTCTGGGGCCGGACTGGTGATGTGGTTGGCGTCGCCGCTCATGCCGTAGCCAACCACTTCGGCGTACATCTTCGCGCCGCGAGCCTTGGCCAGTTCGTATTCCTCGAGGATGACGATGCCCGCCCCCTCGGCCATGACAAAGCCGTCGCGGTCCACGTCGAAGGGCCGGGAGGCCCGTTCCGGCTCGTCGTTGCGGGTGCTGAGGGCCCGCATGGCCGCAAAGCCACCCACGCCCAGCTGGTTCATGACTGAGTCACTGCCGCCGGCCATCATGCGGTCCGCATAACCGAAGGCGATGTGGCGGGAGGCGTCCCCGATGGCGTGGGCGCCGGTGGCGCAGGCCGTGGCCACCGCCCCATTTGGTCCCTGGAGGCCGTACTTGATGCTGGCCTGGCCACTGGCCAGGTTGACGATGAGGCTGGGGATAAAGAATGGACTGGTGCGCCGGGGCCCCCGATAGCCGTTTGCCTCTTCCCAGATGGTGCTGAGGCCGCCGATGCCGCTGCCGATGTAGGTGCCGAACAGCTCCCGCTCGGCCTTGGTGAGCACGAACTGGTCGAACCCCGCGTCCACCCAGGCCTCGTGGGCCGCGCCCAGGGCGTACTGGATGAAAATGTCCATCTTCTTCTGTTCCTTCTTCTCGATGAACAGATCCGGGTTGAAGCCCTTCACCTGGCCCCCGATCTTGCAGGCGAAATCCGTGGTGTCGAAGCGGTCGATGAGCCCGATGCCACTCCTGCCCGCGAGCAGGTTGCCCCAGGTTTCGGGCACGGTGAGGCCGCAGGGATTGACGGTCCCCATGCCCGTGATGACGACGCGACGGCGCTGGACGGTCCTGCTCATGGGTTCACCTCGTCAAGGATCGGGAAAGCAAACGTGCCGCAGGGCCATGAGGGGCGCTGCGGCACGTCACGATCGCGAAGGATCAAGCCTTCGCGTGCTTCTCGATGTAGGCGATGGCATCGCCCACGGTGCGGATCTTCTCCTGCTCACTCTCGGGGATCTCGAGGCTGAAGGCCTCTTCGATGGCCATGATGATCTCGACGGTGTCGAGGCTGTCGGCGCCGAGATCGTCCACGAAGTGGCTGGACTCGGAGATGGAATCTTCGGGCTTGGCCAGCTGCTCTGCAATGATTGCAATGACCTTCTTACGTACATCAGCCATCGTGGGCTCCTCCAAATCGAACCTGGAAACCCTAACATACCCCCGGCCTGAACACCAAACCCTGGGTAAACCATTCCTCGCAACCTCCCTGAAACAGATGGATTGCGGCTGACCCCCAACCGTGGAGGATGGATGCATGCCCCACACCAAGATCCCCGAGGCACCTGAACATGGCTGGCCTCTCGGCTGGGGTGCGAGTCTGAGCGAATTCCGCACCCACCTGGCCGTCGAGCGGGGACTGTCCGCGAACACGACCTCCGGCTACCTGTCCGACCTGAACCACCTGGCGGCCTGGGCCTGCGGCCAGGAACTCCCCGCCACGGACCTCACGCGCGATCACCTCACGGTGTTCCTCGTGGCCCAGCAATCCGCGGGGAAGGCACCGCGCAGCCTGGCGCGGCTTAGTTCCAGCCTCCGGGCCTTCCTCACCTTCCTCCGCATGGAAGGCGGGGGCGGCGTGGGGCCCGAAGCCGTGGTGAAGCCGCCTCGCCCGCCCCGCATCCTGCCCCGCACCCTCAGCGAGGACCAGGTGGAAGCTCTCATCAATGCCCCGGATACGGCCACGCCGCTGGGAGTGCGCGACCGGGCCTGGCTGGAGCTGCTCTACGCCTCTGGCCTCCGCGTCTCGGAGCTGGCCGGGCTGCCGGCCCTGTCAGTATTCCTCGACGAAGGCTTCCTCAAGGTGACGGGCAAGGGCAGGAAGGAACGCCTCATCCCCTTTGGATCCGGCGCGGAGACCTGGATCCGCGCCTGGCTCGCGCTGCGGCCCGGCTTCAAGCCCACGGGCGGCGAACTTTTCGTGGGCCAGCGGGGCGACGGCCTCACCCGCCAGCACCTCTGGCGCCTCTTGAAGGGCTATGCCCGCGGGGCCGGTCTGCGGCCCGAGGCTGTCAGTCCGCACGTGCTGCGGCATGCGTTCGCCACCCACCTGCTGGACCACGGCGCCGACCTCCGCTCGGTCCAGGCCATGCTGGGCCACGCCGACATCAGCACGACGCAAATCTATACCCATGTCCATCAGACGCGGCTTCGCGCCCTTTACGACCAACTGCATCCGCGTTCGATTCAATGATCGTCAAAATTGTGAAGTGGACCGCCCGCGCAGGATTGGGGGATGATGGGCAAGGAGCCTGACACCCATGGCCGTTACCAAGACACCCCGCAAGAAGTCCACCGCAGCGAGCGCTGAGGAGACCAAACCCGCCGCCAAGACCAAGGTCGCGGCGGTGAAGAAGGCTGCCAAGACGCCCGAGTCCATTGAGCCCAAGGTCAAGACGCGAAGGGCGCCGGCGAAGGGCAAGGCCGCCAAGATTCCGGAAGTCGCAGCTCCCGTGGCGAGCGAAATTCCCGCCGTGTCCGAGCCAAAGCACGAGCCAAAGCCCGAGCCCAAACCCGCGCCAAGGAAGGTGGCCACCGCCGCCTCGCTGGCGTTGCCACCCATGGCCCTGGCCATTCTCCGGGCCATCCAGGAGGGTCAGGCCGTCGAGTTCATCTTCGCCGATGCGGACGCCAACGCTCCGCGCACCTTCGAGCCCCGCCACCTCACCTTCGATTCCCTCAGCCAGGCCTGGTATGTCTGGGGCTGGGACCGCCGCTACAACGCCGAGCGCTACCATCGCGTGGACCTGCTGGCCGAAGTGAACGAGGTCGAAGGCGCGGGCCGGGCTGCCCAGGGCCCCTACGCTGAGGGCACCCAGGCCAACCAGATCGGTGGCTGGCTGGGCGGCGAGGCCATCCACGTCAAGGCGACCCTGTTCAAGCAATGGGTCTTCGCCGTGAAGCAGGCGCCTCCGGCCTTCCCCAATTTCAAGCTCGATGAGCAGGGGGATGGCCAGGCGCTGGTCTCCTTCGCGGCCACGGACCTCCGAGCCATCGCCCGTTGGGCCATGCAGTTCGGCGACGGCATCACGGTCCTGGAACCGGCCCGTCTGGTGGATCGCATCAAGCAGGTGGGTGCTGTCTGGGCCGGCCGGGAACGCCAGTCCGCGCCTGCCCAACCCGCCAAGGCCACCTCCCGTCCCGAGTCCACTCCTGCGGCAGAGCCGCAGCAGTCCCACCGGTCGGATTCCCGTCCCCACCGCGGCTCCCGCTCCGAACGGGAAGCGCGTCCTGAGCGGGAGGCACGGCCTGAGCGGGAAGCGCATCATGACCGGGAGGCACGGCCCCCACGCGAGGCACGACCTGAACGCGAAGCGCGCCCCGAACGGGATCGGGACGAGGCCAAGGGCAAGCCCGGCAAAGTGGAAGTGATCCGCTTCGACCGGCTGTGACGACCTACTGACCCTCCAGCCACCAGCCCCGGCGCCCAGGCACATAGCCGTAGGTCTGGCCCAGAAGGTTGAAGCCCACGCCCCGCAGCCGGCGGTCCAGGGCCAGGTAGGCCACGCCATAGGTCAGCTGAAGCATGGGCTGCTCGTCCTGGATACGGGCATTGATCTTGAGATAGATGCTCCGCCGCCGGGCAGGATCCAATTCGTGGCGTCCCTCCTCGAAGAGGGTATCCACCTCGGCGTTCCGGTAGCCCGTGAGATTGGTGCCACCCTTGATGCCCTCTGAAGTGAACAGTGGGCTTTCGTTGTCTGGGTCAAGGCTCGTGCTCCAGGCGAAATCCCAGATGTCCCCCTCCCCCTTGGCAGCCAGCAGGAAGGGTTCGTCGTTGGGGGTGCGCCGCAGTTCGACCTCCACGCCGATCCTATGGAGCAGATCGCAAAAGACCTGGGCATTGTCCCGGTGCGAATAGCCCCAGGCCGAGAACATCACCAACCGGAGCTCCCGTCCCTTGGCATTCCGCCGGACTCCGTCCCGTCCCGGCTTCCAGCCCGCCTCATCCAGCATGGCTGCCGCGTGTTCCAACCGTGGCAGGGATTCCACCGCCTGATCGAAGGCCCAGCTCTGGGGAGGCCAGAGGCTGGAAGCCAGCCGCTCGACCCGGATCTGCCGCTGGGCCCTGAAAAATTCCCAGGGCAATGCTTCCGCCAAGGCCCTCCGAATCCGCACATCCCCCAGCACGCTGCGCTGGAGGTTGCAATTGAACCAGAAGCAACTGAACGAGGCCACGGGCGAGGAGAGTGGGCGCAGGCTGCCATCGCCAAAGGCGCCACGGCGCAGCAGGTAGTGGCGGAACCAATCGAGCTCCCCGAAATGGTACTCATGGGCCTTGACCATGCGCCCGTACTCCGCCGCCTCCGAGGGCTGGGCTCGGAAGCGGAAGGCGTTCCAGCGGCCTGGGTGGGGACCACGGTAGCCGGTCCACCGCTCAAGCTGGATCTCCCGCGATTGGGCACCGGGCAGGACACGATAGGGCCCTGAGCCAATGGGCGCGTAATTGAGAGGATGCTGCAGAGGGTTCGCGCCCAGGAGGTAGCTTCGCCGGGGAACGGGTTGGAAGTTGTAGAGGTCTGAAAGGAGCGAGGCGCGGGCTCGCTTCAGGTGGATCCGGACGCGGTTCGGCCCCTCGGCCACCAGACTGTCCAGGGTGCGGACGCCCACCACATCGTTGACCCTCCGCACCTGGGGCAGCGAAAGCATGCGCCAGGTGGCCACCAGATCCTCGGCCTCGATGGGCGTGCCATCCTGCCAGATGAGGCCAGGACGGAGCTTCAGCAGGATGTCGCGACCATCCTTGGAAATCTCCCAACCTTCGAGCAGCTGGGGCACGAAGGCACCGTGCTCATCCAGGGCCACCAGTCGATCGAAGACCAGATCCGCCACCTGCACCTCGACTTCCCGGGCCAACAGGAGCGGATTCAGGCTCAAGACGGTCTTGTCCAATGCCACCGAAATGGGCTGGGCCCCGAGGAAAAGGGCCGCACACCACCAAGCCAACCACCCCCGTATCTTCATCCTTCCACCGCCCCGCGGTTCGACTTACCGGTCCCAGGGCCGGGAAGCAGGCTGAACGCCGGGAGAAGGGGAGGCCATCGCATGGTGATCCCTTCATCGGCACGAATGGCTTGGCTGTGAGTTCTCAGCGGGAGGTGGTCTTCCCGGCCGCCTCCACCAGCTCCACGAGCGCCTCCGCCATGGTCTGGCCGTCCCGGGGGGGAGTCTCCACCACGGAACCTGCCAGTTGTTGTTTGCCGCCGGGCTGCATAGCGAACAGGTAAAAGGTCGGCACCAGGGCGACCTGCTGCGGGGCGCAGCCCTTGGGCCAGGCGGTGGGCGGGACCGCCTTGTCCCGATTCACGCCCAGGTAGTGGACCTCGAAGAAGGGATTGGGCTCAGCCTGGAGGGCCAACAGGCCCGGCAGCTGCCGATGGCTGTCGCCGCACCAGGAGCCGAACACAACCACCAGGGTGAAGGGCTGCCGCACGGCCTTCCAGCGGGCCTTGAGCTCCGATGTCAGGTTCACCTTGGCCAGGTTGTTGCGGAAGACGGCCCGGTGCGCCAGGATGGCCTTGGCGTTCGTTTCACCCACCAGCAACGCCTTGCTGTCGTGGGGGTCGACCAGCGCCCCCTCCGGCAGGGCGGGAGGTGGCAGTGCGACGACGCCAGGCTGCTGGGCCAGCAAGGCCATGGTTCCAAGGGCCATGAGGGCAGGTTTCATGGGGCTCTCCAGCGTCCAGTCTAGCCACGGATAAACTTGACTCATTCGCTCAGGAATATTAATCTGGACACCGGAGTCCCGCTTGTGAAGATCTCGGCCCGAGGCAGGTACAGCATGCAGGCCTTGTTCGACCTGGCCCACCACAGCCATGGTCAACCGGTGCCGCTGCATGTGATCGCTGAACGCCAGAAGCTGTCCCTGCCCTTCCTGGAGCAGATCTTCAACAAGCTGAAGAAGGCCGGCGTGGTGGCCAGCGTGCGCGGGCCCAAGGGCGGCTACATCCTCACGCGGCCCTGCAACCAGGTGAGCGTGGGCGAGGTGCTGCGCCTCACGGACAGCAGCTTCTACGCCGCCGCCAAGGAAGATCCCAAGTCCGCCAACAAGGCCCTGCTGGCCGATGAGCGCATGAGCAAGCTCCTCTGGAATCGGCTCTCGGACCACATCTCCGCCTTCATGGAGAAGGTGACCTTCGCAGACCTGTGCTCGGAGACATCCAGCAACACCTGTCCGGACTGCACCTGCCCCGAGTACGTCAAGGATGTCCAGGGCCAGATCGTACGGGGTGAGCGCAAAGCCTGCGGCGTGATGTAATGCTGTCCAGGGGGGACCGACCGGCCCTGTGGGCCTCTGCATCCCCCCTGGGACCCCCGCTTCGAAGAGAGGCGGAGCCTCTCTTCGAAGCCATTCAATGAACGAGCGATTGTGAGTAACCCATGCGCCCTCCCCAGCCTGGCCCTGCCGCCCACCGAGGCTGATCTCCAGGCCCTGCCCCGGCTGGAGAAGAAGCTGGCCCGCCGGGTGGGTGAGGCCAATGCCGCCTACAACCTCATCGAGGACGGCGACCGCATCCTGGTGGCCGTCAGCGGCGGCAAGGATTCCTGGGCCCTGCTGGACGTGCTGGAGCGGCTGCGCAAGCGGGCACCGGTGACCTTCGCGGTCGAGTCGGTCACCGTGGATCCCGGCTTTCCCCAGTTCAACCCCGATCCCATCGCCGAGACCTGCGAGCGGCTGGGCGTGCCCCACCACATCATCCCCGCCCCCATCGACAAAATGGTGCGCACCAAGCCCGAAGAACTGCCCTGCATCATCTGCTCACGGCTGCGGCGCGGGGTGCTCTACTCCTTCGCCAAGCAGCACGGCTACACCAAGATCGCCCTGGGCCACCACCTGGACGATCTCATCGAAACGCTGCTCATCAACCTGTTCTTCGAGGGCCGCCTCAGCACCATGCCCCTGCGCCTGGTGAGCGACGACGGCCTGAACACCGTCATCCGCCCCCTGGGCACCTGCGAGGAGCGGGATCTACAGCGCTACGCCTGGCTGCGCGGCTTCCCCATCGTGCCCTGTGGCTGTCCCCTCTGCGGCTGCTCCAGCCTGGAGAGCCGCCGCAAGCAGGTGAAGGAACTCATCGCCGCCATGGAATCCAGCATTCCCCAGCTCAAGGCCTCCATGCTCGGCGCCATGGGCAACGTGAAGCTGAGCCACCTGCTGGATTTGGGGCTCGGGGCGCTCACCGCCAAGGGCGTGGACGAGGCCTTGACCCGGCTGGGGTAGGCTGGAAGCAGCCGCTTGCTCAGAGCGCGATGTCAGCCTCTTGGATCACCGGCGCAGGGCCCCCTGGATTTTCGAGGCGGAGCACGCCGAGATAGGCCTTGGCCTTCGGACTCACCCTCCCTGTGATGGCGCCGCCTCGACCACTTGGGCCGCTCTGGCCATCAAACCCGCTCGATCCCGTAGAACCCGTCAGGCCCGTTGAACCGGCCCAACCTGACGATCCATTCGGCGATCCAAAGCCGCCCCTTCCGCCCCGGCCTCCGCGGCCTCCATCCCCGCCCCGACCGCCGTTTCCGCCGCGGCCTCCGCGCCCCCCAGCTCCACCTTCGGTGCGCACGGTGAGGGACCCGCCCTTGGGATCCACCAGGAAGTCCTTGATCTCATCCTTGGCCCACACGCGAATCCGCAGCAGGGCAACATCGCCCTCCCCGAGCGTCATTTCCACCTTCACATCGGGACCATCGCCGCCTGGTTTCCCTCTGTCGCCATCGGACCCCCGTCCACCGGTGCTGCCGGTTCCACCTCGTCCGCCCGAGCCACCCCGGCCACCTGGTTTGGGGTGTTGACTCCCGACGGAGCCGCTTGGGCCAGTGCTCCCATCCATCCCGGCGCTTCCAGTCAAACCGGTGGATCCAGTACGTCCGTCCATGCCACTCGCGCCCCTCGGCCCGGAATACACGATGGTGAACGCCCGGTCATACCGTTCGCCATCCGGGATGGTCACCGGCGGAACCGATGTTGGAGGTGCGTTGGGAGTGGTCTGGGCGCTCAGGCCGAGGAGAAGGGAAGTGGCGAGCCCAAAGACCGTTCCACGGGGAAGAACCTTATTCGACATCTTGCCTCCTTAGTCTGATCAGGGGATGGCTCCCCATAGCAAAAGCAGGGCCAGCAACCCGATCCTATGAGCCACAAGGATTCGCCTGGCCCCTACCCACCAGCCCCCGGGCATAACACCGCATCCGCGGTGAGATGCAGCACGCTCGCCCACGACTGGCACCCAGGGCCCACGGCCGATGGAGAGGCCCTCCTAGCTGAGGCTGAGCCACAGACCTTTGAGGTAGAACCCCTCCGGATGGTTGAGGGAGTAGGGGTGGTCGCTGGGTTGTCCAAGGTGGGCCAGCACTTTCGCTTCCCGACCGGCCTCCAGCAGCGCGGTCCAGACCGCCTCCTGGAAGCGGGTGCGGTCCAGGTGCTGGCTGCAGGAGAAGCACCAGAGCATGCCGCCGGGCGCCGTGGCGCGGGCACCCAGGCGGAAGACGTCCTTGTAGGCCTTGAAGGCCTTCTCCACGTCCTTGCGCTGCTTGGCGAAGGCGGGCGGATCGATGATCACGCGATCCCAGCCCATGGGCTCGAGCTGCCGCATGAGCTCGAAGGCATCGCCTTCCATCCTCAGGTGCCGGGCGGGGTCCAGGCCGTTGGCGGCCCAGTCGCGCTCCGCCTGGTCCAGGGCCGGGGCGCTGATGTCCAGGGTGGCCACTTCTGCCGCACCGCCCAGACCGGCCTGGATGCTGAACCCGCCGGTGTAGCCGAAGGCGTTGAGCACGCGGCGATCTTTCGATACCCGACCCAGTTGCAACCGATGTTCCCGCTGGTCCAGGAAGAAGCCTGTCTTCTGGCCACGCAGCAGGTCCACGGTGAACCTGGCGGCCCCTTCGCGGAGCATGATGGGCCCGCTGAGGCTGCCCTTGAGCAGTCGATTCACGGGGTCCAGCCCCTCGTCCCGGCGGCTGGACTGGCTGCGTTCCACGAAGGCGGTGAGGCCCTCCCGCTTGCCGATCTCGACCAGGAGGGGCCACCAGATGTCGCGAAGGGTTTCCAGTCCTGCCGTGCCCACCTGGAGCACCAGGGCCCGGGCATAGCGATCCACCACCAGGCCCGGGAGACCATCGCCTTCGCCGAAGATCCAGCGGCAGCCGCCCTCCGGGTCCCACAGCCCCAGTTCCTTCCTCAAGGCCAGGGCCGCTTCGAAGCGGGACCGGAAGAAGGACTCGTCCAATGGCGCATCTTCGAAACGGAAGATCCGCGCCGCCAGCGGGTTCGTGGGGCTCGCCGTGCCCACGCCCAGCACCTGACCTGCCTCATCGGCCAGGCGCATCAGGTGGCCCTCCGGAGCCTGCGCCAGGGCCCCCGAGAACACCCAGGGGTGACGCTTCGACAGCATCCCCTCCTTGCCGGGCTTGAGGCGGAGCAGGGGGTAGGGCCAAGGCGAAGTTATCATCCCCCCAGGGTAGCTTGACCCGCTGTCCGACGAGGTTTGTTACCCTCGAAGCATGCGCTGCACCACCTACCTCGCCATCTTCTTTGCCGCGGCCCTCCAGGCCGCGTCGCCCGTGCTGCTGATCAGCACCGATGGCGTGGGCGCGGACCAGTTCACGGCGCGCACCATGCCGAAACTATGGGCGTTGTCGGAACTGGGCCGCCGGGGCGAGGGACTGCCCCCCTTCCCCGCCACCACCTTCAACGGCCACGTGACCATGGCCACGGGCTGCTGGCCTGAGCACCACGGTGTGGTGGCCAATGCCTATCTGGATCCCGCGACCCATGCCCTGGTGCTCAATGCTTCTTACGTGGAGCAACTCCAGCGCGAACCGCTGTGGGTGGCCGCCACCCGCGGCGGCGTGCGCACGGCCGTGTTCCAGTGGGTGGGCGCCACGGGCCCCTGGGAGGGCGTGAGTCCGTGGCGCATGGAAGTCTTCCGTCTGGACCGGCCGGATTCAGAGGCCCTGGCCTTCAGCGAAGCTGCGCTGAAGGATGGCGCGGGCCTCGTCATGACCTACCTCTCCGGCACGGACGAGGAGGGCCACCTGCATGGCCCTCGCAGCGCCAAGGTCATCGCCAAGCTGAAAGCCATGGACGATCAGCTGACGCCCTGGCTCCAGCGCATGCAGGTCGAGCACCCGGGCCTGCGGATCATCCTCGCTTCTGACCACGGCATGGCACCCATGCGCCGCCGCGTCCACCTGCCCTCGGTGCTGGACGGCATCGGCTGCACCTTGATCACCCATGGCGGCAGCGCGTACGTCTACCTCAAGCGTCCAGGGGACGCCGACCGAGCCCTGGCCAAGTTGCAGGGCGCCGGGCTCAAGGCCTGGACCCGGAACAGGGTACCCACCCGCTACCACCTGGCGGGCAGCCCCCGCGTAGGCGACTTGGTGGTGCTGGCCCCCGAAGGACAGTGGCTGTCCAGGGCCCGGTCGAGTCGCGAGGAAGCGGACGAATTTTTTGGCCGCCATGGCGCCCACGCCTATGCCTCCGGCACGAAATCCATGCACACCTGGCTCATCGTGCTGGGTGCCGGGAGAGGTGCGCTGGGTGCTGTGCCCCTGTGGGACCTCGCGCCCACCGTGGCCGCCTGGTTGGGCGTCAAGTGGGCCCAGGCCCCGGACGGGCGACCGCTACTTGGGCTCGCTCAAGGAATGATCCAGGACCACTAACCACGGGCTTCCTCACCCATTCCAGGAAGGTAGCCGCCAGGGCAAAGTGAGCCGATTGCCCGCTATGGCACCGTGAGGATCAGGTTCGTCACGCCACCTGCCACCAGGGTGAAGCCGGCCTGGGCCGTACCGCTCAGGGCGTGGGTGCCTGTGGTTTCACCGCGCCAAAGAGAAAGGGCGTAGGTGCCCGGGGGCTGATTCGGGATCTCGACCAGTTCCTGTCCAGCTACCACTGCAGGCTTGAGGTTCGCCACGGGGAGATGGTAGTTCACGCCGTCCTGCAGCAGGATCTGTTCGAGCATCAGGGTGTCCTCCTGCTGCGCGCCATGGACCGGCGAGATGGCCAAAGACAGGCTCGCTGGCGTCGTCGCAGTCAGTTCCAGGTCCAATCCAGCCACCGCGGTGCCGGCAGACTTCATCTCCAACACCGGCCCCAGGCGGGGCAGGAAGACCGTGGCACTCACCTGGGCACGAACCAGCAGCCGATAGCTGCCGAGATATACGGGGAAATCAAAGGCCCCGTCGGATCCCGTCGTTCCCATCGTCACGGCCGCGATGTACTGCTGGCTGGGGTCGGAACCACTGGCCTGCACCGCGCTCACCACAACGCCTGCGAGGGGATGACCCTGCCCATCCGTGACGTGCCCCTGCACGACACCGGAAGGGGCTGGCGTGCACCCGCAATTGCTGTTGGGTCCACAACCTGTCAGGCCCACCAGGAACCCGAAGCCCAGCCAGGTGGCAAGCAGACTGGCCCGTTTCCTTTTCATGGGTTCTCCTGCTTGGTCCTGCTGGCGATCAAGTCAACTGCTTGAGGGCCGCCATCAGGGCCGCAACCTCGTCGGCTTGCGCGTCCGGCAGCATGGAAAAGCGAAGCACCGAGCGCGCATCTTCCAAACTATGCCCTAGGGTAGTAATTGCATGACTCGGCTTCACGGAACCACTGTGGCAGGCGCTGCCGGTGCTTACCGCAAAGCCCGCCATGTCCAGCGAAGCGTGCAAGGCCTCGCCGTTCCTGCCCCGGAATAGCACACAGCTGGTGTTGGGCAGCCTCGGTGAACCCTGGCCGATGATTTCGATGTCCCGGTTCCAGGCAAGGAGTTCCGCTTCGAAAGCATCCCGCATGGGCGCCAGAGCGGCATTGGACTCTTGCCGCTCCGGCAAGTGTCGCAGGGCCGCCGCCAGACCCAAAATGGCGGGCAGATCCTCCGTGCCGCCCCGACGCCGTCGTTCCTGGGGCCCTTCCATGAGCGGCTCCCAGGGCAGACCGGGTCGCATCCACAGCAGGGCCACGCCCCGGGGGCCACCCACCTTGTGCCCGCTGAAGACTGCGGCATCGCAGTCGGCGAGATCCACAGGCACCTTGCCCCAGGCCTGGGCGCAGTCCTTGATGCGGAGCGCATCCAGCACCACAGGCATGTCGTACAGGATGCCCGTCTCGTTGCTGGCGGCCATCTGCACCACGGTGGCGCAGCCGGTGGGAAGGTCCGGCAGCCAGGCCACGCGGGACCAATCGCGCAAAGGATTCAGGCAGGCGCTGTGCTCCCCCGGGAACACCGCCGCGGGCCGGTCCCCCAGGGCCGGCCCAAGCCCCCGGATCAGCAGGTGCAGGGCCTCGGTGGCGCTGGCGCAGAAGACCAGTTCGCCGGCAGCCACCCCTAACGACGCGGCGATCTCCCGTCTGGCCTCCTCGAGGCGATGGCGCGCCCGCTGGCCCTCCCGGTGGGTGCTGGTGGGGTTGGCCCAGTCCTCCACCATGGCCCGTCGCACCGCCTCCACCGCCTCCGGATGGGACGGGGTCGTGGCGTTGGCGTCGAAGTAGAGGCGCGGCATGGGGACAGTCTAGCGGCCCGGGTACCCACCCGGCCCGGCTACTCTATGGCCATGCCCAATACCCTCGCAGGCAAGCTCGTCGTCGCCATTTCCTCGCGCGCCCTCTTCGACTTCGAGGAGGAGAACCGGGTTTTCGAGGAAGCCGATGACCGCGCCTACATGGAACTGCAACTCTCGCGGCTGGACCTGCCCGCCCGGCCCGGCGTGGCCTTCCCCCTGGTGAAGAAGCTGCTGGCCTTCAACACTGCGGGAGAGAATCGCGTAGCGGTGGTGATCCTCTCACGCAACGATCCCGTGAGCGGCCTGCGGGTGTTCCGCAGTGCCCAGGAAGCCAACCTCCAGTTGGAGCGCGGGGTGTTCACCCGGGGCCGGAATCCCTACCCCTACCTCACCTCCCTGGGGGCGAACCTGTTCCTCTCCGCCAAGGAAGATGATGTCCGCGCCGCCCTGCTGGCGGGTTTCGCCGCCGCGCGCGTGTATCCGGACAGCTCGCAGGCCGCGGACCGGCACCCGGACGAGATCCGCATCGCCTTCGATGGTGACGCCGTGCTGTTCAGCGACCAGGCCGAGCGGGTCTACGCCGAAAGCGGCCTGGCCGCCTTCCAGGCCCACGAGATCAAGCACGCCGCCGTGCCCCTGCCCCCGGGGCCCTTCAAGCCCCTGCTCGAAGCACTGCGGCCCCTGCAGGACATGGCCATGAGCGCCCCCATGCGCATCCGCACGGCCCTCGTGACCGCCCGCAGCGCCCCGGCCCATGAGCGCGCCATTCGCACCCTCATGGCCTGGAACATCCAGGTGGACGAGGCCATGTTCCTGGGTGGTCTCGAAAAGGCCGACTTCCTGCGCGAGTTCGAACCCGACTTCTTCTTCGACGACCAGACCGGCACCTGCGATACGGCGTCTCGCGTGGGGCCCACGGGCCATGTGGTGAGTGGCGTGAAAAACGAAGTAGGGGAGCTGCGCCGGGGGGATCGGTAGGGCTCGGAACGCTGCGCGTTCCGAGATAGGAAGAGCCTTCTTCATTAACGTTTTGTCAATTTATCTCCAAAGCCGGGCCGCCCCGCAGCCCGGCTTTGGAGCGCGGCACGGCGCCACGGCTAGACTTGAACGAACGGAGGACCCATGTCCCGCAGGCTGGTGGAATGCGTGCCGAACATCTCGGAGGGTCGGGATGCCGCGAAGATCAAGCAGGTGACGGAGGCCATCGCAGCGGTGGCTGGAGTCGAGGTGCTGGACGTGGATCCCGGCGCCGACACCAACCGCACGGTCATCACCTTCGTGGGCGAACCGGAAGCCGTGCTGGAAGGCGCCTTCCGCTGCATCCAGGAAGCCGCCCGGGTTATCGACATGCGCCAGCAGCATGGGGCCCACCCCCGCATGGGCGCCACGGACGTGGTGCCCTTCGTGCCCGTGGAGGGCGTCCCCATGGAGGAGTGCGCGGAATTGGCCCGGCGCCTGGGTGAACGTGTCGGCAAGGAACTGGCCATTCCCGTCTACCTCTACGAGGCCGCCGCCGCGCGACCCGGGCGCCGCAATCTGGCCGACGTGCGGAGGGGCGAGTACGAAGGTCTGGCGACGAAGCTGAAAGACGCCGAGTGGAAGCCGGACTTCGGTCCAGACGAATTCAACGCCAAGGCTGGCGCCACCATCGTCGGGGCCCGGGAATTCCTGGTGGCCTACAACGTCACCCTCAATTCCAGCGACAAGGCCCACGCCACGGACATCGCCTTCGAACTGCGCGAGAAGGGCCGCGTGGCCCGGCGCGGGCGCGTGCAGCCCTACTACCAGGCCGGCGAATTGATCTACTACGCCGAGGGTTCCTTCCCCTGTGGCAACTGCGACTTTACGGGCGCCACCTTCCAGGAAACGGCTGATCACTGCGCCTCGGCCCACGGCTACGACCTGCCGACCCTCCTGCGCCTGAACGACGTGGACCCCGGAAACCCTGTAGGTCAGAAGGTCCGCCGTCGGGGCACCTTCAACCATTGCAAGGCCATCGGCTGGTACGTGGACACCTACCGCCGAGCCCAAATCAGCGTGAACCTCACGGACTATAAGCAGACGGCCCCCCACGCCGTGCTCGAAGAAGCCCGTCGCCTGGCCGCCGACCGGGGACTGGTGGTCACCGGCAGCGAGATCGTGGGCCTGGTGCCCTTCCAGTGCCTGCTGGCCTCGGGGCGCCATTACCTGAAGGCCATGGGCAAGTCCACCGGCGTGCCCACCAGCGACATCCTGCAAACGGCCGTGTTTTCCATGGGCCTTGGCGACGTGGCGCCCTTCGAGGTGGAGAAGAAGGTGCTGGGCCTGCCCACCTTCGACGCCAAGGCCCTGGTGTCCATGCCGATCCACGCCTTCACGGACGAGGTCAGCCGGGATACGCCGGCGCCCGGGGGCGGTTCCATCGCGGCCCTGGCGGGCAGCCTGGGCGCAGCGCTGGCCAGCATGGTGGCCAACCTGGCCCAGGGTGGACCGGATGGCGAGAAGGACGCGAAACTCATCGCCCTCGCCGAAAAGGCCCAGGTCCTCAAGGACCGCCTCCTGATGGCCGTGGACGCCGACACCAATGCCTTCAATGCCTTCATGGACGCGCGGCGCCAGCCGGATGGCACATCGGAGCAGAAGGCCGCCCGCCAGGCTGCCATGCAGGCCGGCCTGAAGGTGGCCATCGACGTGCCCCTCGAAACCGCCAAGGCGAGCCTTGCGGCCCTGGAACTGGCCGGTGAGGCCGCCCACCTGGGCAAGGTGGCTTCCATCTCAGACGCGGCCGTGGGCGCGCAGATGGCCTATGCGGGCGTGCGAGGCGGCGTCTGGAACGTGGTTATCAACCTCAAGGACATCTTGGATGCGGAATATGTCACCGACATGCAGGAGGAATGCTCCAGCTTGCTTGCGCAAGCTGGAGATAGGTTGAAAGAGGTCACGCAATACGTGGATCAGAAGCTGCTGGATCGATTGCTGAAGGCTAGGAAATAGCGCCTGCGGCGCTACCTGAAAAGGAGGGGGCGACAACGCCCTCCTTTTCCATTCCCGCACGTGCTTTCTACTCGTAGATGCCGGCGCCGATGACCATGCCGTTGAAGAGCTCCACAAAGGAAGCCTTCTTCATGACCTTGTTGGCCTGGGCGGGGTTCAGCTCCTTGTACTCGATCCAGCCGCTGCCCTTTTCCTTCACGAGCTTGGTCCAGTCCTGGATCCAGGCCTTGCCATCCGGATCCTTGGAAGCCCAGCGGTTCACGCCCACCAGCTCGCGCCGCACGCCGTGGGCCACCACCTTGCCCTCCAGGTCGTACACGAAAATGTAGAGGTCGTTGTTCTGGCCCTTGGTGAAGTGGAACTGGCCCTTGATGCCACTGACTTCTTCGGTGAACTTGTCCTTGGAATTCTTCTTGGCAAACTCCACGGCCTGCTTCACGAAGGCCTTGGCCTGGTCCCGAGTCTGGGCGGCCATCGGCAGCGCCACCAGCGCGACCAAGGCCAGGGTTGTCCATGTCTTTCGCATGCATATCCTCCCGGTTGGGCCACCTTGGCCTTGATGACTCAACGGAAGGCCAATTCGCCTACTTGAGCATTACCGATGCCAGGATCTCCATTTTGAGTCAGGGTTGATTCGCATCACACCTTTTGACCACTATTCAATCAAGGGAGAAAGAGGGCCGAAGAGATCGTTTACGCCATGCATTGGCTTGGAAAAGTGAGGCATTCATTGAACCGAAAGGGTTTGGCCCTGAAATTCTTCCTGCCTGTGGCCACGGCCCTGGCGGTGCTTCTGGGCCTGGTCATCTGGGGCGTGAGTGCCTATCAGACGTCCCAGGCGGAAAAGGCATTCGAGGAGAATCTGACTTCTCTCGCAGTGGCCTCGCGCTCCATGTTCCATCAGGACGCCGAGGAGTACTGCCAGAGTCGGGGCATGACCTTCCACCGCGTTCTGGACGGCCGCTTCTCGAAGGACCCCGCCGCAGCCGCCTTTGAACGGGAGAGCACGAGCTTTTTTACGGGGAACCCGAAGGTCGAGCAACGGGTCAGCCACTACACGGAGGCAGGCGGCGACCCTCGCATCTACGTGCTGAGCCCGGGCCGGGTCAAGGATTCCTGCATCGCCTGCCATGGCGCCTTCGGGATCGATGTTCTCAAGGATCGCAAGGTCGGGGATCTGGTGGCCTCCTTCGGGGTCTCCATGTCCACGGCCGAGCTGTATCGCAGCGAACGAAATATGCGCATCGGGTCTGTGGTGGCGGGCCTGGCCCTGCTGATCCTGATCAGCGCCATCGTTACCCATCGGGTGCGAGCCTCCATTCTTTCTCCGCTGGCGAACCTGTCCGGGGTCATCGCCAAGGTGGCCTCGGGGGACATGACGGTGAAGGCGCCCGTCGAAAGCCAGGATGAGATCGGCCAGTTGGCCGCCACCTTCAATGGCATGGTCTCCGATCTCAACCAGGCCCTGGGCAGCATGGGGGCAGCTTCCGAGCAGGTGGCCTCCGGCAGTACCGAATTGGCAGCCAGCGCGGAACAAATGAACGCCACGGTCCAAGAGACGGCCCGGGTGGGCGAGGACTTGCGACGGGCGGGGCAGGAGGTCATCCTGGCCCTGCGCCAGCTCGACGCCAACGTGGCCTCCATGGCCAACCACGCCCAGGAGACTGGTGCCAGAACGGAGCGGGCGGTCACGGACACTGATCGCGGCGCCGAAACGGGCCGGGGCACGGCCCAGGGTATGGCGGCCATCCAGGAAGCCACCTCACGCATTACCCAGGCGGTGAAGGTGATCCAGGGCATCGCCCGGCAGACCAACCTGCTCTCGCTCAACGCCGCCATCGAGGCTGCCAAGGCCGGGACCCAGGGCCAGGGATTCGCCGTCGTCGCCGAGGAGGTGCGCATCCTGGCGGAACGCAGTGGCCAGAGCGCAAAGGAGATCGAGGAGACCATCCACGCCATGCAAGAGGCCGTGACCGAGGGTGCCTCCAGCGTGGACGTGACCATGCACCACCTGGAGGCCATCCGAGCCCGGATCTCCAAGGTGTCCGAGAGCATCACGGAAATCGATACCCTGAGCGGCAACCAGGCGAAGACCAGTCAGGAGGTGGGTCGCCTCATGGACCAGACCGCCAACCAGCTGGATCTGAATGCCGCGGCCACCCACCAGCTGGCCGCCACCGTCACCGAGATCGCCCGAACTTCGGAGGATCTGTCCCAGGTCGCGGAATCCCTCAAGACGACCGTGCAACGGTTCAAGCTGCGATAATCCAGGGCCCTCCGGAGGCTTCCGGCAGGCCCTGGGATGGACCATGCATGCGCTGAACGGGGGCTTCCGCCATCGGGAACAGATCGCCTCGGCCGCGGCTGGCCAGACCGTACTACACCACCTCACGACCCGCTATCCCCGGGCCACCGAGGCTCAGTGGCGGGAGCGCATCGAGGCGGGCCAGGTCCACCTGGAAGATCGCCTCGCCAAGGAGGGCGAAACCCTGCTGGCTGGACAGTGCCTCATGTGGGAGCGCCCACCCTGGCGCGAACCCGACGTGCCCCTGGGCACGGCCATCCTGTTCGAGGACGATGCCCTGCTCGCCGTCGCCAAACCCAGTGGCCTGCCCACCCTGCCCGGGGGCGGCGACTTTGTCGAACACACGCTCCTGGCCTTGGTGCGGCGGCGGCATCCCGAGGCCAGCCCCATGCATCGCCTGGGCCGGGGCACCTCAGGTCTGGTGCTCTTCGCGCCCACCACTGGCGCTGCCAAGTCGCTCCAGGCGGCCTTCCGCGAGTCCGGCACAAGCAAGATCTACCGAACCCTATGCACCGGTCACCCGGAACAGTCTGCCTTCGAGATCACAGCCCCCATCGGCGAGATCCCCTATGCGCCCCTGGGCACGCTCCACGCCGCAAGCCCAGGCGGTCGTCCTTCGCTGAGCCGTGTGACCGTGCTGGAACGGCGGGAAGGCGCCACCCTCGTGGACGTGGAGATTCTCACGGGCCGCCCGCACCAGATTCGCATCCACCTGGCCTTCGCAGGCCACCCCCTGGTGGGTGATCCGCTCTATGGGCCCGGCGGGATACCGCTCCCGGAAACCACGGCCGTGCCCGGGGACCTGGGCTACCTCCTGCACGCCCATCGGCTGGAACTGGCCCATCCCCGCAGCGGAGCAAGGCTCAAGTTGATCTGCCAGCCACCGCCCCCGTTGCGAACCACCTAACGGCACAGCTCAGTTGTGGACGCCCGGGGCCTCACGGCCCATGCGCTCCACGTATTCCTTGTACGAACCGCCGAACAGTACCGGGCCCTCGTGCTCCTCGCCACCCAGTTCCAGCACGCGGTTGGCCAGTCCGCGCAGGAATTCGCGGTCGTGGGACACGAAGAGCATGGTGCCCTCGAAGTCCTTCAGCGCCTCGATGAGCATCTCCTTGGTAGCCAGGTCCAGGTGGTTGGTGGGCTCGTCCAGCACCAGAAAATTCGGCGGATCGAAAAGCATCCGCGCCATCACCAGCCTGGATTTCTCACCCCCGGACAAGGCGCGGATTTTCTTGTCCACGTCGTCGCCGGAGAACTGGAACGCGCCCAGCAGGTTCCGGACGACGCCCAGGCCCTCCATGGGGAAGTCCTGCTGCAGCTGCTCGAGCACGGTGAGGTCGGGGTTGAGCAGGTCCAGGGCCTGCTGGGAGAAGTAGCCCACGCGCAGGCTGGCCCCCAGGCGCACGCTGCCCGCATCCGGCTGAATGGCCCCGGCCACCATCTTCAGCAGCGTCGACTTCCCGGCGCCGTTCTTGCCCATGACGCACCAGCGTTCGCCGCGACGGATGTGGAAGGCGAAATCCTTGTAGATCCGGCGAGCGCCGTAGGCCTTGGAGACGCCTTCCAGCATGAGTACGTCATCACCGGAGCGACCTGGGATGCGGAAATCCCATTTCACCACACGCCGCTTCTTGGGCGGCTCGATGCGCTCGATCTTGTCCAGGGCCTTCACCCGGCTCTGCACCTGGGCGGCCTTGGCGGCATTGGCAGAGAAGCGGTCGATGAAGCGCTGCTCCTTGGCCAGCTTGGCCTGCTGGCGGGCATAGGCCGCCTCCTGGTTGGCCTCCCGGGTCTCCTGCTCCTTGACGTAGAAATCGTAGTTGCCGGAGTAGGTGACGATGTCGCCGCCGTCGATCTCCAGCACCTTGGTGACCACGCGATTCATGAAATCGCGGTCATGACTGGTCATCAGGAGCGTGGCGGGCACGGCCTTGAGGAAATTCTCGAGCCAGAGGATGGACTCGATGTCCAGGTGGTTGGTGGGCTCATCCATGAGCAGCACGTCGAAGTTCCCCAGCAGCACCTTGGCCATGGAGACGCGCATCTTCCAGCCCCCGGAGAGGGCGCCCACGTCGCCATCGATCTGATCGTCCTCGAAGCCCAATCCGTGGAGACAGGCCCGGGCCCGGGCTTCCAGCTCATAGCCGCCGAGATGCTGGTACTCCTCCTGCACATGGCCAAAGCGGTCCAGGATGGCCTCCAACTCGTCGCCCCGTTCGGGATCGGCCATGGCGTGTTCCAGGTCGATGAGCTCGTGGTGCAGGTCGCCCAGCCGTCCGCTGCCGGCGATGGCCTCGTCCAGCACGGGCCGCCCGGACATCTCGTCTACCTCCTGCCGGAAGTAGCCGAGGGTGAGCTTTTTCGGCAGCGAGATGGTGCCTTCGTCCGGCGCCTCCTCGCCCATGATCATGCGGAACAGGGTGGATTTCCCAGCCCCATTGGGGCCCACCAGGCCCACCTTTTCACCTGGATTGAGCTGGAAATCCGCCTCGATGAAGAGAATCTGGCGGCCGTACTGCTTGCTGACGTTCGAGAACGAGATCATCAGGCCTCGGCTTTCGGGGGGGAGCCTTCGGTGTCTCCCCACGAACCGTGCATCAGTTCCACCACAGCCTGGTTCAGCCGGAGGCGGGTCTCGTGCCGCTCGAAGGCACGGGTGATGTAGCGGGCCCGGATCTCCATGCCGTTGGGCCCCGGGGCCACCTGAACGCCGGGCACGGCCTTGAAGGCCTTGACCCGGTACTTGGCGGCGGTCTCCTCCCATTCTGCTTCGGCCAGCTTCGCGTTGGACTCGGTCTGCGCCTCCACCAGCTTCTGAACCCCGTCGATGACCAGGTGAGGGTCCTGGCCCGCGGGGATGACCACGTTGAGCTCGTCCCACATCCACTTGCCGGAGGTGGAGAAGTTGAAGAAGTGGCCCTCGATGGCGAAACTGTTCACGAAGGAAACCCGGCGGCCCGTGGGGTGGCCTGCATCGGCCCAGCTGCCAGTTTCCAGGATGATGGTCCGGAACAGGCCGATCTCGACCACTTCGCCGCCCACGCCCCGGATCTCAACCCAGTCGCCCAGGCGCATGCCGTTGCGGCCCATGAGAATGAACCAGCCGAAAAAGGCCACGATGAAATCCTTGAGAGCCACCGTGAGGCCCGCACCCGCGAGGCCGATGACCGTGGTGGTCTGGGCAGGCAGGCCCACGATCATGAAAAGGATGGTGAACACGACGACCACCTGGATGATCACCTTCAGCACGGACTTCGAAGCCCCCGCCGAGGCCCGTTCACCGGTCGTGCCGTGGCGCAGCGTGCGATCGATGAGCAGGCCCAGCAGATAGGCGGCCAGGATTACTCCGAGCATTTCCAGGAGGGTGGCCATGAGGTTGTGCAGGGCCACATTCCTGTACCCGTCCGCCAGGATGAGCCAGGCGCCATAAGTCTCGCCCAGGGCCTGCTGATCCTGAATGCGCCGGGCCATGGTGGACAACCGGCGCTGGACGTTGCCAACCTGCTTGAGGGAGGAGACGGCCGCCTTGGCCTCGCCACGGCCCAGATTGCCCTTCGCCGCAGCCCCCTTCATCAGGTTCGATGCCGCACTCTTGGCGGCTTCGCGATCGGTCTTCTCCGTGTTCGCCTGGGCCTCGATATCCGCGCGGCGCTTGGCAAGCGCGTGGCCTTTGAGCTGGGCTTCAGCCTGGGCCCGTTCCAGCCGGGTGCATTTCGAGAGCTCCTCCCGCCACTCCTGGATCCGGCCGATGAGGCTGCCCGCCTGGAAGCGGAAGGGGGATTGGGGTGGGGCCATGGCCTGGGAGGATTCGCGATCAGCCGCTTCATGGGCTTCCTTCAGGCGCCGGAGCTTGGCCTGGGGATCGCCCCCGGCCTTGGCGAGATCGTTCGAGGCCGTCTCCAGTTCGTCCTTGTCCAATTCGAGCTGGGCCTTGGCGATCTCGATTTGGTCTTCCAGCCCCTCCTTCTGGGACTCCTGCGCGAGGGCCAGCTGTCGGGTGAGCCGGGCGATCAGGTGGCCATCGGCTTCCACCGCGGCCTGGGCCGTGGCCTTGGCCCCTGACAATTCCTTCAGTTCTGCCGTCTGCGGGATGGCCGTATTTGCCGCCCGGCGGAGCGCGTCGGCAAAGGCGAGGTCCACCGAGTGGTTGCCCAGCCGCTCAGCCTGGAGCGCCAACTGCCGCTCCTCGAAGGTCCTGGCCAGGGGCACCAGGCCGCGGGCCGTGAGCAGGGGCGACTGATCCACCAGCCGCTCGGGTACGGGGGCAGCCCGGCGCAGCCCGCGGCTTTGCCCCGGAGTGACGACGGCCGGTTGACCCTGGGGGGGGTTGGGCGCCTCCCGGGTCCACAGCCAGCCGGCAGTTGCAGCTGCGATGAGGGAAAACAGGAAGGTTGCGGGGATCCAGGCGCGGGTATTCATCAATTCCAGGGAACCATGAAACCCTCACCCCTAGGAAGGGGCCGGGACATGAAAAACCCCCCAGGAACGGGTCCTGGAGGGAGGTGAAGCAGGTCTATTCGGAGAAGCTCAGCCCTTCTTGGGCGAGTCTTTACTGGGCCCGCCCTTCTTCTTGCCGCAGTCCGGGCAGTCCTTGCAGGAGGCGGCCTTGTTCTTTTCGCAGCAGGCCATGCCACAGGATGATTTCTTGGGCTCGGGCTTCTTCTCGTCGGCGGCGAAGGCCACCAGTGCGAAAGAGCTCACGAGGGCGAGGGCAATCAACTTCTTCATGGATTACTCCAGACAGGTAGGACACGGTCCCGTGGGAGCAACATAACCTCGAGGAACGGATTTCTCAATGACAATCCGCCTTAACTGCCGAACAGGTTCTTCATGACCATCAGAGCCATGGCGGGATTGGCGGCCAGGCGGCGTTTCATGTAGTGCACCGCGTACTGCCAATCCTCGGCGAAAGGCACGTACAGCCGCACGATCTGGCCGCGCTTGACGATCTCCTGCTGGAGTTCGTGGCGAGGCACCCCTAGTAGCATCTGGAATTCGTAGGCCGTTTTCGGCACGCCCTGACTGTCGAGGTATTCGATGCAGCGGCGGATCAAGGGCTCATCATGGGTGGCGATTTCGGGGTAGTGGCCGTGGTCCAACAGCAGCTGCACGTACTCGAAGAGCTTGGCCTTCATGTCCGGCTTGTCCTGCAGGGCCACCTCCGCGGGCTCACGGTAGATGCCGATGCAAATCCGGACCTTGCAGGGTTTGGCATGCAGGGCCTTGATGTCCTCGGGAGTGCGGAAGAGACGGCTCTGGAGCACGATGCCGAAGTTGTCGAACTCGTTCCGGAGGACCTTGAACATGCGCAGGGTGACGTCCGTGAAGTGACGATCCTCCATGTCCAGGGTGATGTGGAGTCCATGGACGGCGGCCGCAGCCACGATGCGGCGGAGGTTGTCCTGGCAGTAGGCTTCGCTTTCGTTGATGCCGAGCGAGGTGGGCTTGAGGCTGATGCTGGCGAAGGGGCGGTCCTTCAGGGCCTCGATCATGCGGAGGTAGATCTGGACTGTGGCTTCCACGTCCTCCCGGCTGAAGACCTCCTCGGCCAGCAGATCCACCGTGGAGAATAGGCCCTGGTTGGCGTGGAGCTCGTCGGCCTTCGCCACGCCGCTGGCGATCCCCTTGCCCGCGCAGTAGGGGGCAGCGAAGATCCGGACCAGGGGCGCCGGCATGAGGTCGATGAGGGTGTTTTTCAAAGGCACGATGTTCCTCCCGTCATTGCTGTATTTCGCCAGTCCTCCCGGGGGATTCCTTGGCCTTTCAAATATAGCGCCCGGCACCACTCCAGAAGGCCACACCCGTGGAGATTTGACGGAGTGACAGCGGGCCGGTAAGACCCGTAAGATTTGGCCACTTCGAGGCGAAGTGGCAGTTCTTCGACAGAACGGAAAACGCAAAAAAGCCCGCAGATGTTGGTCTGCGGGCTCCTGTTCTGGTGGTCCCTCCCGGACTCGAACCGGGGACCCTCTGATTAAGAGTCAGATGCTCTAACCAGCTGAGCTAAGGGACCATCAAGAGGAAAAGTCTACCAGGGGTGTCCAGGAACGCAAGAGTGCCTTCGGCACCGGCTCTCAGAGGTTCGGCATCTTCATGGCGTCGCGCACGTCGGCCATGGTGTCTGCCGCCACGGACCTGGCCCGGTCGCTGCCCGCCCGGAGCACTTCCTGGAGGTAGCCGGGACGGGCGAGGTTGGCCTCGATTTTTTCGCGCACGGGCTCGATGCGGCGGGTCAGGGCCTCGGCCACGCGCTTCTTGCAGTCGAAGCAGCCGATGCCCGCCCGCCGGCACTCGGTGTTCACCAGGGCCACCGTGGCGTCATCGCTGAAGAGCTTGTGGAAGTCGAACACCGGACAGATGTCGGGGTTGCCCGGATCGGTCTTGCGCAGGCGGGCCGGGTCCGAAGCCATCTGGCGCGTGCACTTCTCCAGGATCTCGGCGTTGGTGTCCCGCAGGTAGATGCAGTTACCGTAGCTCTTCGACATCTTCCGGCCATCCAGACCCGGCACCTTGGGCGTCTGGGTAAGCACGGCCTCGGGCTCGGGGAACACTTCGCGCTGGTAGAGGAAGTTGAAGCGGCGAACCACTTCCCGGGCCAGTTCCAGGTGGAAGAGCTGGTCCTCGCCCACGGGCACCTTGTGGGCCTTGTAGATGATGATGTCGGCGGTCTGCAGCAGCGGGTAGCCCAGGAAGCCGTAGCTGCCAAGGTCCGCCACGGAGTTCTGCAGCTTCTCCTTGTAGGTGGGCACCCGCTCCAGCCAGGAGAGGGGCGTCACCATGGACAGCAGCAAATGCAACTCGGCGTGCTCCTTCACCAAACTTTGCACGAAGATCGTGGCGCGGTCTGGATCCAGCCCCGCGGCCAGATAGGTGGCCGTGAGCTCCTGGGTGGCCGGCCAGATCTCCTCGACCGATTCGTACTTCGAGGTGAGCGCATGCCAGTCCGCGATCATGTAGAAGGCTTCGCCCTCGCCCTGCAGGCGCGTAAAATTGTC
>JBBQHW010000013.1:0-59339 GCA_038324335.1 Holophagales bacterium
CGCACCGCGAACCTCGCAGCCATGGGCATGGTGCCCCTGGCGGTCATCTCCATCATCTATGCGATCTTCGTGCTCTGAGGAACTGCGGCTTTACAGCCCGTACTCCTTCCAGCGCCGGGCGATCCGCTCCAGCACTTCCGCGGGGAACACCAGGTCCCGGGGCCATTCGCGGGCGTAACCGTCGCCGGGGCGGTTCTTGCGGGTGGCGTCGATGCCGACCTTGCTGCCGAAGGCGAAGCGGTCGCTGGCGTGATCCAGCACGTCCAGGGGCCCTTCGGTGAAGAGCAGGTCCCGCTTGGGATCCACGTTGCTGGTGAGGCGGAAGAGCACCTCGTTCAGGTCGTGGGGATCGATGTCCTCGTCCACCACCACGATGCCCTTGGTGAACATGATCTGGCCCGTGCCCCAGATGGCGTTCATCACCTTCTGGGCGTGGCCCGGGTACTCCTTCCGCAGGGAGAGAATCACCAGGTTGTGGAAGGCGCCGGCCGCGGGCAGGTGCATGTCGCGGATCTCCGGCAGCACCAGGCGCAGCAGGGGCAGGAAGATGCGCTCCGTGGCCAGGCCCAGGTAGGCGTCCTCCTGGGGCGGTCGGCCCACGATGGTGGCCGGAAACACGGAGTGCTTCCGCATGGTGATGGCTTCCACGTGCAGCACCGGATAGTCGTCGGCCAGGGAGTAGTAGCCCGTGTGGTCGCCGAAAGGACCCTCCCTGCGCAGCTCCCCGGGGTTCACGTAGCCCTCGATGACGAGTTCGCTGTTGGCTGGAACCTCCAGGTCGTTGGTCACGCAAGACACCATCTCGATGCCTTCACCCCGCAGAAAGCCCGCGAACATGACCTCGCTGAGGAAGGGTGGCAGGGGCGCCGTGGCGGCATAGGTCAGCGCCGGATCGCCGCCGAAGCTCACGGCCACGGGCATGCGTTCGGCGCGGTCGTAGCCGTGGCGGTTGCGCGCGCCATCGTGGTGCAGCTGCGTGTGGAAGCCCAGGGTGCGGTCGTCGAAGACCTGCAGCCGGTAGAGACCCACGTTGCGATGGCCGGTCTCCTTGTTTCGGGTGTGGCTCAGGCCCAGGGTGATAAAGGGGCCGCCATCCTCGGGCCAGGTGGTGAGCACGGGCAGGTCCGTGAGCTTCACCTGGTCGCCCTGCAGGATGACCTCCTGGCAAATGCCCTTGCGAACGGTCTTGGGCATCCAGTTGCTGACCTCGGCCAGCACCGGCAGCTTGGCCAGCTTCTCGAAGAAACCGGTGCCCGGCTTGGGCATGGCTTCCTGCACCAGCTTCTCAATGCGGTCGGCAATGGCGTCGAGGCCCCGGGGTTCCTTGTCCACGCCCAGAGCCAGTTCCATGCGCTTGAGGCTGCCGAAAGTGTTCATGGCCACGGGCATGGCCTTGCCTGCGGGGTGCTCGAAGAACAGGGCCTTGCCGCCACCGGGCTGCTTGGACACCCGGTCGGCGATGGCCCCCATCTCCAGGCAGGGGTCCACTTCGGCGGCCACGCGGCTCAGTTCGCCCGCAGCCTCGAGCTGCTTCAGGAAGGTCTGGAAGTCACGGCCCATGGGAATCTCCGGACCTGATCATCCCATCCCCGGAGGGCTCCCAGGCGGCCTAGCCGTCCGATTCGGGAATTTCCCTTGAGCCAGCAGCCCTTTCCCCGCATACTGATGGGCCTTGCCCTGGCCGTGGGCCCCTAAGCGCATCCGATGGATTGCCGCCCACACGCCCCAAACTGAAGAGGTTTTCATGTTCGCAATCATCAAGACCGGCGGGAAGCAGTACCGCGTCGCTGAGGGCGATGTCCTTCGCGTGGAAACGCTGCAGAATGATCCCAAGTCGGCCATCACCTTCGACCAGGTGCTGCTCATCGACAATGACGGGGCTCTGCAGGTGGGCCAGCCTACCCTCGCTGGCGCCACGGTCGAGGCCGAGGTCATCACCCATGACCGCGCCAAGAAGGTGATCATCTTCAAGAAGAAGAAAACCACCACCTACCAGCGCACCCAGGGCCACCGCCAGTGGTTCACGGAAGTTCGCATCACGTCGATCAAGGGGTGAGGCCCCGGCAGGTTGAACCTGCCTTCGCATCCTTTCGCTTCCAGCCCACGAATCCAGAATCTCAAGAGGTTTTCCCATGGCACATAAAAAAGGCGTTGGTTCCAGCCGCAACGGTCGCGATTCCCATTCCCAGCGCCTCGGCGTCAAGGAATTCGGCGGGGAGCTCGTCCCTGGCGGTTCCATCCTCGTCCGCCAGCGCGGCACCAAGTTCCGGGCCGGCATCAACGTCGGCATGGGCAAGGACCACACGCTCTTTGCCAAGATCGATGGCAAGGTCCGCTTCCAGGACAAGGGCCAGAGCGGGCGCTTCATCCACATCGACCCCATCGAGGGATAGCCATTATCCGGGGGTTTCGCGCTGCGCGCATACCCCCGGACCCCCGCGGGCAGGCCGGGCAAAGCCCGGCCTGCCCTTATTTTCTAACCTAGTATTTTTGAAAATGTGATGACCCACCATGTTCCTTGACCATGTACAGCTCCACGTCGCTGCCGGCCACGGTGGCGCTGGCGCCATGAG
The DNA here is from genome assembly GCA_038324335.1 of Holophagales bacterium. Classification (GTDB taxonomy): domain Bacteria; phylum Acidobacteriota; class Holophagae; order Holophagales; family Holophagaceae; genus Geothrix. The sequence continues at coordinate 2,574 of JBBQHW010000013.1, forward strand.
CTTCCGCCGCGAGAAGTTCGCCCCCGAAGGCGGACCCGACGGCGGCGATGGGGGCAAGGGCGGGTCGATCACCCTGCGGGCCAACCGGGCCCTGAACACCCTCAACCCCTACCGTCAGAAGCGTGAGTTCACGGCCGAACGCGGTCGCCAAGGCGAGGGTTGCATGCGCCACGGCAGTGATGGCGCGGACATCTTCCTGGAAGTGCCGTTGGGCACCGTGGTGATGGACGGCGAGACCGGCGAAATGCTGGCAGAACTGCTGGCCGACGGCGAGGCTGTCTGCGTGGCCCGGGGCGGTCGCGGTGGCCTGGGCAATACGAATTTCAAGAGCTCCACCAACCGTACGCCCCGCCACCATCAGCCTGGCGAAGAAGGCGAAGTGCGGGTCCTCGACCTCGAACTGAAGCTCATCGCGGATGTGGGCCTGGTGGGCTATCCCAATGCCGGCAAGAGCACCCTGGTGAGCCGGCTCAGCGCCGCCCGGCCGAAGATTGCCAACTATCCCTTCACCACCCTGGAGCCGCAGCTGGGCGTGGTCAGCCTCGACCGCTTCGGCGGCGACCTGCTGGACAGCTGGGTCATCGCCGACATCCCCGGCCTCGTCGAAGGGGCCGCCGCCGGCGCGGGCCTGGGCATCCAGTTTCTCCGCCACGTGGAGCGCACCCGGATGCTGCTGCAGCTGGTGGACCTGTCGGATCCCATGACCGAACCCGTCGAGGCCATCCGCGTCATCGAGGGCGAGGTGCTGGCCTTCAGCCCCGTGCTGGCCGCCAAACCCCGCTGGCTGGTGGGCACCAAGTTGGACGCCCTGCAGGACGAAGCCCGAAAGGCAGCCTTCGAGGCCATCTGCAAAGCTCGCGGTCAGAAGCCCATCTTCATCTCCGGCGTCACCGGCGAGGGCCTGAAGGAGCTGGCCTTCGCCGTCAACGATTTCCTGAAGACCGGCTCCAGCTCCGCCATCGAGCGCGGCGAGGGCGCCCGAGAGGCTTGGTAGTGCGCGTCGGACTCCTGGGTGGCGCCTTCAATCCGCCCCACGACGGACATCTCAAGCTCGCCCAGCTTGCCCTGGAGCACCTTGCCCTGGACGAACTGCGTTTCGTGCCCACGGCTCTCAGCCCGCACAAGGCTGATCCCGGCGGGCCCGATGCCGTGACCCGGCTCCGGCTGCTGACCGAGGCCCTGGCGGGTGGCGACCCCCGCTGTCGGATCGACACCTGTGAGCTGGAACGCGGGGGTGCCAGCTACACGGTGGACACCCTGGAGTCCCTGACCAGGCTTGAACCGGAAACCCAGTGGATCCTCCTCATGGGCAGCGACCAGCTGCCGGGTCTGCCGCTGTGGCGGCGGGTCGAGCGCGTCTTCCAGCTGGCTTCGGCGGCCGTGGCCCTTCGTCCCGGCGCTCCTTTCCTGGTGCCCAGCCTGCAGGGCCTCCACTCCGTCGCCACCTGGAGCGGGGCCCCGGGCGAACTGGTGACTCTGCCCGCCACGGACCTGGACCTGGCCTCCAGCGACCTGCGGGGGCGCCTCCACCGCGCCCCGCAAGAAGATCCGGCGGGTTTGCCGCCGCAAGTTCTAGGTACCATCCGAACCGAAAACCTGTATCGTTAGCCTGCTCTGGAGCCCGCATGACCCTTGATTCCCGGCTCGCGACCGTCGTCGACGCCGCCCGGTCCAAGAAAGCCTTTCGCATCCACCTCGTCGACGTGAAGGAGATCGCCAGCTTCACGGACGTCATGGCCTTCATGAGCGGCGGCAGCGATCGCCAGAACCGCGCCATCGCCGAAGCGGTGGAAGACGCGCTGAAGCTGACCGGCGAGCGCCCCATCTCCCGGGAGGGGGAATCCAACGGCAACTGGGTGCTGCTCGACTACGGGAACCTCGTGGTCCACGTCATGGACGAAGAGACCCGCCGCCACTACAACCTCGAAGCCCTTTGGAATGCCGGCCGCGAGCTGGAGCTTCCCGCCGAGACCCACCCCGCAGCTGAGTAGGAGATGACCTCCATGCCGACCACCCCGATCAATCCCTACGAAGCCATGCAGGCCCGTTTGCGCGTGGCGGCCCAACTCTACGGGCTGGATGACGCCCTCTTCAAGGTGTTCATGGCCACCAACCGCTCCATGATCGTGAGCCTGCCGGTGCTCATGGACAACGGTCAGTGGGAGGTCTTCACCGGTTACCGCGTGCAGCACAACGTGGCCCGCGGGCCCGCCAAGGGCGGCATCCGCTACGACATGAACGTCACCCTGGACGAGATCAAGGCCCTCGCCGGCTGGATGACCTGGAAGTGCGCCCTGGTGGACGTGCCCTTCGGCGGCGGCAAGGGCGGCATCGTCTGCGATCCCTCCCGCATGAGCCTGGGTGAGAAGGAGCGCCTCACCCGCCGCTACATCGCCGAGATCATGGACATCATCGGCCCGGACCGGGACGTGCCCGCCCCGGACATGGGCACGGATTCGCAGACCATGGCCTGGGTGCTGGACACCTACTCCATGCATGTTCGCCACACGGAGAACGCGGTGGTCACCGGCAAGCCTCTCGGCCTCGGCGGGAGCCTGGGCCGCGCCGAAGCCACGGGCCGCGGCATCCTCATCACCGCCCGGGAAGCCATGCAGCGCCTGGGCAAACCCCTGGCTGGCGCCACTGTGGCGATCCAGGGTTTCGGCAACGTCGGCAGCCAGGCGGCGCGCCTCCTGCACGAAGCCGGCGCCCGCGTGGTGGCCGTGAGCGATCAGAAGGGCGCCATCAAGAACGACCGCGGGCTGGACATCCACGCCCTGCTCAAGCATGCTGCCGAGACCGAGACTGTCGCCGGCTTCAAGGGTGCCGAGGCCATGGAGGCCTCCTCCCTGCTCACCCACGCGGTGGACATCCTGGTGCCGGCGGCGACCGAAAACCAGATCACCGAACACAACGCCGCGCAGGTGCGGGCCAAGATCATCGTGGAGGGCGCCAACGGGCCCACCACGCCCGAGGCTGATCCCATCCTCCTGGAGCATGGCGTGCTCGTGGTACCCGACATCCTGGCCAATGCCGGCGGTGTGACGGTCAGCTACTTCGAGTGGGTGCAGAACCGCCAGGGTTTCTACTGGCGGGAGCGCGAGATCAATGAGCGCCTGGTGGACTACATGACCCACGCCTTCCAGGCCACTTTCGCCACCACGGACAAGTACAAGACCAACCCCCGCATCGGTGCCTACATCCTGGCGCTCGATCGCGTGGCCCAAGCCATGCGGTACCGCGGCTTCTACGCGTAGACGCCCGCTGATGTAAACGCCCGCTGATCAGGTCCGCTTGCCCTCGGCACCCAGCTTGCCGAGGAAGCGCAACAGGCCGTCCAGGATCGTGAGGGGATGGGGCGGACAGCCGGGGATGTAGAGGTCCACGGGCACCACGCTGGCCGCGCCACCGAGTTGTTCCTCCTGGCGGAAGTAGGGCCCGCCCTGGATGGCACAGGCGCCCACGGCGATGACGACCTTGGGATGGGGCACCGCGTCGTAGGTCTTGCGCAGGGCCAGTTCCATGTTGCGGGTGACGGGGCCGGTGACGAGCAGGCCGTCCGCGTGGCGCGGCGAGGCCACGAACTGGATGCCGAAACGGCCCAGATCCCAGGACAGCGTGCCCAGCACGTTGACGTCCACCTCGCAGCCGTTGCAGCCCCCCGCGCTCACGACGCGCAGCTTCAGCGAACGGCTCAGCACGCGCTTGAGCTCCGCCCCCATGGCCTCGGCGCGCCGGTACTCTTCCCCGGGCGTGACGATGAGCTCCTCGAAGGTGCTGGCGGCCAGGCGATGATCCCGGGTGTACTCGATGGCACCTTCAGGACAGGCTTCCACGCAATCCGGGCAGAAGAGGCAGCGGCCGAGGTTGACGTGAGGGCCCATGCCATCGATGTGGATGGCTTCGGTGGGACAGACGTCGGCGCAAACACGGCAGCCCGTCGGGCATTTCTCCGCCTGGATCTTCGGCAGGCCCCGGAAGCGGTCGGGCAGGCTGGGCATGGCCTTGGGATAAGGGAGGGTCCGGAAGCCCTGGCGCCAGCGGGAAAGCAGGATGTGCATCATAGGTCGTGCCCGCAGTAGGACAGGTTGAAGCTCTTGTTGCAGAGCGGGAAGTCGGAGACCTGCTCGCCCCGCAGGGCCAGGGCCAGACCGTACCAGTTGTGGAAGGAGGGGTCCACGATCTTGTAGCGGGCGAAGCGGCCCGCGCCGTCGGTGAGGGCCAGGTGCAGCACCTCGCCGCGCCAACCCTCGGTCATGGAGACGCACAGACTGTCTGCTGCGAGCGGCGGCAGAGGCTCAGGCCGGGGATCGGGATCCGATTCCGCCAGGGCCGCCAGGGCCTGCGCCAGGTATCGATGACTGGTGGCCAGTTCCAGCCAGCGCACCCAGGCCCGGGAGTGGACGTTGCCGCTTTCCGCCACCGAGATGGGCACGGGATGCTCCCGGTAGGGCCCGAAGGGGTGATCCTTGCGGACATCGAGCGCCACCCCGCAGGCCCGGGCGGGCACGCCCACCATCCCGAGTTCCCGGACCTGGGTGGCGTCAAGCCGACCGGCCACTTCGAAGCGGATCATGACCGAGGCCGCCCCCCACAGCAGTTCCACCGCGTCCCGCGTATCCGCCCAGGCCTGGTTCAGCCGGGGCAGCAGGCGGGTGGCCATCACCGGGCCCAGGTCCTGGCGCAGGCCGCCGGGCTTCAGCCAGTCCCGGCCCAGGCGGCTACCGCAGCCTTCGGCGCTGAGGTTCAGCCAGTCCCCGCGGATGCGGCCGCAGAAGGAGGCCGTGGGCAGGAAGCCCGCATCGCCGGACAGCGCGCCGAGATCCCCCACGTGATTCGCAGCCCGCTCCAGTTCCAGGGCCACGCCCCGCACGCGCTCGGTGCGGGCCGGCACGGACACGCCTGCCAGACCTTCCAGGAGGCGGCAGTAGGCCCAGGCGTGGGCGATGCTGCTATCGCCGCAGGCCGTCTCCGCCTGTTTGAGGCTCAGGGGATGGGGGCCGCCCACCAGGGCCCTTTCGATGCCCCGGTGCTGGAAGCCCAGGGCCGTCTCGAGGTGGAAGACGGTCTCGCCATGGCACTGGAACCGGAAGTGGCCCGGCTCGATGACGCCGGCGTGCACGGGGCCCACGGCGACCTCGTGCACTTCCTCGCCGCTCACCTTGAAGAAGTCCGTGACCCCCGGAGGAGAAGCCGCGTCCCGTCCCCAGGGACTGGGCAGGGCGGACCAGGGCTGGTGGAAGCGCACCGGCTTGAACCAGGGGTGGCCCTCGGGGATGATGCCGAACTGTTCGGCGATCTCCCGCTCGAAGAGATGGGCCTGGGGGCAGTCCGGTGTGAGGGCCGGATAGCGTGGGGCCTCGAGCCGCGTCCAGGCGACCCGCAGGCGCTTCTCTGCATCATCGGCCAGCACCGCGAAGAGACGCAGGTCCGGGGCCGCGCACAGACAGACGAGACGGGCGCCCCCGCGGGTGCCCGCGAGGATGGCGTCGCGGAAGGCTGCACTGGAGAGCTCGGGCACGTCGCGCAGGGCGAGGGCCTGTCCGTTCTGGATCACCCGCATGGCCGGGTCACTCATGGGGCACCTCCGCCAGGGCCACGGGTGGGGACGGAGGCGCCGTGCGTACCGGCATCCTGCCATCGATGGTGAGGGCCGCATGGTCCAACAGCACGTGCAGGGGTTTCGGCAGCCACAGGCCCAGGATGGCCGCCAGGCCGAGCGCCACGATGAGGGGGGCCGTGGTGGCTGGCGTATCGGAATAGTGCGTTCGCACCCGCTGGTGACTGGGCGTGCCGAACACCACCTGGAGCACGGTCTCGCTCATGGCGATGAAGATGCCCGCGAGCAGCAGCAGGAAGGCCGCCCCGGCCAGCCCGTGGCCGGTGGTCAGCGCCCCCGCGGCGATGTTGAATTCGCTGATGAAGGGGGCGAAGGGCGGCAGGCCGGTGATGGCCAGGAAGCCCAGGAGGAAGAGCCAGCCCGAGACCGGCGTGCGCCGGATGGCGCCCGTGACGTGGGGGAGCATCTTGCTGGAATAGCTGCGATGGATGTTGCCCGCGGACAGGAACAGCACGCTCTTCACCAGGGCGTTGGCGGCCAGGTGGAACAGTGCGAACTTGGCCGCCAGACCGCCGATCCCGATGCCGAAGACCAGGATGCCCATGTGCTCCACGCTGGAATAGGCGAGCATCCGCTTGAAGTCCAGCTGGCGGACCATGAAGACCATGGCCCACACCATGGAGAGGATGCCGAACCCGATCAGCAGTTCCTGGGCGAACTTGGCTTCGCCGGCCGCCACCACCACCCCGTAGATCCGCAGCAACGCGAGGAAGGCGCAGCTGGTGACGCCGCCCGCCAGCAGCGCGCCCACGAGGCCCGGCGTCTCGCCATAGGCATCCGGCTTCCAGGTGTGCAGCGGCGCCAGCCCCATCTTGGTGCCATAGCCCACCAGGCAGAGGACGAAGGCAGCCCGCAGCCAGGGCCGGGAGAGCAGGTTGGCGTGCTGCATCAACCGGTTGAAATTCAGCGGCTCTTCCAGCCCGCCGAAGTGGGCGGCATAGGCCAGGAAGAGGGTACCCAGCAGGGCCAGGGCGATGCCCACGGAGCCGATGAGCAGGTACTTCCAGGTGGCTTCGAGGGAACGCCGGTTGCGGTTGAAGTAGATCAACGGTGCGGTCACCAACGTGGTGGTCTCCATGGCCACCCAGGCCACGCCCGGATGCCGGGCCTGGGCCAGCAGGGAAGCCAGCCCCAGGAAGGACAGCAGGCTCAGGCAGAAGATGCGGCTGTCCCGGTCAGGCCGCAGGGCCAGGTAGGCCGGGGCATAGAAGGCGCAGATGCAGAACAGCACGCTGATGACCAGCAGCACCCAGGCGCCCAGGGCGTCCAGTCCCAGCCAGGCGTTGACCGGCAGGGTGCCCCAGTGGCGCAGGGCCACCAGCAGGATCACCAGATGCAGGGACCCAGCCAGGGGCAGCAGGCGCGCCCGGTGGAGCGGCGAGGGCACCAGGTAGGCCGCCACGGCCGCCAGGAGGGGGAAGACGATCAGCAGCAGGGCCATGGCTCAGTCCTTCAACTCGGCCAGGTGCCGGGTGTCGGTGGAATCGAAGGCGGTGCGGATGTGGTTGATCACGATCCCCATCACGAAAACGCCCACGAAGAGGTCCAGCAGGATGCCCGTCTCCACCAGCATCGGCATCTCCTCGATGAGCAGCAGGCCGAAGAGGTAGATGCCATTCTCGAGGATGAGGTAGCCCACCACCTGAGTGAGGGCCTTGCGCCGGGAGACGAGCACCAGGAACCCGGTGAAGAGCGTCGCCAGCGAGGCAGGCACCAGGAGCAGCACCTTGGTGCCGACCTTGAGGGGGAGCATGTGGCCGAGGACCAGGCTCAACCCCGTGCCCAGGGCACAGAGCATGAGGGAGAAGGTGTAGCCGATGTAGGGGTCCACCTCCCGGTTGATGTGGACCTGATGCAGGGCCCGGCGGAGCATGAAGGGAATGAACCAGCCCTTCACGGCGATGGCGGCCACGACCATGACGAGGATGTGGGCATGCCGGCCCAGCCCCATGGCCAGGGGAATCAGCCCCAACAAGACCCCCTGGACCGCCGCGATCTGGATGGCCTTGTTCACGCGGCTGGTGGCCACGAGGGTGAAGTTGCTGAGGATGATCAGGGCGATGAGGAAATCGGGCGACATGGATACCCCCTAGACCAGCAGCAGCAGGAAGGCGAAAGCCGAGGCCAGGATTCCCGCGATGAGGAACTGCGGCACCTTGGTCATCCGGAACCGGGCGGTCATGCTCTCCACCAGGCCCACGCCCAGGGCCAGCACGCCCAGGCCCGCGTAGAAGACCAGCCAGTTCTGCCAGGCATGGGTGGTGCGGGGCAGCAGCGGATCCATGAGCATGGCGCCCAGCACCAGCAGCTTGAGGCTCGCGCCGTAGAGCACCAGCGCCAGGGGCCGGCCCGAATGATCCAGCACCATGACCTCGTGGATCATGGTGAGTTCCAGATGGGTGTTGGGATCATCCACCGGGATCCGGGCGTTCTCCGCCAGGAACACGATGGTCCAGCCCACCAGTACGAGAATCAGGGGCCCCGCGATGCGGCCCGCCCCGATGCCGGGGCCCAGCAGCATGGTGGACAGCGAGAGGCTGGACGAGGCCTTGGCCAGGGCCGCGAAACCCAGGAAGAGCGCGGGTTCCGCCAGGGCCGAGAAGGTGACTTCCCGGGCCGCGCCCATGCCCTCGAAGCTCGAACCGGTATCCAGGGCGGACAGCACCGTGAGAAAGCGCGCCAGCCCGAACAGGTAGGCGAACAGGATCACGTCCCCCTCGAAGGGCAGCGGCGTCCCCGTGTGGCCGAAGGGCACCAGCAGCCCGGCCACCACCCCCGCCGCCACGGTGCCGATGGGCCCCGCCAGGAAGACCCAGGTGGTGGTCCGGCTGAACAGGGCTCGTTTGTGGGATAGCTTCGCCAGATCGTAATAGAGCTGGAGGACCGGCGGCCCGCTGCGCCCCGCGATGACCGCCTTTACCTTGTTGATGAGGCCTGGCAGCAGGGGCGGCAGCAGCAGCAGCGTGAGCAGGTGCACCGCCCCCTGGACCATACCGGGGATCGAAGTGGGAAGCAGCGACTGGGACATCTCAGACCACCATCCAGAGCAGGAGCAGCAGCAGGGTGAGCAGGACATACAGCAGGTAGATGTGCAGCTGCCCCCCCTGGAAGAAGCGCAGCAGAGTGGCGCCCAGGGCCAGGAACCGGAAGGCCGGAGCGGCGGCCCGGTCCAGGATGGGATCGGGTACATGGCTGGCGAAGGGCCGGTCGACGGGGAAAGTCCCCGTCACCTGCCCGCCATGTACCTTGGGCCAGAGCACCCAGCGTAGGCCCCCCACCAGGCCATCGGCAAAGCTCGAGGCGGTGTACTGCATGCGCGGCGTCGCGCCGGCATAGCCGCAGTCCCAGGTGGGCAGGTCGGCAGGTGCCAGGGGCCGGAGCCAGCGCCACAACAGCAATGCCAGCCCCAGCAGCAGCAGGGCCAGCAGGCTCAGGCGGGGCAGGTTCCCGAGGAGGGCCACGGGCTGCAGACTGGCGCCGTTCCCCAGGCCCGCCACCACCCGATCCAGGGCTGGCGCCACCAGCACCGGGGCCAGGCCGATGAGCGCGCAGGCCCCGGCCAGGATGCCCATGGGCACCAGCATGGTGGGCGGCGCTTCCAAGGCCGCGCCGGCCGCGGTTGTGCGGGGCAGGCCCTGGAATACCGTGCCGTAGGCCTTGGCGAAGCAGGCCAGGGCCAGGGCGCCAATGCTGGCCAGGGCCGCGAGGATGGCCAGGGACCAGGGCCACCGGAAGGAGCCCAGGGCCCGGAAGGAACCCAGATAGATGAACCACTCGCTCACGAAACCGTTGAGGGGCGGCAGCCCGCAGATGGCCCAGGAGCCCGCCAGGAAGGCCGCCGCGGTCCAGGGCATCCGCTGCCCCAGCCCGCCCATGCGCTCCAGATCACGGGTGCCCATGGCCTGCACGATGGACCCGGCGGCGAGGAACAGCAGGCCCTTGAAGAGGCTGTGGTTGAGCACGTGCAGCAGCGCTCCGGCATAGCCCAGCACCTGGATCACGGGATGGCCGGTGCTCTTGCCCAGGGTGCCGAGCCCCAGGCCCAGCAGGATGATGCCGATGTTCTCGATGGAGTGGTAGGCCAGCAGGCGCTTGAGATCGTGCTGCCCCAGGGCGAAGGCCACCCCGAGAATCCCGGAGACTGCCCCGGCAACCATGAGCGTGGCGCCCCACCAGAAGGGCGGATCCGGTATCCAGGACAGCAGGCGCACCAGCCCCAGGATCCCCATCTTGATCAGCACACCGGACATCAGGGCGGAGACGTGGCTGGGCGCCGCCGCATGGGTGGACGGGAGCCAGAGGTGGAGCGGCATGACGCCGGCCTTCAACCCGAAGCCGAAGAGGCAGAGCACGAAGAGCGCGGTGCCCAGGCCCGTGGCCGCGAAACCCCGGGGCAGCGCTGTGAAGGTCCAGTGCCCCGTGGCGCCGAAGAGCAGCGCGAAGGCCCCGATGAGGGCCAGGGTCCCGGTGTGGGTGCAGACCAGGTAGATCCAGCCCGCGCGCCGGGCCTCGGGCTGCCGGTCTTCGGTCATGACCAGCACGAAGGCCGCGATCGCCATCCCCTCCCAGCCCAGCAGGAAGGGGAGCGCGTGGGTGGCGGCCACCAGGAAGGCCAGGGAAGCCGCCAGGAAACCCAAGAACAGGCGCAGGGTCCGGACGTTGTCGTGGTGGTCGTCCCGGTACCCGATGCCGTAGATCGCGGCACAGGCGGACAGCAGGAACACCGGCAGCGCGAACAGGGCCCCGATGGGATCGAGGGTCAGCAGGCCCGCTGCACCCATGGGCGTGGGCGGCAGCGCGAACACCTGCACGGGTCCGCCCGCCAGCACCCACAGTGCCGCGGCCACACCCAGCAGCGCCCCCAGGCTCATGAGGACCGCCGCCACCGCCCCGCCCCGGCGCCGCAGGAAGAGCCCCGGGACCCCGGAGCTCAGCACCACCACGACCGCGCAGAGGTAGAGGTTCATCCCCACATCCTCCCCCGCAGGATCAGCCACAGGAAGACCCCCAGCAGGGCCAGCAGCACGTAGAGGATGTAGATGGACAGGTAGCCCGGCTGCAGCCCCCGGAAGCGCAGCAGGCGCCGGGCGAGGCGCGCCATCCGAGGCTCGAGGATCAGCTCGCCGACGGGATCCCGGAATTCCGAGCGGAAGGCGACGGGCTTCGGGAAGAGCGCGGTGATCCGTCGGATCCTGGCCTTCAGCCCAGGCTGCAGCGGGGCCCAGGCCGCCGAGAAGGAAGCGCCGGTGTATTCGGCGCGGGGCACGGTCACCGCATAGGCACAGTCCCAGGTCGGTGGACCGAGGAGGGTCGGCTCCGGCGCGGGCTGCGAACGCCGCCACCACAGGTAGGCCAGGAGCCCGCACACCAGGAGGAGGGCCTCGGCACCCACGAGGATGCGCAGGTCCACCCTCAGGCCCGAAGCGAGCATCGCTGCACTCCCCGGGGCGATCACGGCCACAATGCGGTCGAGGCAGGGCAGCAGCAGCAACCCCGCCAGCCCCAGCGCCAAGCTCAGGCCGGCGAGGATCGCCATGGGCACCAGCATGATTGGCGAGGGATCATGGGCGTGCTCGACCACCGGGCTGCGGGGCGTCCCCAGAAACAGGATTCCGAAAAATTTGGCGAAGGCCACCGCCGCCAGGCCGCCCGTGAAGGCCAGCGCCACCAGGGCCAGGGCCGCGGACCAGGGGTAGCCCCGCGATAGCGAGGCGAAGATGCCTCGATAGAGAAACCACTCGCTGAGGAAGGCATTGAAGGGGGGCAGGGCCGAGACCGCCAGCACCGCGGGGAACATCAGCAGGGCCGTCCGGGGCATGCGCGCTGCCAGGCCCCCCAGGGATTCCATGTCCCGGGTGCCCGTGGCGTGCAGGATGTTGCCGGCGCCGAAGAAGAGGAGGCTCTTGAAGATCGCGTGATTCCAGACGTGGAAGATCGCCCCGCCGAAGCCCAGCGCCACCAGCCACGGATCGTGGCCGGCCCGGCCCGCGAGGCCGAGCCCCACGCCCATGGCGATGATGCCGAGGTTCTCGATGCTGGAGTAGGCGAGCAGCCGCTTGTAGTCCCGCTGCGCCAGCGCATTGCCCACGCCAAAGACCGCCGAGAGGGCACCCAAGGCGAGCAGGGCGGAGCCGAAGCCATGGGGAATCGAAGGGAGCAGGCTGGAGATCCGGAGGATCCCGTAGATGCCCGTCTTCAGCATCACCGCGGAGAGGATGGCGGACACGTGGCTGGGGGCGCTGGCGTGGGCCGAGGGCAGCCAGAAGTGGAGGGGCAGCAGCCCGGCCTTGAAGCCGAAACCCAGGATGGCTAGCAGCAGAATCCAGACATCCAGGGCCGGCGAGGTCCCCGTCGGAAGTGGCAACCAGAGCAAGCCGCCACTGCGATAGACCAGCAGGATCACCATGGCGGTGAGCAGGGTCGTGCCGGTATGCGTGCACGCCAGGAAGACCCAACTGGCGTGGCGGACTTCCGGTTTCTCGTGCTCCGTGCCGATGAGCAGGAAGGCCGAGATGGCCATGAGTTCCCAGGCCAGCAGGAAGAGCAGGCCATGCCGGGCCACGAACAGGCAGGTCATGGCCGCCACGAGCCATCCGTACTGACAACGGAGCGAGCGCCCCGCCCCCTTGGGCAACTCCAGGGGCCAGTACTCCCTGCCGTAGAGCAGCCCGAGGACCGCCACCAACTGGAGGGGCAGCAGGAAGGCCGCCGACAGGGCGTCCACCTCGAGCCGGGCCGGACCGTGCCAGAAGGGCAACTCGAGCTGGGAACTGGCCCCGCCCACCAGCACCTGCAGGGCGCCGAAAGAGGCCAGCAGGGCTCCGAGCGAGCCCAGTCGGCGGCTCCAGCGCTCGTCGACGCGGGCCGAAAGCGACAGGAAGGCGGCACCGATCCAGCAACCGGCAGCTACGAGAACCAATGCCACAGCGAGCATCTGCATCCAACTCCCTGGATCAGGAGAAACCCCCAGAGCCAGTGGCACAGCTCAATGCTCAACACGTACCGCGCGGGTGTTGGGGAAGACTCATGACCATGATACTTCATCCAACGGACGCCCGGGTCAGAAGACCCGCAGCAGCGCCACGTAGCCGTTGACGCCCTTAACCCCGGCGATGTCGCTCTGCAGGCCCACGCCCAGATCCAAGCGCACGGAGGTGAAGACCCAGAAGCCAGGCAGGTCGCCGGTGATGCCCAGGCCCGTGACGCCATAGATACGCTGATCGTCCAGGCTGCGGGCCCGTGCGTGCTCCAGGCTGAAGGACAGGCGCAGGGCCGGCCCTGTGGGGATGGCGAGGCCGGTCTTGGCGTAGGTCACCTGATCCGCCGCGATGGCATTGGACCGGATGCCCGCGATGCGCACCGCGCCGCCGGCCCCGCCCACGTCCAGGGCCTTGAAGCGGTCGAAGGCATGCCCACCCGCCCAGCCCGCCTCGCCATGGAACCAGAAGCCTGGTTGCACCTCTCGGTCGAGGCCGAGGCTGCCGCCCCAGCGCCGGAAATCACCCTCATTCGGAACGACCTGAGGGTCCGCCGCGGTACCGTAGGTTCCCTCCGGGCGCCGGCCCCAGCCATGGAAGGCCCGCACCTGGAATCCTCGGAATAGCCACGAACCCTGCAGCGTGCCGATCCGCGTGAGGCCTGAGGGCGGCAGGACATAGCCCGGGGTGCGGTACTTGCTGTCGCCTTCGGCGTAGCCGTCGTACTCGAAGTCGCCACGCCCTTCCAGGCGGAAGCCAGCCCCCAGGTCGTGGCCCAGCTCGAGGCCGGCCATGCCGAAGCGCCGGCCAATACCGTCTTTGTCGGCCAGCCCTCCGTTCAGTACGGGCCGCTCCGTGACTTTGAGCAGCAGGGCCGTGGCGTTGGCGCTCACGTCGAAACCGGCGAGCCCCCGGGGGATGGCCACGCTGGCGGTGTTGAACACGATGGCGGTGAGGGCGTTCACCTGGACGCCCTTGTCGAAGGCGTTGAAATCGAAATAGACCAGGCCCCCCAGGGGCACCACCGGTGGCGTCAGGCCCGGGTCCACCAGCACCAATCCCGCCAGGGCCCGACCGCTGCTTTTCGCCTTCTCCTCGATGCGGCGGGTGCCGTCGCCCTGGCGGGTGAAGTAGCGGGCGCCCTCCGGCGTCACCTTGAGCATGGTGGAGGTGGAGCTTCGCGCCGCCGCACGATCCTTCTCGAAACCCTCGCCGTTCACGTTGAAGTCGCGGTAGGTGAAGCGCCGCTGCACCTGCACGACCCCGTCGGCGCTCACCCAGCGCTCGAAGGTGCGCACGGCCACGGGTCGCCACACGCCGGTCGCCACGGCCCCATAGGTGAGGATCTCGCGCTCGCTCTTGACGGTGCCGGGCAGGTTCGTGCGCTCCCGGCGTTCCTCCCGGATCCGCCCCGTGGCCTCCTCCACGTCGAGTTCGCCCGAGTAGGCCAAGGGGTCGCGGCTCACGGGCTCGAAGCGGAGCGTCCGACGCCCGGGACCCGCCGCGCCGCCATCCCGGTAGCGGTACCGCTCCGTCATGCCAAGGGCCACGGGCAACGACACGGACTGTCGACTTTCGATGAGGGGCAGCTGCACTTCCCCGTGGAGGTTGGCCCGCACGCCGTTGAGACGAACCTCCTTCTGCAGCAGCTCCGGCCACTCCCCAGCCTGCTCGAAGTAGCCGAAGGTGAAGCCTAGATCGCCACCCTGGCCCCGCTGGCCCTGGATGTGCAGGTCCAGGTCCGCCTTGGCCTGGACCGTGTGGACGCCGGCCCGGGCCCGCAGCTGGGCCGCCCGGACCTTGGCCAGCAGGGCCCCCACGTCGTAGGCAGCGGCTGCGGTGACAGCCACCTCGTTCCGTGCCACCGGAACGGGCACCGCCACCCAGGCGCCGGCCGTGAAGGTCCAGCGCTGGGAGGCACCCGAGCGATGGCGCAGCGTGAGGTCTCCGGGCCCGCCCTCGACCTCCAGAAAACCGGGCGGGAGGACACTGGCCAACTCCGCGGTGGCCCCCCCCATCGGCACCACGAGGCGGCCCCCATCCCCCAGCAGCGCGGCGGCCAGGGGGCCTGGTTCCGTGGGTAGCCAGAGGGTCCAGGGGCGACCGGGGAAGGTCTCCTGGGCCTGGGCCAACTGGGTTCGCCACTTTGCAGAATCCACGTCCAGGTCCGCGGGCACCAGGGCCCCGCCGTCCACGGCGCCCCAGGCGGTCTCATCCAGGATGGGCGGGGCCTTGGGATCGAAGGCCACGTAGAGGCGCAGCTCCGGGGACTGGGCCTTCAGGGCCTGGGCGGCGGCCAGCAGCAGGGGGATCCGAGCCGCCCCCAGGGGCAGCCGCAGCCGCACGGCGGGCGCGTCCTTCAGGGCTGCGATCAGGGGCCACCAGCGCTGGCGGGCCCCTTCCACCTGGGCCGCGTCCCGGTTGTCCCGGGGGAGCAGTCCGGCAGGGTTCAGAGACACCAGGTCCAGTTCTACGGGCAGGGGCACCGCCACGCGCAAGGGCGCGGGCTGGGGCGCCTGGGCCGCCAGTACCAGGGCGAGAAAAGGCAGCAGCACAAGGACGGGTCGCGACAAGGGACCTCCGGCCCTGAGGCTACCGCAGGCACCGGCGAAGGGTTATCCGGTATCCTCGAAGGCCTATGCGATTCACGGTCCGACTCACCCATGCCAACGGCGAGGTCATGCTGCGGGAGTTCGAGGCGGATAGCGCGGACGCCCTGCGGGTCCGCGTCCTCGCCGAGGGCGGCTTCCCGCTGGAGATCACCCGCACGGACACGGCCTTCCGCAGCCGCAGCCAGCTCAAGACCGAATCCCTGGTGCTCTTCAACCAGGAGCTGCTGGCCCTGCTGAAGGCAGGCATCCCCCTGTTGCAGTCGCTCGAACTGCTGGTGGGACATGGCAAGGATGCCCAGCTGCGCCGCAGTCTCGCCCAGGTGGTGGAGTTGGTGCGCGAAGGCCTGTCATTCTCGGATGCCCTGGAACAGACCGGGACCTTTCCCCCCATCTACCGCAGCAACGTGGTGGCTGGCGAACGCAGCGGCACCCTGCCCGAGGTGCTGGCCCGGTGGCTGTCCTTTCAGAAATTCGCCCAAACCAGCCGCCGCCGCATCATCGAGGCCCTGTCCTACCCCGCCTTCCTGGTGGTGGTGATGGTCGTGGCCCTGGGCGTGATCTTCAACATCGTGCTGCCCCGCTTCGCGGAGTTCTATGCCGGGGGCGACATCGAGATGCCCCTCATCACCCGGGTGCTGCTGGGGGCCGGCAAGGTGTTCAGCGCCACGCTCTGGGTCCAGGGCGTGGCGCTCCTCGGGCTCGTGGTGCTCGTCCGCTGGATGGCGGTCTCCGAGGCCGGCCGCAAGCTGGCGGAACGGATGCTGCTGCTGGTGCCCAAGGTCGGCACCCTCTACCGCATGTACCACTCCAGCGTCTTCTGCCGGACCCTGGGCGTCCTGCTCTCCGGCGGCCTGCCCGTGGTGCAGGCCCTGGAGGTCGTCCAGCGCACCAGCCCGAGCGAGCGCATGAAGGCCGGCCTGCTCATCATCACCGACAAGGTGCGCGCGGGCAGCAGCCTGAACCTAGCCCTGGAACAGGCGAAGGTGCTGGATCCCCTGGCCGTGGAAATGGTGCGGGTGGGCGAGCAGAGCAGCGCCCTGCCCGAGATGCTCGATCACGTGGCCGACTTCTTCGATCAGGAAGTGGAAAAGGCCACCACCGCCGTCACCAGCCTCATCGGCCCCGTGCTCATCCTCTTCATGGGCGTCGTCGTTCTGGGCCTGCTGCTGGCCATCTACCTGCCCTTGTTCAACGCGGGCAGCGTCGTGCGTTAGGGCCCCGTCCCAGCTTGGCTTCGCGCAGCGCGGAACCACCCGGAGAGTTCAAGCGAGGCCCAGCTTCGCTGGGTCGAGCGCGGGGGCCCGGGGGTGTGCGCGCAGCGCGGAACCCCCGGATCATCACCGATATTTTCGTTTCAGCCACTTCTGGGGATCCTGCGGCTGGGCCTGGTGGCGGATCTCGAAGCCCAGGCGGGGCCCGTCTATGGTGTCGCCCACGGCCCCCACGGCTTCCCCCAGCTTCAGCACCTGCCCCTTGGCGACGCTGATCCCCAGCAGGTGGGTGTAGAGCGTGAACCAGCCCCCGCCGTGATCCAGGATCACCATGGGTCCGTAGCTCTGGTAGTAGTCCGCGAAGGCGACCTTGCCGTTCGCCACGGCGGCCACGGGGGCGCCACCAGAGGCCGTGATGAGCAGGCCGGTCTGCATGGTCTTGGTATGGAAGCGCGGGTGCAAGTGTTCACCAAAACCCAATGCCAGCGCTCCTTCCACGGGCTGAGGCAGCTCGCCCCGCAGGTTGGCGAAGGCCACGCTGGGCTCGAAGGCCTCACCCTTTGGCTTGCCGAGCAGTCCTGACAGCAGTCGCTCCAGCTGCACGGCCTCCTCGGCCAGCTCCGCCTGGGCCTGCTTCTGGGAGACCTCGTCCTGCTCCAGCCCGTCCAGGAATTCATTGAGCTTGTCCTCCTGGAGGCGCAGCGCTGCCTGCATCTTGCCGGCTTCCCGCGCCTCGGTGGCCAGCCGCGTGAGGACTTCCTTCAGCGCCTTTTCCTTGACGGCCAGATCGCCCTGGAGCTGGTGGATCAACCCCAGGCGCTTGCGCTCCTGCAGCCTCGCCCAGGCCAGCATGCGCCCGCGCACCAGCCAGGCCTCCAGATCCTTGAAGGTGACGTAGAGGCCCAGGTCGCCCCAGGGCCCCAGGGCCTGCAGCCATCGCACCTGCTTGCGGAGGTCGCCCCGCAGGTGGAGCACTTCCCCCTGGATCCGAGTCTGCTCCCGGCCGATGGTCTGGACTTCACTCTGGGCCTGATCCTGGCGCAGCCGCGCTCCGTCCACCTGGGCCTTGGCGCGGTCCCGTTGCAGGGAGATGCCCTGGATTTCCACGAGCACGCCCTTGCGGCGCTTCTTGAGCGAGGCCAGCTGCTGGTCCACCTGGCCCAGGCGTCCCTGGATGGCCGCCAGCTTCTGCCGCAGCTCCACGGGATCCTGGGGGCTCTGCGCCAGCAGGCACAGGGGCAGGACCAGCGGCAGGACTAGCGGCAGGAACAGGCTCAGTCCCTTGGGCATCGGCTACTTCCGACCGCCCGCCGGAAGCAGCATGGCCAGGGCGCCCAGCAGCAGCGGGCCACCGATGGAGAGGGGCAGGGCCAGCGGCGAGAAGGGGTCCGAGGGCAGCTGGGCCATGGGCAGGAGGCGGATGAGGCCATCCAGCACCTTCACCTGTCCCGCGCTCCAGCCCAGATCCTGGCCGAAATCCAGGAAGAAGCTGAGGCGCGGCCCCAACTCCCGCAGCAGCAGCGTCAGTAGCAGGGCCAGGCCGGCGCTGGATTTCAGCAGCCTGGAGAGCAGCACCGCCCAGAGCAGCATCTGCAGGCCCAGCAGCAATCCGTGCAGGTCGGCGCGCAGCAACTCCGGCGGCCAGGCTTCGCTCAGGAGCCGCCAACTCAGCGCCCACACAGGAATCAGCGCCACCTGGGACAGGAAGAGCCCATGCACGAAGCCCAGCCCCGTGCCCGCGAAGAAGCCCTTGAGCCGTTCCCCCCGCGCCGCGGCCGCCGTCCACTGGCTCACGGGACCAAAGGCGCCAAGCAGCACCACCAGCGACACCATCCAATACATGACGCCCTGGAGGTTGCCCACGGCGTAAGACCGCAGCGAGTCGGCCCCCAGGGGGATCGCCGTCCCAAAGAGCAGGATCCGGGAGCCGTCCTCGCCCTGTTGGCCTCGGATGCCCATGAACGCCACGCCGGTCAGGAAGAGGCAGACCAGCACCCAGCCGATGCGCAGCTTTGAACTACCGAAACGATCCATGCCATCTCCGACGCTTGGACTCGATCATAACCCGGGGGGCCCGCCTCGCCCCGGTCCAGGACTCCGCGCTGGTGTCCCGTGCCAGGTCATGCTTCAATGCCTGTAAATACCCAGGAGACTTCATGAGACAGCAGGCCCGCCTGGCGGTCCTTATAGCGGTGTTTTCCACCCTGGCGGTGCAGGCCCAGGCGCCGGTCATCACCAGCTACAGCCCGGACATTCTGGTCGTCCATCCTGAGCCGATCATCGTACCGACCCGGTTGTACGGCGAAAATTTCTGGGTAAGCGGGCCCAACAACGCCAGCCGACGGCACCTCTACATCCGTCAGGCCGGAAGTCCCTGGACCGAAGCCGGCATTTCGATCAGGGACATCAGCAAGAATGACATGGGCATTTCCATCCAGTCCCAGCCCTACCTGGCGACTCCGGGCCAGATCGAACTAAAGCTCGTCATCGACGGCGTGGAATCGCGCCCCTTCGCCATCCAGGTGCGGAAGGTCGGGCCCAAACTGGATTCCGTGAGCCCCGACCAGATCCTGCTGAAGCCCGGCCTCGATGAGGCCGCCTTCAAGATCAGCCTCCGTGGGCAGTTCTGGGTCAGCCCCACCGAGTGGTGGATCAACGGTAACTATTACGGCTGGTGCCACCAGCATCCAGACTTCGGCGACGAGGTCATCACGTGGCCTGGTGAGCTGCGGAAGGCCGGCATCTACAAAGTTCAACTGAGGAACCCCTTGGGGGCTTCCGTAGACCGCCTCGTGGAACTGGTGGGGGCCCCGGTGCTTACGGGCTCCATTCCTGCGGTCATCCATCCCTCCGACCTGTCCCCCAAGCCCCCGCCCGCTCCCACAGCGACCGCCAGCAGCCCCGGCAAGCCCCAGCTCCAGAACACGGCCCAAGTTTCGACGACCCAACTGCGGCTGCCGACCTTCGAGCTCAAGGCCACCTTCCAGGGCAGCGCACCCACGGCCATAAGCTGGCAGACGGATCGGACTCCCTGGCAGGAGGTGCCCGTGAAGGGCGCCATCAAGGGCTCGGAGGTTCGCCTAAACCTGCCGGTCCCGGCCCTCCTGCCCGCGGCCTGGGTGGAACTCCGCCTAGTGAACAAGGTCGGTGAATCGAAGCTGCGGGTTGTAATGGCACCCGATCCCACGACTGGCGCACGTCCGCACGCACAGTTGGAACTCGCCCGCAACCCCGCGGGCCAGGTCGACCGGAATCCCGGTAGTCCGGCCATGACCCTCCGCACCCCCGCCGTGGTCGCGCCGGTCGTTCCCACGGAAATCCCGCCCCTGCCGCCCGCCGCCACGCGGCGCCTGGAGGCCCTCCTGCCCCGTCTGCAGCCTTCGGTGCGCACGTGGGTCCAGGACCAGGCCCAGCGCCAGCGCGCTCTGCCTGCGCCGAACCTGGAAGCCATCCGCCAGGCGGCACGCGATCGCTTCAAGCCGATGAACGACGCCGCCGCCATGACCCGTCCCCGACCCACGATCGCAGTCCGGCCTGGTCCACCGGCTCCGATGAACGCCGCCGCGCCCTCCGTTGGGCTTGGCTCCGCAGACATCGAGGCCCTGTGTTTCATCGTCCTGATGGAGGCCAGCAAGAGCTCGCAGGAGGACCTGAAAACGATCATGGAGGGCGTCAAGAACATCAACAAACAGAAGGAACACCTGCGTCAGCTCACGAACGACGTTAAACGAGTACGTGCGGGCTCCCGCCCGAACGACACACCCTGCGCGTCACCCGACTGCAAGGCCCTGGCAGCAAGCCTGCAGACTCTCACTGGCCAGTTGCCCCCCAAGGCCCGCTTCACCGCCCCTCCCATCGCCACCATGGGAGACCTGGGCCGCGCCGAAGACAAGCTGAAGGACTCCCTGGATTCCCTGTCTGAGATGGGCGAGATGGAGTCGCTGCGGTTGCAGACGGCCATGGACCGCCGCAGCAAAGCGATGGAGACCCTGTCCAACCTCATGAAGAAGTTCTCGGACACCTCGGATGTCATCATCGCCAACTTGAAGTGAGGTGAGGTCGACTCAGCCTTTTGCCAGCACGCGGACCAGGTGGGCCTTCACCTCGGCCAGGCGCTCGGGCAGCACCGCCAGGAACACCGTATCGTCGCCCGCGATGGTACCCATCTGGCCGGGCAGCGGATCCGCATCGAGGCTGAGCCCCAGGGCCTGGGCGAAACCCGGGGCCGTGCGCAGCACCAGGAGGTTCGGCGGGGCCTCCGTGATGGTGACTTCGGGCAGGGCCTGGCCACTGGGCTCGGCGCGACGGTAGCGCCCCTGGACCTTCAGCACACCCAGCCTTCGCAGGCGTCGGGACAGCGTGGATTGGGTCAGGTCATGGCCCTGGGCTTCCAGACGCGCCAGGAGATCGCCCTGGTCGGCGATGGGGGCTGCCTCCAGCAGCTGGAGAATGAGGGCGTCCAGTTCCATGCACGAATGATGCATGGAACTGCATATTTTGACAAGTTTTTTGAAATTGACCTCGATTTAACAGAAATTTAGCCTTGTAGGACCATTCAATGAATGCATAATATGCATTCTGCTGTTTGGTTATGCATTCCCGCTACGCGCCTGTCCACAGGATGCCCGCATGTTCACCAACACCCCCATCGCCGCCCTGCTCCCCACCTACGCCCCCTATCCCTTTCCCCTCGTCCGCGGGGAAGGGGATCGCGTCTTTGACGACAGTGGCCAGGCCTGGTGGGACTTCTACGGCGGTCACTGCGTCTGCGCCACGGGGCACAGCCACCCCGCCGTCGTGCAGGCCGTGGCGGGCCAGGCGGCCTCGCTGCTCTTCTATTCCGCGGCGGCCGCCCTGCCCGTGCGCGACCAGGCCGCGGCCCGCATCACGGCCTTCGCGGGCATGGACTCGGTCTTCTTCTGCAACAGCGGCGCCGAGGCCAATGAGAACGCCCTCAAGATCGCGCTTCTGCTCACGGGACGGAAGACGCTGGCGGCCTTCCAGGGCGGCTGGCATGGCCGCACCCTCCTGGCCCTATCCGTCACGGATGATCCCAAGATCACCGAACCCTTCGCCGACCAGCTGGTGCCGACCCTGCGCCTTCCCTTCGGTGACATCGCGGCCCTCGCCGCCGTGGATTTCTCGGACATCGCGGGCGTCATCCTCGAGCCCCTCCAGAGCATGGCCGGCATCAAGACCGCTTCCCGCCAATGGTTCCAGGCCCTGCGCGCCAAGTGCGACGCCGCGGGCACCCTGCTCATCTTCGACGAGATCCAGACCGGCATGGGGCGCCTTGGCACCCCCTTCGCCGCGCAGTATTACGGCGTGCGGCCCGACCTCATCACCTCCGCCAAGGGCCTGGCCTCGGGCGTGCCCATGGGCGCCACGCTCATGACCGCGGCGGTGGCCGCGAAGCTCAAGGGTGGTGACCTGGGCAGCACCTTCGGGGGCGGTCCGCTGGCCTGCGCGGCCCTGCTGGCCACGGTGGACGTCATTGAAGCCGAAGGCCTGATGGCCAATGCCACCGCAGCCGCTGCACGGCTGCGTCAGGAACTGCCTGGACCGGTAGTAACCGAAGTGCTCGGCGAGGGCCTGCTGCTGGGCTTGCGCAGCACCCACGCCACGGCGCTGAAGAAGCACCTGCTGGCCCAGCACATCCTCGTGGGTGGCTCCGGGGATGCCACCGTTCTGCGCCTCATGCCCCCCCTCAACGTCAGCAGCGAAGCCCTCGATGCACTCGTCACCGCCATCCACGCCTTCGCACCGGAGCAGCCATGAAGCACTTCACGCGCATCTCAGACCTGGGGCCCGCGGGCGTCCGGAAAGTTCTCGACGTGGCCGCGAACTGGAAGCAGAGCGCGCCCGGCGCCATCTTCGCCAATCGCCTCCTGGGCATGGTCTTCTTCAACCCCAGCCTGCGCACCCGGGCCAGCTTCGAGGCGGCCATGCTCCGCCACGGCGGCCACGCCATCGTGCTGGAAGTGGGCGCGGGCACCTGGAAGCTGGAGGACCGGGACGGCGCCATCATGAACGGCGACCGGGCCGAACACGTGCGCGAGGGCGTGCCGGTGCTGGGCCGTTACGTGGACCTGCTGGCGGTCCGCACCTTCAGCGGCGGTGAAGGCGATGCGACGGATGAACTCGATCCCGTCATCAACGCCTTCCGGCGCTTCTCCACCGTGCCCGTGCTGAGCATGGAGAGTGCCCGGGAGCACCCGCACCAGGGACTGGCGGATCTTCTCACCATCCAGGAGGCCCACGGCAGCACCAAGGTGCCCGTCACCCTCACCTGGGCCCCCCATATCAAGCCCCTGCCCAAGGCCGTCCCCAATTCCTTCCTGCTCACGGCTGCGGCCTGCGGGGCGGAGATCCGCGTGGCCCATCCCAAGGGCTACGAGTTGGCCCCCGAAGTCCGCGCCGAGGCCGAGGCCTACGCCGCCGCCACCGGCGGGAAGATCGTCTACACGAACGACCAGGACGCCGCCCTGGAGGGCAGCGCCGCCGTCTACGCCAAGGC
This sequence comes from Holophagales bacterium, assembly GCA_038324335.1. Lineage (GTDB taxonomy): Bacteria > Acidobacteriota > Holophagae > Holophagales > Holophagaceae > Geothrix. The sequence continues at coordinate 25,511 of JBBQHW010000013.1, forward strand.
CTGGGGGCCCTCCACCAGTTCTGGTATCGCGGCCGCGCCCATGGCGGACCTCGGCGCCTGGATGCCCACCGCCGCCCACATGCAGAAGGCCTCGAAGGAAGCCATCTTCACCCACTGCCTGCCCGTGCGTCGGAACCTGGAAGTCCACGACAGCGTCCTGGACGGCCCCTGGAGCCGCGTCGTGGACGAGGCCGAGAATCGCTTCCACGTGCAACGCGCCACGATTCACGCCCTGCTGTCGCAGGGCTAAGTCCGGGGTCTGGAGTCCGGAGTCTGCAGGTTGCCCCCGGATTCACCAACGACCGTCCGCATGACCAACACCCAACTCAAACACCGGCGCGGCCCGCCGGGCCGCAACAGGAAGCAGTACCTCCAGTCTCCAGCCTCCAGACTCCCGCCTTTATTTGAGGTCCCCATGCCGCTCTCCCCGAACCCCTACGCCGCCCTCAAGGAAGCCTCCCAGTACGTCCGCCTCTTCCGAGGCAAGACCTTCGTGGTGAAGGTGGGCGGCGACGTGCTGGTGGAACCCAAGATCCGCAAGGCCCTCTGCGAGCAGCTGGCCCTGCTCTGGTCCTTCTCCATCCGGGTGATCCTGGTGCATGGCGGCGGCGCCGAACTGGACGCCGTCTGCGCGTCCATGAACATCCCCGTGCAGAAGGTGGCCGGACGGCGCGTCACGAGCCCCGAGGTGCTGGACGCCGCCAAGATGGTCTTCGCGGGCCAGGTGCACATGGATCTGCTGGCGGAACTGCAGGCCGCGGGCGTGCCCGCCGTGGGCCTCACGGGCCTGGACGCCGGCCTGGTGAAGGCCCACAAGCGGCCCCCGGTGTCGGTGGTGGCGGACGGTGCCACGGAAGCCCAGCTGGTGGACTTCGGCCTCGTGGGCGATATCGACGCCGTGGACCCACACATCCTCAGCCACCTGCTGGAGGGTGGTTTCATGCCCGTGGTGGCGCCCCTCTCCGGCGGCACGGACGGCGCCATCTACAACACCAACGCCGACACCATCGCTGCCAGCCTGGCCGCGGCGGTGGGCGCTGAGAAGCTGTTCTTCCTGCTCTCGGTGCCGGGCCTGTTGAAGGACGTCAAGAAGCAGTCCTCGCTGATCCCCCACGCCACGCTGGAGGAACTGGCCGCCTACGAGGCCAAGGGCATCATCAGCGGCGGCATGCGGCCCAAGATCACCGCGGTGAAGGCCGCGCTGCAGGCCGGTGTGCCCAGCGCCCACCTGGTGAGCGGCACCGCACCGGACGCCCTGCTGGCGGAGATCTTCACCAACGAGGGCAGCGGGACGATGATCGTAGGAGCGGTTGCCGGTGCGGCGACCCCGACGGTCGCCGGATGACTCCCGCTGAGCTCCTCACCCAGCTGGTGGGCACCCCCAGCGTGTCCGGCCAGGAAGGTCCCCTGGCAGACCTGCTCGTGGAACTGCTGGGTGACCGGGGCTTCCAGGTCCACCGACAAGGCAACAACCTCTGGTTCAGCTTCGGGCCGAAGGGTGGTTCGCGATTGCTGCTCAACTCCCACCTCGACACCGTGCCACCCTGCGCGGGCTGGGAAGGGGATCCCTTCACGCCCATCTGGAATGGCGCGCGGCTCCAGGGCCTGGGCGCCAACGACGCCAAGGGGTGCGTGGCGGCCATCCTGCTCGCGGCCTTCGAACTGTCGCAGCAGAAGCTGGCAGGCGAAGTGGTGGTGGCCCTCACGGCCGAGGAAGAGACCGGCGGGCAAGGCATCGCCACCATGCTTGATCAGCTGGGGCCACTGGATGGCGCCGTGGTGGGCGAACCCACGGGCCTCCGCGTCTGCGCGGCCCAGCGGGGCCTGCTGATCCTGAAGTGCACCGCCCGGGGCCAGAGCGGCCACGTGGCCAATGCCCAGATGCTGGGCACCGAGAACGCCATCCACAAGGCGGCCCGGGACATCGACCGCGTGGCGGCCATGGCCTTCCCCATCCATCCGCTGCTGGGTTCCCAGAAGGCCCAGGTCACCCAGATCCAGGGCGGGCTCCGGCGCAACCAGGTGCCGGATGCCTGTGAATTCTTCGTGGACCTCCGCACCGGTCCCGACCAGGATCACGACGTCCTCGCCGCGGACTTCCAGCGGCAACTGGAAAGCGAGGTGGCCGTCCACTCCAAGCGCTACCTGCCCAAGGGCACGGACGCCGCCCATCCCATCGTCCGGGCCGCCCTCCAGGCCGCGGGCAAGGCCGGCCCCGTGGGTTCGGGCACCACTTCGGATTGGGCCTTCCTGGGCAACCTGCCGGCCGTGAAGGTGGGTCCCGGCGACACCTTCCGCAGTCACGCGCCCAACGAGTATCTGACCCTGCCGGAACTCGAAGCCGGCGCGGCCTTCTACGCGAGCCTCGTCCCCGCCTTCTTCCAGCTGCAGGTGCCCACATGAGACCCGCACTGAATTCTGAAAAAGCTGGAACACAGAGGACACAACGCTGGATCCCAGCTAACGCATGCGTTGGCGGGGGGAAATTCACAGAAGACACAGAGAAAAGCAAGAAATTGGCCGGAAGCCCGTCAACTGCGACAGGTCCTTTCTCTGTCCTCTCTCTGTGTCCTCTTTTATTCTCTGTGTCCTCTTTGTTCCGCCCTTTAGCTGCAGGTGCCCACATGAGACCCGCACTGAATTCTGAAAAAGCTGGAACACAGAAGACACAACGCTGGATCCCAGCTAACGCATGCGTTGGCGGGGGGAAATTCACAGAAGACACAGAGAAAAGCAAGAAATTGGCCGGAAGCCCGTCAACCGCGACAGGTCCTTTCTCTGTCCTTTCTCTGTCCTTTCTCTGTCCTCTCTCTGTGTCCTCTTTTGTTCTCTGTGTCCTCTGTGTTCCGCCCTTTAGCTTTTGAGGTGGTTGGATGACTTCGACGAATGAACGGCTCTGGGCCAAGGATCTGCCGCTGGACGTGGCCATCCATCGCTTCACGGTGGGCGAGGATCCGGACACGGACCTGGCCCTGCTGCCCTGGGATGCTCTCGGCAGCGCGGCCCACGCCAGGATGCTCGCTGCCTCAGGCCTGCTGGAGCCCTCGGATGCCGTCGCCCTGGTTCGCGGCCTGAAGCGCATCGCGAACCTGGCGCGGCAGAACGCCTTCCCCATCCCGCCGCATCTGGAGGATGGCCACACCGCCATCGAGGCCGATCTCACCCGCAGCCTGGGCGCCGTGGGCCAGCGCATTCACCTGGGCCGTTCCCGGAATGATCAGGTGATCCTCGCTCTGCGGCTCTACCTGCGCGATGCACTGCTGCGGCTCGGACTGCGGGTCTCGGACCTGGCCACCGCCTTCGTGGCCTTCGCCCAAACCCACCAAACCGTCCCCCTGCCCGGCTACACCCACCTGCGCCGGGCCATGCCCAGCACCTTCGGCCTCTGGGGCGCCGCCTTCGCGGAAGGCCTCCTGGAAGAGCTCGAAGCCCTGCAGTCGGTCTACCGGCGGCTGGACCGCTGTCCGCTGGGATCGGCCGCGGGCTTCGGCGTGCCCCTGCCCATCAATCGGGAGCTCACGGCGTCCCTGCTGGGTTTCTCGAAGGTGCAGCGCAGTCCCATCGACGTGCAGAACAGCCGGGGTCGGCACGAGGTGGCCCTGCTGCAGTGGGCCGCCTCCACGGGTGGCGTCCTCGAGAAGTTCCTGTGGGACGTCTCCTTCTACAGCACCGAGGAGTTCGGTTTCCTCAAGCTGCCGGACGCCTTCACCACCGGCTCGAGCATCATGCCCCAGAAGAAGAACCCAGACGTGGTGGAACTGGCCCGGGGCCGCTGCCGCGAGCTGCGCGGCACCGCCGGCCTGGTGGAACAGATCGGCTCGGGCCTGCCCTCCAGTTACCACCGGGATCTGCAGCTGCTCAAGCGGCCCGTGATCCTGGGCCTGCGCCAGGCCGACGAGCTCTTCGGCGTACTGGTGCGGCTGATCCCCGCCCTGACGGTGAACGCCGAGGCCACTGCTGCCGCCAGCACCGACGAGCTCTACGCGGCCCACCAGGCCTACGTCTACGTCCAGGAGGGCCTGCCCTTCCGGGAGGCCTACCGCAAAGTCGCGCAGCAGATCCAGGACGGCACCTTCGCCCCGGACCGCGGCGCCCTCACCGCCACCCACCTGGGCGGCGCCGGCAATCTGGGCCTGGACGAGCTGGCCGCGGAGCTGGCCACCGCCCGCACCTGGATCGAAGGGAAGTTTCAGCACCATGCGGAAGCCGAGGCAGCGCTATGGGCGAACTGAAAGAGAGGACTGATTGTTTAACCGCAGATGACGCAGATTTCGCAGATGAAAAGCTGCCACGTTCTTGCGGTTTCTTATCTGCGTCATCTGCGCCATCTCCGGTTTCAATTTTTGATTTTCAGCAAATGAAAGGCCTCCCATGAGCAAGCTCGCCGTTCTCGCCTTCTCTGGTGGCCTCGACACCTCCTTCTGCGTGTTCTACCTGAAGGAGCAGGGCTATGACGTGGCCACGGTCACGGTCAACACCGGCGGCTTTTCGCCCGAGGAGCTGGCCCGCATCGAGGCCACCTCGCCGAAACTGGGCGCCCTCAGCCACACCACCGTGGATGCCCGGGCCGGGCTCTTCGAGGGCTACCTGCGCTACCTGGTCTATGGGAATGTGCTGCGCGGGCAGCTGTATCCCTTGTCGGTCTCGGCAGAACGCGTCTGCCAGGCCCGGGCCGTGGCGGAGCTGGCCAAGTCCATGGGCGCGGCGGCCATAGCCCATGGCTCCACGGGCGCGGGCAACGACCAGGTGCGCTTCGACGTGGCCTTCCGGGCCCTGGCGCCGGAACTGGGGATCATCACCCCCATCCGCGACCTGGGCCTGTCCCGGGCCGAGGAGATGGACTACTGCGCGAAGCGCGGCCTGGTCTTCCCCGAGAAGACCAAGGACTACTCCATCAACGAGGGCATGTGGGGCACCAGCGTGGGCGGCCGGGAGACCCTGGATGCCTGGACCACCCTGCCCGAGGCCGCCTTCCCCGGTGGCGTCATCGGCACCCTGGCCCCCAAGTCGATGATCATCAGCTTCGACGCCGGCGTGCCGGTGGCCCTCGATGGCAACGCCATGGATCCCGTCACCCTCATCGCCGAGCTCAACGCCATGGGCCGTCCCTACGGCATCGGCCGGGGCGTGCACCTGGGCGACACCATCCTCGGTATCAAGGGTCGTGTGGGCTTCGAGGCCCCGGCCGCGCACTTGCTCATCGGCGCCCACCGGGAACTGGAGAAGCTGGTCCTCAGCGGCAAGCAACTCTTCTGGAAGGAGAGCCTGGGCAACCTCTACGGTTCCTTGCTCCACGAAGGCCACTTCTTCGACCCCCTGGCCCGGGACCTCGAAGCCTTTCTGGAATCCAGCCAGGACCGCGTCTGCGGCGAGGTGCGCCTCACCCTGCACCCGCGCAGCTTCGTGGTTGAGGGCGTCCAGTCCCCCTACTCGCTGATGGATCCCCGCATCGCCACCTACGGCGAAGCCAACAAGCTCTGGACCGGCGCCGAAGCAGCAGGTTTCGCCAAAATTTTCGGCGTTCAGCAGACCCTTACACTCAAGGCAAAAAGCAACTGATCTGCCGCGAATCTTTTCAAGAGGTACCCATGAGAATTCACGTCGACAAGATCGCCTCGGTCACCCGCAACCTGCGGCTGGGCCGGACCCTCACGCTTTCCTCGGAGATCCTTTTGGAGGAGGGCTCGGTCATCGCCTGCAAGATCCGGGGCGAGAAGACCACCTACAACCAGCTGGAGGATCCCCACGGGCGCATGAGCACGCTGCATGACGGCGACATCCTGGTGGGCGCCCTGGGCCACCGCAATGCCCTGCAGGGCTACGAGGGCATCATGCCCAAGACCCTGAAGCCCGGCGACACCGTGAATCTGCTCAACATGGGGGGCGTCATCGGTCAGTGCCTGTCACACAACCCCGATGTGGGCAAGCCCTTCGAGCTGGAGGTGCTGGGCCAGGTGCTGGTGTTTCCCGAATTCCAGTCCCGGGCCGGCCAGCCCGCCCACGTGAGCATGGGCGCCCTCAAGGGCACGGGCTTGTCGCCGCACTGCCCGGTGGTCTACGTGGCGGGCACCTGCATGAACGCGGGCAAGACCGCCGCCGCCTGCGCCACCATCCGGCAGCTGAGCCGCGCCGGGTACAGGGTTGGAGCCTGCAAGCTTACGGGAGTTTCCCTCATGCGCGACGCCCTGGCCATGAAGGACTACGGCGCCGAAGTGGCCCTGGACTTCACGGACGCCGGCATCGTGTGCACGGATGCCGGCAGCGCCGCGGGCGTGTCCCGGATCATCTTCTCGGAGCTGGCGGCCCATGGCGTGGACGTCATCGTGGCCGAGACCGGCGACGGCATCATGGGCGAGTACGGCGTACAGGCCATCCTCGAAGATGCCGATCTCAAGGCCCTCAGCGGCGCTTTCATCCTCTGCGCCAACGATCCCGTGGGCGCCGCCGGCGGCGTGCACCACCTGCAAGCCGCCTTCGGCATCAAGGCCGACCTCATCGCCGGCCCCGCCACGGATAACCGCGTGGGCGAGCGCTTCGTGGCCACCCTCGGCCTCCCCGCCCGCAACGCCCGCGCCGATGCCGAAGCCCTCGGCAAGTTCGTGCTGGGCCTCATCGAACCCAAGATCGGCGCCAAGGTCTAAAGATATGGGTCCACAGATTCCACAGATTCCACAGATTCAAAAGCCTGACTTCTGTTTTTCAATCTGTGTGAATCTGTGAAATCTGTGGATGAACGTTTTTTCAGTGAGTTCCTATGAAATCTGTGGATGTTCTAATCCTCGGCGCGTCCGGCTATGGCGGGGGCGAGCTATTGCGCTGGCTGTCGGCCCATCCGGCGGTGCGGTCGCTGCGGGGCACGGCCCGCACCCACGCGGGCAAGCCCTTCCACGCCCAGCACCCGAACCTGCGGGGACTGCTGGAAGGCACCTTCGAGGCAGCGCCGGATTGGGCGGCCCTGGCCCAGAGTGAAGCCCCCGTGCTGTTCTCGGCCCTGCCCCACGGCGAGCTGGCGAAGCAGTGGCCGGACCTGGAGGTCGCCTGGCGGGCCCACGGACTGTCGGAACGCCTCACGGTCATCGACCTCTCCGCCGACTTCCGCCTGGATCCCACCTGGGTTTACGGCCTGGTGGACTGGAAGCCCGAGCGCATTCAGGGCGCCCGGCGCATCGCCAACCCCGGCTGCTTCGCCACGGCCCTGCAGTTGGCCTTGCTGCCCCTCGCCCAGTGGAAGCCGGCCTTCGTGGCGGTCACCGCCGCCACGGGCTCCTCGGGCTCCGGCGCTCTGCCCTCGGACACCACGCACCACCCCACCCGCGCCAACGACTTCCGCGCCTACAAGATGCTCGGGCACCAGCACGAGGCGGAGGTGCTGCGCACGCTCGCGGTAGAAGGCTGGGACGTGCCGCTGAGCTTCGTGCCCCAGAGCGCGCCCATGGTGCGGGGGATCTTCGCCGCGGCTCAATTCCCGCTTCCTGCGGGAATTGAGCTGGGGGCCCTGCGGGCCCACTTCGAGAACTACTACAAAGATCGTTTCTTCGTGCGGATGGTGGACGGATCGCCTCGCGTGGCCGCCACCACGGGGAGCGCTTTCGCCGACCTCGGCGTCGCTGCCCGGAACGGCCATGGCGCTGTCCTGGTCGCCCTCGACAACCTGGGCAAGGGCATGGCGACGCAGGCCGTGCAGAATCTGAACCTGGCGCTGGGCCTGCCGGAGTGGACGGGGTTGAAGGCGGCGGGGACCTACCCTGGCTGATCCCATGGCTGACCCCTAGGTCCATTTATAGACAGCATTTCGACCTGTGGGATCATGGTCTCCCTTTCCTGGAGCAGCCATGAATCCATCCCTACTCACCCGCGAGGCCCTGGGCCAGTTCGCGAAAGAGAACCGCGCGACCTTCGAGGCGGAGTTGAAGACGCTGGTGGAGATCGCCTCCATCAGCGCCGACCCGGCCCACCAGGGCGACGTGCGGCGTGTGGCCGAGGCAGCCCGCGCGCTATTTGAGCGGCACGGCGGCAAGGCCGAGATCCTGGAGACCAGCGGCAACCCGCTCATCCACGGCTGGTTTGGCGAGGATCCCAGCCTGCCCACCATCACGGTCTACAACCACATGGACGTGCAGCCCGCCAACGAGCCCGAGTGGACCGCGGAGCCCTTCCATTTCGTGGTGGACGGCGACACCTACCGGGGCCGCGGCAGCACCGACGACAAGGGCCCGGCCGTGACGGCCTTCTTCGGCGCCCTGGCGGCGCGGCGCGCCGGCGTGCCCCTCAACATCCACTTCCTCTGGGAAACCGAGGAGGAGATCGGCTCCCCAAGCTTCGAGGGCGGCCTCAACCGCCACAAGGATCGCTTCAAGACCGACGCCATCGTGGTCAGCGACACGGTCTGGATCACCCGCGGCAAGCCCAGCACGCCCGCGGGCCTGCGCGGCCTCAAGGGCTTCCGCCTGACGCTGGAGACCGCCGATCACGACCTGCACAGCGGCGTGGTGGGCGGCGCGGCCCGCAATCCCCTGGCCGAGCTCATCAAGGTGGTGGCCGCCATGATGGATGGCGAGACGGGCAAGGTGAAGGTGCCCGGCTTCTACGACGAGGTGGTGAAGCCTTCCAAGCAGGAGCTGGAAGAGTGGGCCAATGCGGGCTTCAGCGTGGAGACTTTCAAGAAGGACCACATGATCACCGGCATGCGCACCGAGGATCCCATGAAGGTCATGAAGCGCGTGTGGGGCCGGCCCACCATGGAAGTGCATGGCGTGGTGGGCGGCTACACGGGCCCCGGCATCAAGAGCGCCGTGCCGCCCCGGGCCGAGGTGAAGCTGAGCTGCCGCCTGGTGCCGGACATGGACGAGGCCAAGACCATGACCCGCATCCGCGCTTTCGTGAACGAGCACTTCCCCGACGTGCAGTTTCACGAAGAGCACGGCCTGGCGCCCTTCAAGGGCCACGTCACCGGCCCCTACGCCGAGGCCATCAAGGATGCCTACAAGTTCGCCTTCAACGCCCCCTGCTCCTTCACCCGCGAGGGCGGCAGCATCGGCGCCGTGAAGACCATGGAGGACATCCTGGGCTGCGAGGTCTTCTTCCTGGGCCTGAGCCTGCCCAGCCACGGCTACCACGCCCCCAACGAGAACTACGACTGGGAGCAGGCCGGTGGCGGCATCGCCGCCTTCGCCCACTACTTCCAGACGGTGAGCGGTATCAAGTAACCAGGGGCCGTGGCCTTCGCCGAACAGCCGGCCCGAAGGCCGGCTGTTCGGCGTGAGAAACAGTCACCAGAGTGGCGTCACTTCCTCTTCCCTGAACACCGGCATGGGTCCCGACCGCCTGGAGCCATCCCGATTGAAGTACCGGATCGCACCCAGGAAGGGCTTGGTCTGCGGATCGAAGGTCACGGTGATGGGCCCTGGTTTTCCCGGTGTGCCTTCCCAACCATCCCGGCCGCTGCTGCCATCGCTGCCGCTATTGCCACTTGGCGTTCCGGTGCCGCCTGATCCTCCTCGGCCACCACGGCCACCTTTGCCTCCGGATCCACCAGGCCCGCCTTCGGCGTTGACCGTCAGAGAACCGCCTCGGGGGTCCACCAGGAAGTATTCTCTCCGTTCCGCACCTGACACCCGCACCTGGAGGAGCGGTTGACTCCCGGCCCGGAGTGCCACCCGGACCTCGACAGCAGGGGCGTCCTCTCCAGGCCCCCCACTCGAGCCATCCGAACCGCTGCTTCCATCCGAGCCATTGCCACCCGGGGAGGGGTTGTTGGGATCCATGGAACCGGAACTGCCGCTGGAGCCATCCAGGCCATCACTGCCGTTGGTGCCCCCCCCGCCCGCACGGCCCGAGAAATCCGAAGTGAACCCGATGTCATAGCGCAGGGGGAGGTCCAGCTCCGCCCGCAGGTCCGGATGGCTGGGCACCGTAATGACGAGGTGCGGGGTCTTTCCATCGCTGACCCGGGGATCTGGTGAGAGGGACGCGAGGCCCTTCCCGTTCACGTCCACCACGGTGGCCACGATGTGAAAGTCTTCCCACAGCACCCTGCCCCGGCCCATCCCCTCGGTGACTTCGGCTTTGCCATCCGCTCCCTTCACAGACACGAACAAGGGAACCTGTCGCCCTGGCGCGATCCCCGGGTCACCGAGTTGGCGGGCCTCGATGGAGACGATGGGAAGCTTCTCCAGACGCACCCGCGAGCCCAGCCACACCTGGATCCGCGTGCAGCCCGTGAGGGACATCATTGCGGTCGCCAGCGCCAGCGCTGCCTGGCGAGAACGGCGGAGCGGAGCAGGGGGAGGGGACAAGGAGCATGCGCGCATGGCGACCTCGGCTGTTGGCAAGGACCAAACCCGGACTTGGGCTTCATGTCCCAAATGAGGGGCCGAACACGCTGAGGGTTGAAGGCGAAGTTGGGGTCCTTCAGCAACCGCGCCGCAAGCTCGTCAGAAGGTCCCCTGCACCAGCCCCCCGTCCACCAGCAGGCTCTGGCCCGTGACATAGGACGCTGGCCCACCGCAGAGGAACGCGATGACGGCGCCGACCTCAGCAGGATCGCCAATGCGGGCGGCGGGGATGGCCGCCGCCTGGCGCGTGAAGTGCTGCTCCACGGTGATGCCTTCGGCCTTGGCTTTCACTTCGGCCAGATGGAGCTGCCGGTCGGTCATGATGTGGCCGGGCAGCAGCGCGTTCACGGTGATGCCATCCTTGGCGCTCTCCAGGGCCAGGGTGCGGGTGAGACCCGAAAGACCGGCGCGCAGGGTGGAGCTGATGGTGAGCAGGGGATAGGGCTGCTTCGCCACCAGGCTGGTGATGTGGATGATGCGCCCCCACTTCCGGGCCCGCATGCCGGGCAGCACCAGGCGCGTCATGCGCACCACGTTCATGAGCGTGGAGTCCACGCCGGCAGCCCAGTCCTCGTCGCTGAGATTGTCGAAGGTGGCGGCCTTGGGCCCGCCGGTGTTGGTGATGAGGATATCCACGGGCCCCAGAGCCGCCACGGACTCCGCATGCCAGCGCTGCAAATCCTCGGCCTTCGCCACGTCCACGGAAGCCGTGAACGTCGCCACCCCGAGCGCCTCCAGTTCCGCCCTGGTCGCCGCCAGGGCCTCGGCCCCACGGCCACAGATGGAGACGGCACAGCCCTCCGCGGCCAGTGCGAGCGCGGCCGCACGGCCCAATCCCTTGCTGCCCGCCGCCACCATGGCCACCTTGCCGCGAATGCCCAGATCCATGTCGTCCTCCAGGATCCAAGCATAGGCCCACCGGGATTGGCTATGCTCATGCCATGAATAGCCATCGCATACCGGCGGCCCTGCTGCTGCTCACCCTCGCTGCCTTCCTGCTGCTCGGCTGGGCTCCGAAGGCGGACCGCTTCACCTGGTTCATGGAGAACCTGCCAGTGCTCATCGGCGTACCGGTGCTTGTCTTCACGCATCGGCGCTTCCCGCTCACGAACCTGCTCTACGGCCTCATCGCCCTGCATTGTCTGGTGCTGATGGTGGGTGGGTACTGGACCTATGCGGAGGTGCCCGCGGGCCACTGGGTGAAGGGCTGGCTGCATCTGGCCCGCAATCCCTACGACCGGCTGGGCCACCTCTTCCAGGGCTTCGTGCCGGTGCTGATCTTCCGCGAGGTGCTGTTCCGCAAGGGCATCGTGAAGCCGGGCGCCTGGTCCTTGTTCGTACTGATCGCCATGGCCTTGGGTTTCAGTGCCGCCTATGAGCTGCTGGAGTGGCAGACCGCCGTGTGGAAGGGCGCCTCCGCCGACGCCTTCCTGGGCGGTCAAGGCGATCCCTGGGATACCCAGTGGGACATGGCCTGTGCCTTAATCGGGGCCAGTCTTGGGCTGCTCACGCTCGCCAGGCTCCAGGACCGGCAGATCTCAACCATCACCCACTGATACCATCCAGGCATGCCCGCCCTGGAACTGGACTCCCTCACCAAGCGCTTCGGCGACAAGACCGCGGTGGAGGGCCTCAGCCTCAGCCTGGAACCCGGCGCCTTCCTGGGCCTGCTGGGGCGGAATGGCGCGGGCAAATCCACCACGCTGAAGATGGTGACGGGCCTGCTGACGCCCACCTCGGGCAGTATCCGCGTGCTGGGCCTCGACCTCGCCAGCGACGCCCTGGCCGTCAAGCGGCAGATCGGCGCCATGCCCGAGGACATGGCCCTGCTCGACATGCTCAGCGGCCCCCAGTACCTGCGCTTCGTGGGGCGCATGTACGGCATGCCCGACGCCCTCATTGACGCGCGCCGGGAGGAGCTCTTCGACAAGCTGGACCTGGCAGCGGCGCCGAAGCTGCTGCTGGCGGACTACAGCTTCGGCATGAAGAAGAAGGTGGCCCTCTGCGCGGCCCTCATCCACGGGCCGCGCATGGTGTTTCTCGACGAGCCCTTCGAGGGCATCGATCCCGTCACCAGCCGCACCATCAAGGACATCCTCCACAGCCTGCAGCAGAGCGGCGTGACCCTGGTGCTCACCAGCCACATCCTCGAAGTGGTGGAGAAGCTCTGTCCTCTCATCGCCATCCTGGACGAGGGCCGCCTCAAGGGCTTCGGCCCCCTGGAAGAGCTGCGCCGCGGCGGCGAAAGCCTCGAGCAGTTGTTCATGGATCTGGTCGGCGGCGCCCAGAAGGGGGAGTTGTCGTGGCTGTGACGTTGGGCTGGGGGCCTTGGGCTATGGGCTGTGGGAGGCGGGCATGCGGCTGACTCCCTTCAAGGCGCTGCTGGCGGCCCATTTCCAGAGCTCCTGGAACCGCTCGGCCCGGGAATTGGGACGCCAGGGCGCCCTGGTGATGGGACTGCTGGTGGGCCTGCTGGGCCTGCTCGGGGCGGGCCCGCTGTTCCTGGGCATGGGGGGCCTGGGCTGGCTCATGGGCAGCAGCCTGGACAAGCCCCTCGCAGCGGCTCTCCTGGGTGGCTTGTTGGCCCTCATCGGCATCGGCGGCGGGCTCTTCGGCGGCGTGTTGGGCGGCGCCCGCCAGTTGAACTGGGAGGCCTACCGGGGCTATCCGCTGAAGCTGCGCACCCTCTATTTCGCGGAGCTGGTGGCGGGCATCGCCGATCCCCTGCCCCTCATCCTGGCCGTGGGGCTCACGGGCTTCCTCGCGGGCGTGGCCGTGGGTGCCCCCGCCTCGATTCCTTTGCTGCCCCTGGTGCTGCTGGAGACCCTGGGCACCCTGCTGGCCCTGCAACTGCTGGTGGGCGGTCTGGCCGCGGCGCTGGTGAAGCGCCTGCGCCTGGCCCTGACCCTGCTTGCGGTACTCGCCTGGGTGGGTTCGACCCTGGCCACCTCCCAGCTCTCCCGGCCAACCGCCCGGCGGGCCACCAACCGCGTGGATCAGCAGGCGCAGTTGGAGTCCCTGGGGCGGCGCAGCACCCAGGTACTCTCGGTGCTGCCCAGCCAGGGCTCGGCCCTGAGCCTGGTCCGGGCCCGGGAGGGCCGCTGGGGCACGGCCCTCGCCCTGCACGCTTTTCCTCTGGCCATCCTCGCGCTGCTCATGGTCCTGGGGGCGCGACTGGTGGCCCGGGAAGCCCACGCTGAGCCTGCCGCGCAGACCTCACGCGGGCCTGATCGCCTCTGGACCTTCCGGGGTCCCGTGGAGGGCATCGCCCGGCTGCACTTCCGCACGCTCATGGCCAGCCAACTTGGGAAGTTCGCCTTCCTCATGCCGGTGATGACGGTGGTGCTGCTCAAGGGGCCCTTCGCGCAGTTCCGGGGCCAGGCTTTCTGGGCGGTACCCATGGCCTTCGCCTACCTTTCCCTCGTGGGCAACAACGTCGTCCTGAACCAGTTTGGTTTCGACCGCCACGGCATCAAGGTGCTCCTGCTGCTGCCCGTGACCGCCACGGACCTGCTCAAGGGCAAGCTGCTGGGGATGGCCGTCCATCAGGGGCTACAGGCCCTGCTGCTGATCGCCTTGCTGGCGGCCTTCGAGGGCGGGGGCCCCGCCCCGCTGCTCGCGGGGGCTATGATGCTGGGTTGCGTCTTCCTCGCCCAGAGCGCCGTGGGCCAATGGACCTCGCTCTGGTCGCCCCGTCCCATGGCCATGGACAGCCTGAAGAACAGCAACATGCCCTTCGCCGTCGGCATGCTGAGCCTGGCCACCTCCGGCCTGTGGACGGGCCTCTTTGGTGGCCTCTACGCCCTGGTGGCGTGGCTCGCTCCCGCCTGGCTGGTGCCCGCCCTGGCCCTGGCCTTCTCGTTAACACTGGGAGCCCACTTCGCGCTCCTGCCCACGGTGGCGGCCTTCCTGGACCGCCGCCGAGAGGTGTTGGTGGAGCGCCTCGGATGATGAACCCCGCCGCCCTCCAGCTGGCCGCGGAACTGGGCGGCACGCTGCTCAGCGGGGCCGCGGGGAGCCTGTTGCTGGTGGAACGGATCCAGGGCCACGGCCTCCCCCAGGTGCTGGTGCTGGGGCGGGGAGCAGCGGACCTGCTGGAACCCCTGGAGGCCGCCGAACGGGCCCAGGCCGAAGGCCTCAACTTGAATCTGCTGGCCCTGGTGCCCCTGCCCGGCTGCGACCTGGGTGCGGCCCTGGACCTTCACCGCCGGCGCCTCGGCGCCCTGGTGGCGGCCCTGGATGCAGGCCTGCCCTGGCTGGGCGGGAAACCGATGCTGGCGCGCCGCCTGCCGGGCCGGATCTTCCGCGCGGCCCCGGTGCCCCTCGCCAAGGCGCCGCTGGGACCGCTCGAGAAAAACGAACTCAAGGCCTTCCTGGCGGATTGGGAGAAGGACCGGCGCAAGATGGTCTTCCGCCGGCCCGAGTGGCGGGAGGCGCCAGAGCACGCCATGCACGGCGGCTTCGAAGTGGACTTTTGGCCCGGCGTGCCGTTGCCGGAAGGGGCTGAGCTGCGGGTGCCGCCGCTGGAGCTACCCTGCGCCACGCCGCTGACCGACGCCCTCCGCGCGGCGCTCCGCACGGCGACGGGTCTTGCCGTGCCCATCCTCCCCCTGCCGGAAGATCCCTCTGCGTTGCATGCCCTGCGCCAGCTCACGGCGGAGATTGCCGCCTTCCACGGTCCGGTGCGGGCCTGGGAACTGGCTCTCGCAGGCCTGGCGCAGCTGCCGGGCCCAGCCCATTTCTGCGCGCGGTGTTGAAAGCGGCTACATGTTCAAGGCGCGCCCATAGACGGCCCGCGCCGCCTCCGGGAAGACCTCGTTCAGTGTGGGGTGCGGGTACATGGTGTGGATAAGTTCCTCGACGGTGTATTCGCCGCCCATGAGCGCCACGCTGGAGGCCACCAGCTCCGTGGCCTTGGGGCCGAGGATGTGGATGCCGAGGATCTCGCCATACTTGCCGTCGGCCACGATCTTGATGAAGCCGTGGGGCTCGCCCACGATGTTGGCCTTGGCCAGGGGCGCGAAGGGGAAGCTGCCGATCTTCACGTCGTAGCCCTTCTCCCTGGCGGCCTTTTCGCTGAGCCCGATGGTGCCCACCTCGGGATCGCAGTAGGTGCAGGCGGGGAAGCGGTCGTAGCGCACGGGATGGGGATGCACGTCCTTGCCCAGGCTCTGGGCGGCGTGCTCCGCGGCCACGATGCCCTCGTCGCTGGCCACGTGCGCCAGCCAGGGCGTGCGCACGATGTCGCCGATGGCATAGAGGCCGGGCTCGCCGGTCTGCATGAACTTGTCGATGACGACGCAGCCGCGGTCCACCTGGGCCTTGGTCTTCTCAAGGCCGATGCCCTCGACCCTGGGCGAGCGGCCCACGGCCACCAGCAGGTGGCTGCCGACGACTTCGCCGGGGGTTTCGCCCTCCAGGAAGCAGGCCACGCCATCGGCCCGCCGCTCGATGCGGGTGATCTTGGTCTTGGTGCGCACGTCCATCTTGTAGGTCTTCTTGAAAATCTTGGCCAGCTCGAGGCCGATGTCCTGGTCCTCCAGGGGCAGGATGGTGTCCATGAATTCCACCAGGGTCACCTTGGAACCCAGGCGGCTGAACACCGAAGCGAACTCCACGCCGATGGCCCCGGCACCGAGGATCACCAGATGGGCTGGCAGTTCCGTGATGTCCAGGATGTGATCGCTGTTGATGACGCGCAGGCCATCCGTCTCGAGGCCGGGGATGTCCTTGGGGCCCGAGCCCGTGGCCAGGATGATGCGCTTGGCTTCGTGCACCTCGCCCGCCACCTCCATGCGGCCGCTGCCCAGGAGGTTCCCTTGGCCTTTCAGCACGGTCACCTTGTTCTTCTTCATGAGGAACTCGATGCCCTTGGCGTTCTTGAAGACGATCCGGCCTTTGCGCTTGACGATGGCCGTGAGGTTGGGTTGCAGGGCCTTGGCGTCCACGCCGTCGATGCCGTAGTCGTCGGCCACCTGCATCTGCTCGAAGCGGTGGGCGGTCTCCAGCCAGGTCTTGGCGGGAATGCAGCCACGGTGGAGGCAGGTGCCCCCCAGCAGCGCGTCCTTCTCGACGATGGCGGTGCTCAGTCCCAACTGGGCACCGCGGATGGCGGCGATGTAGCCGCCGGGGCCAGAGCCGATGACGATGAGATCGAACTGGGCCATGAATCCTCCGGGTCGAGCGGGGTCAGTATCCCACGGGCACGGCCGTGCTGCCCCGCCTGGGAGCGAGTAGGGCAGACTGGTGGCGGGACTGCCTCAAACGTAGACGAGCGCGCTGCGGACTTCCAGGCGGGCAGCCTTCCACTCCGCCCAGGCGGCCTTCAGCTCGGCCCGATGCGACGCAGCGGCAACCTGCCACTCCGCCTTGGCCTCGCGCCAGGCCTCGGCCTTGGCGGTGCCCTTGGCCCGCCACTCGGCCTTCTTCTGGCTCCACGTCTCGTGCCGGTCATGCAGGGAGGCCAGAGCCGCATCGAGTTTCACCCGGGCCGCCGCAAGCCGCAAACGCATGGGCGTGGCCACGCCTGGACTGGCCAGGGCCAGCCGCTCCCGCAGGCGCTTCTCTTCCATGTGCAGCCGGGCCCGGGTCATGGCCGCCGCCGACACGCGCCGGAACTGACTCGCCAGGCCCAGCCAGCCCAGGGCGCTGAGCAGCCACTTGGTGGTATCCCACTGGTACCAGAGGGCACCGTTCCGGTAATCCCACTGCCACTGGTGGTGGAAGTTGTGGTAGCCCTCGCCGTAAGTGAGGGGGGCCAGCAGCCAGTTGTCCCGGGCCGTATTGGCATCGGTGTAAGGACGGCTGCCGAATACGTGGGCAGCGCTGTTGATGAAGAAGGTGGTGTGGTGCGTCAGGACGATGCGCAGGGCGAGGCCGAAGACGAAGTAGCCGATGAAGTTGCCGGTGGCCAGGCCGATCCACAGGGGAATGGTGGCCACCACGGCCCCGATGAGGAAGTGGTGCCGGTGTTGCCATTGCACCAGGGGATCCTTCTCCAGATCGGCCACGCCAGCCAGGGGCAGGGTCTTGGCCTCCATCACCCAGGTCCAGTGAGCGAACCAGAAGCCGCGCCGGATGGTGTAGGGATCCAGGTCCGTATCCACGTGCTGGTGGTGCGCGCGGTGATCGCTGGCCCACTTGAGGGCGGAGTTCTCGAAGGCGGCGGCGCCCACGCAGAGGAACAGGAAGCGCACGGGCCAGGAGGCCTTGTAGGCACGGTGGCTGAAGAGCCGGTGGTAGCCGCCGCTGATGGCGGTGCCGATGGCGAAGGTCATGGCCAGGCAGACCAGGGCCTCGCTCCAGCGCAGGCCGGACGTGGCGAGGCGCCAGGGCACCAGCACCAGGGCGAGGGCCAGGGTCCCCGTCAGGAAGGTCGTGTTCAGCAGATTCCAGCGTTTGGCCACGGCCATGCCATTGACTCCAAATTAGAGTTCAATTCTACCCTGCCCCATCCATCCACACGCCATGGCAAACTTGCCTCATTCCTTAACGCTCCACCCGTGAGGTTTCCGTGACCGAGAAGCGACCCTGGTACCGCTCCAGCACCTTCTGGATCTTCCTGGGTCTGCTCCTGGGCGTGGTGCTGGGCGGCTTCCTGCCCCAGGACCAATACCCGGAGGCCTACAACCTTTTCCGCTTCCTCTCCAAGGCTTTCATCAGCCTCATCAAGGGCCTCATCGTGCCCCTGCTGCTGTCCACCATCATCGTGGGCATCGCCCAAACCGGTGACATCCGGGCCGTGGGCCGCATGGGCGCCAAGGCCCTGCTCTACTTCGAGATCGTCACCACCCTGGCGCTCTTCATCGGCCTGGGCGTGGCCAACTGGCTGCAGCCCGGCGCCAACCTGCCCATGGACCTGGGCGCCCACACGGCGGTGGCCGTGGTCAAGGCGAAGACGGGCTGGGAAATCGCGCTGCACCTGTTCCCGTCGAACCTGATCCAGCACGCTGCGGAGGGGGACATCCTCCCGGTGGTCATCTTCGCGACGCTCTTCGGCATCGCCCTCACGAAGGTGGGCGAGCGCGGCAAGCCCGTGCTGGCCTTCTTCGATGGCGTGGCCCAGACCATGTTCAAGTACACGGATTTCGTCATGAAGCTCACGCCGCTGGGCGTCTTTGGCGCCATGGCCTATAACGTAAGCCACATGGCCGCGGGCCACGTGGTCAAGGGGACCCTCCTCAAGGGCTGGCCCGCCGTGCTGGAACTGCTCAAGCAGTACAGCCTGCTCGTGGGCAGCCTCTATCTGGCCCTGACTCTGCTTTTCATTCTGGTCTTCGTGCCCGTGGCCTGGCTCTGCGGCATCCGCATCCTGGCCTTCGTGAAGGCCATCAAGGATCCGGCCCTGACCGCCTTCAGCACGGCCAGCAGCGAGGCGGCCCTGCCCAAGCTGCTGGAGGAGGTGGTCCGCTTCGGCGTGCCCCGCCGGGTGGCCAGCTTCGTCATTCCCACGGGCTACAGCTTCAACCTGGACGGCTCCACCCTCTATCTGGTGCTGGCCAGCCTCACCATCGCCCAGGCGGCGGGGGTTCACATGAGCCTAGGCCAGCAGCTGATGATGGTGTTCACCTTCATGCTCACCAGCAAGGGCGTGGCGGGCGTGCCCCGCGCCACCCTGGTGATCATCGCCGCCACCTGCGGCAGCTTCGGCCTGCCCGCGGAAGCGGGCGTGGCCATGCTGCTGGCCGTGGACGAGATCATGGACATGGCCCGCACCACGGTGAACGTCATCGGCAACGGCCTGGCCAGCGTGGTCATCGCCAAGTGGGAGGGCGTCTTCGGGGCAGACCCCGAGCCTCTGCCCGATCAGGAGGGCTGACCCTCAAGTCATCCTTAAACTTCCAGAAGGCACTTGCCGAAAGAAGAGGAATCCTTCTCTGGAGACTCCATGCGAAACCTCAGTGCCCTGCTCTGCCTCCCGGTCCTCTGTCTCTCCCTGGCCGCCCAGGACGCCACGCCGGCGGAAACGGAAGCCCTGGTAAAGGCTGCCATCGCCTTCGCCAAGGCCAACGGGAGAGATGCCGTCATCAAGGAAGTCACCAAGGCCGGTGGCCAATTCCACAAGCACGGTGGTGAGCTCTACGTCTTCATCTACGACATGGACGGCAAGGTGGTGGGCCATGGCCAGGGCGCCGGCAAGATCGGCGTCAACCAGCTGAACGCCAAGGATCCCGACGGCGTGGAATACGTCAAGGAGCGCATCAAGCTGGCGAAGTCCAAGGGGAAGGGCTGGCACGACTACCAGTACGTCAACCCCACTACCCAGAAGCGGCAGCCCAAGACCAGCTACATCGAGGTCTGGGACAACCTGATCTTCGGCGCCGGCATCTACAAGAAGTAGCCTACTTCGCCTGTTCGATCCTTGTCCTGCGGGGCTTCCATCGCTATGGTGGTAGATTCCCGTGAAGCCGACCAGGACCAGAATCCGACAGGGGACGCCATGAAGATCATTGTGACCGACGAGGTGACCGGGACGGGTCTAGCCCTCCTCCTGGCGGACCCGCGCATCACGCTGGATGTCCGGTTGGGACTTTCCCGGGAGGCTCTGCTTGCTTGCATCTGCGAGTACGAGGCAATCATCACCCGCAGTGGCACCACCGTGGACAAGGCCCTGCTGGATGCGGCCACGAATCTGAAGATCGTGGCCCGGGCCGGGGTGGGCATCGACAACGTGGACGTGGACTACGCCAGCAGCAAGGGCGTCATCGTGGTGAATGCCCCCTTCGGCAACACCAACAGCGCCGCCGAACATACGCTGGCCCTGCTACTGTCCGCCTGCCGCCACATCCCCGCCGCCAACGCCAGCCTCAAGGCGGGCGAGTGGAAGCGGGCGAAGTTCACGGGCGTCGAACTCAAAGGCAAGACCGCCGGCATCATCGGCCTTGGCAAGGTGGGTGGCCGGGTGGCCACGCGCCTCAAGGCCTTCGAGTGCGAGGTGCTGGGCTGCGATCCCTACATCAGCGCCAAGCGCGCGCAGGACCTGGGCGTCCGCTTGGTGGACCGGGACGAACTGTGCCGCCTCTGCGACATCATCACGGTGCACACGCCCCTCAATGACGAGACCCGCGGCCTGATCGGCCCCGACCAGTTCGCCCAGATGAAGGCTGGCGTGATCCTGCTCAACGTGGCCCGGGGCGGCATCCTGGATGAGCCCGGGCTGCTCTCCGCCCTGGAAGCGGGAAAAGTTAGCCTCGCGGCCGTGGACGTGTGGTCCGAAGAACCCCCGGCCACGGCCGTCCTGAAGCAGCTCATCGCCCAGGAACGGCTGGTGGTGACGCCGCATCTGGGCGCCAACACCCAGGAGGCCCAGGTGAACGTGGCCATCGATGTGTCCCGGGAGATCCTCGCCTACCTGGACCATGCCCCCCTGGAGAACGCCGTGAACCTGCCCCGCTTCGATCCGGCCGTCCTGGAGCAGATGCGGCCCTACTTCAAGCTCATGGCCGTGCTCAGCGAGTTCGGCCTCCAACTCATGAAGGGCAACCTGGACCGCGTGACCTTCGGCTTCAGTGGCGCCATCGCCAACCAGGACTGCTCGCCGCTCACCGTGAGCGGTCTGGCCGCCCTGCTGGACCGGACCACGGACCAGCCGGTGAACATGGTCAATGCGGGCCTCGTGGCCCAGCGCATGGGCCTGGTGGTGGAGGAACGCAAAACCACCCAGGGTGGGGCCTTCTCCAATCTGGTGACCCTCACCCTGGAGGGAGCCAGCGGCACCCGGGTGGTGGCCGGCACCCTCTTCGAAGGCAGCCCCCGCATCGTGGGACTGCGCGACTACGCCATGGACTTCCTGCCCGAGGAACACATGCTGCTCCTGAGCTACCTGGACCGCCCGGGGATGATTGGAAGAATCGGCACCGTGCTCGGTCAGCACGACATCAACATCGCCTTCATGAACCTGGGACGCCGGGAGAAGAAGGGCGAGGCCATGGTGATCCTGTCCGTGGATTCCCCCGTGCCGGCGGCCGTGGTCGCTGAGCTCCAACTGGCCACGGAGGCCACCT
The DNA here is from genome assembly GCA_038324335.1 of Holophagales bacterium. Classification (GTDB taxonomy): domain Bacteria; phylum Acidobacteriota; class Holophagae; order Holophagales; family Holophagaceae; genus Geothrix. The sequence goes on from JBBQHW010000013.1 coordinate 46,848, forward strand.
TCGCCCAGGCCCTGCACCTGCCTTCGGCCTGATGTTGTCCGGGGGGGACCGCCTCTCATCGCCACTCGCGACGCCCCCCCCGGAGGACGGTAGGGCATCATGAAACCTGGGAGGCCTCCTTGAAACTCATCGCCTGGGACTTCGACGGCACGCTGGTGGACAGCCGCCCCCTCATCGAGGCGGGCATGGCCCACGCCCTCGATGCCCTCGGCCAGCCCCGGTCCGTCATGAACGAATGGCTGAAGTACGTGGGCCTGCCCGTGGAAGCCGGAATTCGCAACACCTTCGGCCCGCTTGGGCTGGACGGCGACGTGGTCCTCAAGGCCTACCGCAGCTTCGGCCATGCGGAACACGAACACATGATGCGACCCTTCGAGGGCATCACCGAATTGCTCGAAGAACTCAAGGCCCGGGGCCAGCGCATGGCCGTGGTCACCTCCAAGCGCCGCCTGCCCCTGCTCCGGCAAATGGCCCAGTGGGCCTGGGAGCCCCTCTTCGATCCCATCATCACGCCCGACGAGGTCACCCACGGGAAACCCCATCCGGAATCGCTGGAGGTGCTCCAGGCCATGACCGGGTTGGCCCCCGGCGAGATCCTCATGGTCGGCGACACCCCCTTCGACCTGGACATGGCCCGGGCCGCCGGGGTACCCAGTCTGGCCGTGGGCCACGGCTTCTATGGCCAGGAGGCCCTGGCCGCCTGCGGTCCCCGGGCCTACGCCCCGGACACCGCCGCCTTGCGGGATATCCTCCTGGCCTGGAGTTAATGTTGTCCGGGGGGGACCGCCTGCTCGCTTCGCTCGCGATGTCCCCCCCGGAGCCCCCCGCCCCGAGCTCAGGCAAAGCCTGATCTCGGGCCCATCCCCGAACCCAGGAGTCAGAATGTCCCAGCTGACCCACCTCGATCCCGAAGGCCGCCCGAAGATGGTGGATGTCTCCGCCAAGGCCGTGACCCGCCGGATGGCGGTGGCGACCGGCTACCTGGAACTCGACGCGCCCGCCGCCGAAGCCCTGGCCCAGGGCGGCGGACCCAAGGGCGATCCCTGGTCCGTGGCCCGGCTCGGGGCCGTGGGCGGCGTCAAGCGGACCTCGGACCTGATCCCCCTGGCCCACCCCCTGGTCATCGAGGCGGTGGAGGTGATCCACCACTGGGATCCCGTCACCCGTCGGGCCTGGCTCCGGGTGGCCGTGAGCTGCGAGGGACGGACGGGCATCGAGATGGAGGCCCTGGCCGGCGTCACCGTAGGCCTGCTGGTGCTCTACGACATGCTCAAGGCCGTGAGTCACGGCATGGCCCTGGGGCCGGTCCGGCTATTGCGGAAGGAGGGGGGAAGGGGAGGCCTGGTGACCCTGCCCTGGGACGGGTGCCCCTGGATGCCCTGAGCCAGTGAGGCCAGTTGGAAAACATTTGCATTTTCAAGTCTCCCGATGCCCGGTAGAATGGGATTGGACTTTTCCTGAATTCAATGTGCATTGGGGTCGCAACCCCCTCATGGAGGCCTAGCGAAGCAGGCTTTTCCGTTCCAGCCGGGAGTTCCCCCATGCGTCTTGCCGTCCTGACCCTCGTCATCGCGTCCTTCAGCCTCGGCCTCCAGGCCGCCCCGAAGCGAACCCACAAGAAGCACAGCTCCCGTTCTGCGGCCCAGCCTGCCGATGGCCCGGTCCATGTGTTGAAGAAGGGCGAGACCGCCGCCCAGGTGGCCAGGACCAACGACCTGAGCCTGAACGAGTTGAAGGCCCTGAACCCGGGTCTGAACCTGTCGCGGCTGGCCGTGGGTGCCCGCCTTAGGATTGGCCAAGGTCACGCCGCATCGGTGGCCATCACCCACCCGGACGAGGCGGCGCTGCCCGCCAGCCCGCGCACGCCCCTGGCGGCCTTGCCGGTATCAACGCCCATCCAACCCGCGCCCATGCCCCACCTGGAGCGCCTGCTCCCCTACCAGGTGAAGGCCACGCTGCCCCACAGCGGCTCCGGAACCTCCGCCCACCAGGAATCCCATCTGCCTCCGGCCACGACCGCCCAGCTGCTGGCGCGCATCCAGCCGGTGATGCCTCCCGTCTCCGAAGCCGAGCTGGCCGCCCTGCTGCCCACCTTTGCCCCCGCCGATCCCGACCGCCTGGACCTGCTCTGGCCCGTGGAGACCCGCACCATCAGCTCCGCCTGGGGCCCCCGCATGCGGACCAAGACTGTCCGGGTCAAGAACCAGCGCAAGAAGCGGATCCGCTATAAGGGTCGGCACAAGGGCATCGACCTTACCGCCCCCACCGGCACCGCTGTCTTCGCCGCTCTCGATGGCCAGGTGATCCTGGCCGGGAAGCACAAAGCGTACGGGAACTACGTGATGGTCGAGCATGGCAACGGCGTGATGACGCTCTATGCCCATCACCGCATGAACCTCGTTCGCGAGGGCGACATCGTCCGCCGCGGTCAGAAGATCGCGGAAGTCGGCCGCACGGGCAACGCCACGGGGCCCCACCTCCACTTCGAGCTCAAGGTCGATGGCGTCCAGCGCAACCCTCTCCCAGTGCTCAACGATGAAGAGGATATTCCGGCCGAAGTTGCAGCCCACAATGCCCTGCTGGGCCCCGGAACCCTCCGCTGAACTTCCCCGACATCTGCGGCACAGGATTAGAGCGCACCTCCTGATACCCACGCGGGATCGGCTCCGGAGGTCATGTTAGACTGGGTCCTTTCGCCGTTTCGAGGTGGTCATGCCGCAGTACCGAGCTTTCCTCCAGAGCCTGGGGGCCGTCGTTCTGCTGGCCTTGGCCTTGGCCTGTCACGGGAAGAGCGGGAGCGGCCAGCCGGCGGGCACGGCCTACGTCACCGGCACCGTCACCTATGTCCGGGTGCCCCTGGCCACGGACGCGCTGGGTGTTCCCACGGGCCTGGCCGATGCCACCATCGCCGCCAACCTCTCGACCCTGCCAGCCCGTGGCGTCTTCGTGCGCATCTATCAACAGTTGGCCCAAACCCAACCGGACGGCAGTACCAAACTGGTCTGGTACTTGGCGGGGGAGACCTTGACGGACGCCAGCGGGAACTATTCCGTCACGGTCGCCCAGGGTAGGCAAACCATGGTGGAAGTGCTGAGCACCTTCGATGGCGGCAGCAGCAACCATGTCCGCCTGGTGGCTGAACCGCAGGGGATCAACAGTTCCACGACAGCCATCGACCGCTTGCAATATGCCCAGCGGAAGGCCGCCGACAACACCACTCCGCCGGGCAACGCCCCGAATTCCCTGCTCAACGTGAATTCCACCGTGAACTTCGCCATCGGCCTCAACGACCCCTGGTGGATCATTGATCCCGCCTACACGATCAGCACCAAACAGGCGCCCCTGGTCGAACAGGCGGTGCTGGAGACCACGCTGCCCGGCCGCACGGCGGGCCAGGGCACCGGCAGCCGGGTGCTCGGCATCGGGGATACGGTCGCCAGCTTCCTGGTCAACTATGGCGCGGCCACGCCGGGCAACACCCTCGATCTGCACTACTGGCCAGGCCGCTCCGAGGCTCGCGGTTCCTACGTCGAGTACGATCAGTCCCAGTTTCCGCAGGCCCTGGACGCGTCCAACCTTAAATTCCACTTCTTCGGTTCGCTGCGGGGGGGACCCGCCAACGACGACGCCTGGGACGAGGGCGTGATCCTGCCTCTGCTGGCCCGGGGGGTGCTCTTCGCCGGCAACAGGAGCCGCACCTTCGGGGTCCCCTTGAACCCCCTCTTTCCCCAAGGGGCCGCCCTGCCGAACCTGAGCCCGGACATGGCCCGCATTGAAGGGCTGGCAGAGGCCATGGCCGCCAATGTGCTCAAATCACCCTACCTCGCCGACACCCAGGGCACGACGGCTACCGTCAAGGACATTCGGGATATCAGCGGCCTGAGTGCCGCGCAGAAATCGCCCTATTCGGCACCAGCTCTGCGCGCCATGGCCTGGGAGATCATCCTCAAGGCCAACAGCCAGAGCACGCCCGGCACCGCCGCCACCTGGGCCACCCTCAATCCCCTGGCCGCCGCCCGGTTCTTCGGGGCCCCAGTCAGCCCGACCAATGGCTCCCTTGACCTGGAACCCCTCAACATCTACAGCCAGCTGGTCCGGTTGAGCGAGGGCAAGGCCGCAGCGGAACCCGCGGATCTCGCCGCGATCTTCACCAACCCGGTGCTGTCTGCCATCACTACACCCTTTGGCGTCAGCTGGCCCCGGCCCACCAACAGCCCCTACGTCCTGTTTGTCGCGGACTGGGGAGCGGACCCCGTCAATCCCCTCCCTTCGGTGATCCTCAGCATGGCCAAGGCCACCCAGGTGAATGGCTCGTTCCCCAACTCCTCCCAGGGCGAAGTCTTCTATGCGAGCTTCAGCCTGAATGCCGACAAGCGGTGCATGCTCACTGCGGTCATCGCGCCGGCTCTGGCGGCCGGAGCCAAGGTGGATGTCGACCTCCCCCTCATGAACCGCACCTTCCACTTCACGGGGACGGGGGGTTCCACGGAGGTCATCACCATTCCAGTGAACGCCACCGCCCCCTACTACCACCCGGTGCGCCTGCGGATGATCAGCCCTTTAGCGGTTCAACCCGACACCACGGTGACCCTGAGCCTCACCCCGGCCCCTTGATCCGGGTCGCCCTCCGGGAGTCCCCATGACCCACTCTGAAGCGCTCGCGATCCTCCAGGCCAAGGCGCCCTTCATCCCTGAGCTGGCCATTGTCCTTGGGTCGGGACTGGGTGCCCTGGCGGATGGACCCGAGGCGAAGGGCGGTGTAGCCATTCCCTTCACGGACCTGCCGGGCTTTCCCGCCCCCACGGTGCCTGGCCACGGGGGCAAGCTGGTCTTCTGTGAATTCGAGGGCCGGAAGGTGGTCCTGCAGGCTGGCCGCTTCCATTTCTACGAAGGCCACCCCATGTCCCTCGTGGTGACGCCCATGCGACTCTACGGGCGCCTGGGCGTGAAGGCCGTGCTGCTCACCAATGCCGCCGGGGCCTTGAATCCTGCCTATGGCGTCGGCGACCTGATGGCCCTCACCGACCACATCAACCTGTTCGGCACCAACCCCCTCATCGGGCCGAACGTGGCACCGGGCCCCCGGTTCCCGGACATGACGGCCATCTACGATTCGGCCTACCGGACTCACCTGCAGGCCTGCGCCCGGCGGCTGGGCCAGACCCTGCATGAGGGCGTGTACCTCGGCCTGACCGGTCCTAGCTACGAGACGCCGGCGGAGATTCGCGCCTTCCGTGTGCTAGGCGCCGATGCCGTGGGCATGAGCACGGTACCCGAAGCCATCGTGGCCCGGCAGGAGGGCCTGCGCGTGGCTGGCATTTCCTGCCTCTGCAACATGGCCGCCGGCATCCTGCCCCAGGCCCTGACCCACCAGGAAGTCCTGGAAGCGGGCGCCGCCGCCGCGGGCCGGTTCGAGTCCCTCCTCCGCGCCTTCGTCCGGGATCTGCCGCTCTGATCCCGCGGAGCGGGCATGCGCAAAAGCCCGGCTCTGCCGGGCTTTTGCGTGAGAGAGAAGAAGCGGGGGGAGGATTACCCCTTCTGATGCTCCTCGATGAGGCGGCTGACCACCTCGGGCTCGGCCAGGGTGGAGATGTCCCCGAGGCCATCGTATTCGGAGGAAGCGATCTTCCGCAGGAGTCTGCGCATGATCTTCCCGCTGCGGGTCTTCGGCAGGCCTGAGGCGATGTGGATGACGTCGGGGGCCGCGAAGGCGCCGATGACATGCCGCACCTGCTCCTTGAGGGCGCCGATGAGCTGTTGGCTGCCGGCTTCTGCGTAGCCCTTGTTGAGCAGCACGAAGCAGTAGATGCCCTGGCCCTTGATGGGATGCGGATAGCCCACCACCGCGGCCTCGGCCACGGCCTCGTGGGCCACGAGGGCGCTTTCCACTTCCGCCGTGCCCAGCCGGTGGCCGCTCACGTTGATGACGTCGTCGATGCGGCCGGTGATCCAGTAGTAGCCATCTTCGTCCCGCCGTGCGCCGTCGCCGGTGAAGTAGTAGCCCGGATACTGGGTGAAGTAGGTCTCCCGGAACCGCTTGTGATCGCCGTGGACCGTGCGGGCCTGGCCCGGCCAGGGGGCCCCCAGGCACAGGGCCCCGGAAACGTCATTGCCCTCCAGGGGCACGCCCGTGCCGGCATCCACGATGACGGGCTTCACGCCGAAGAAGGGGAGCGTGGCCGAGCCCGGCTTGGTGGGCGTGACGCCCGGCAATGGTGTGATGAGGATCCCGCCGGTTTCGGTCTGCCACCAGGTGTCCACGATGGTGCAGCGGCCCTCGCCCACCACGTCGTGATACCAGCGCCAGACCTCGGGGTTGATGGGCTCCCCCACGGTGCCGAGCACCCGCAGCGACTTGCGGCTGTACTTCTTGATCCAGTCGTCGCCCGCCGCCGCCAGGGCCCGCAGGGCCGTGGGCGCCGTGTAGAAGATGGTGACGCCCAGATCGTCGATGATCTGCCAGTAGCGGCCCGCATCCGGATAGAGGGGCGTGGATTCGAAGATCACCGAGGTGGCCCCGTTGGCCAGCGGGCCGTAGACGATGTAGCTGTGGCCCGTCACCCAGCCGATGTCCGCCGCGCAGAAGTAGATGTCGTCGGGATGGTAGTCGAAGACCAGCTTGTGGGTGAAGGCGGCGTAGGTTAGGTAGCCCCCGGTGGTGTGCAGCAGGCCCTTGGGCTGGCCGGTGCTGCCGGACGTGTAGAGGATGAAGAGCGGATCCTCCGCGCCCATCCATTCATTGGTGCAGGTGGACCGCTGCTTGGCCGTCTCTTCGTCGAGCCAGTGGTCGCGGCCCGCCTGCATGGGGACATCCGAATCCGTGCGCCGCGCCACGAGGACGCACTCCACCAGGGACATGCCCTCGATGGCGCGATCCACGGTGCGCTTCAGGGGCACCTTCTTGCCGCCCCGCAGCCCTTCGTTGGCGGTCACCACCACCTTGCAGTTGGCATCCACGATGCGGTCGCGGATGGCTTCCGACGAGAAGCCACCGAAGACCACCGAGTGCACGGCGCCGATGCGGGCGCAGGCCAGCATGGTGTAGACCAGCTCGGGGATCATGGTCATGTAGAGGCAGACGCGGTCGCCCTTCTTCACGCCGTGGTGCAGCAGCACGTTGGCCACCCGGGCCACGTGGTGCTTCAGGTCGCGGTAGGTGATGTGGGTGTACTGCCCCGGCTCGTCTTGGGCCCAGATGATGGCGGTCTTGTCGCCTTGGGTCGCCAGGTGGCGATCCACGCAGTTGAAGCAGGCATTGATGCGGCCGCCCGAGAACCAGGCGAAGTCCACCTCCTTGTAGTCGGCATCGAACACCGACTGCCAGGGGTGGTACCAGGTCAGCGTCTTGGCCTGCTCGCCCCAGAACCATTCCGGGTTGTCCAGGGACAACCGGTAGAGTCGCTGGTACTCCTCCATCGTCTTGATGTGGGCCCGCTCACGGATGTGCGGCTTGACGGGGTAGAGATCCTGGGACATGACAGCTCCGAACCGAGTTTGAGAAAGGAAGTGCGAGGGTGAAAAGGCCGGGCGATGGAGTCCTCCGCTCGCCCGGCCCCCTTACCTATCTCCAGCGATGATCCGCCAGAGGATCATATCAATGCTGGTAGGTCGTGATGTCCCGGTCCTTGGTTTCCTTCAGGAACAGGGTGCCGATGACCACCGTGATCAAGGCCACGATGATGGGATACCAGAGCCCATAGTAGATGTTGCCGTGCAGCGCCACCATGGCCGTGGCGATGAGGGGCAGCATGCCGCCGAACCAGCCGTTGCCGATGTGGTAGGGCAGGGACATGGACGTGTAGCGGATGTTGGTGGGGAACAGCTCCACCAGGAAGGCCGCGATGGGCCCGTACACCATGGTCACGTAGATGAGCATGATGAACAGGATCAACAGCGTCATGGGGTAGTTGACCTTGGACTTGTCGGCCTCCTTGGGATAGCCCAGATCCGCCAGGGTCTTGTTGATGGTCGCCACCGAGGCCGGGCTGAAGCCTTCGATGCGCGTGGTGGTGACCTGACCCGTGGTGGGATTCCTGCCCTGGATGGTGGCGACCACCATCTTCCCGGCCTCAGGCGTCACTTTGGTGAAGTTGAGGCCCTGCTTGCCGAAGAGATCGTTGATCCGGTCCAGTTCCGAGAACTTGCTCCAGGGGCCCACGAAGAGGTTGAAGGTCTCATCCTTCGGGTTGCCAGCCACCGTGATCACGGTGCTCTTCTGGAACGTTTCAAGGGCCGGATTCACGAAGTGCGTGAGGGCCTTGAACAACGGGAAGAAGGTGAGGGCGGCGATGAGGCAGCCAAAGAGGATGATCTTCAGGCGGCCGATCTTGTCCGACAACCAGCCGAAGAAGATGAAGAAGGGCGTGCCCAGCAGCAGGGAAGAGCCAATGAGGATGTAGGTGGTCTGGTAGTCCAGCTTGAGCGTGATCTGGAGGAAGAACAGCGCGTAGAACTGGCCGGTATACCAGACCACGCCCTGGCCCGCGGTGGCGCCCAGGAGGGCGAGGAGCGCGTACTTGTTGTTGGGGTACTTCAGGAAGCTGTCGCTGAGGGGGGCCTTGGAGGTCTTGCCCTCGGCCTTCATCTTCGTGAAGACGGGAGATTCGTGCAGCTTCAGGCGGATCCATACGGAGACGGCCAGCAGGAAGATGGACATCCAGAACGGAATGCGCCAGCCCCAGGAGGCGAAGGCTTCCTTGGTCATGGCCGCACGGCAGCCCATGATGATGCCAAGGCAGAGGAAGAAGCCCACGGTCGCCGTGGTCTGGATCCAGCTGGTGTTGTAGCCGCGGCGATCCTGCGCGGAGTGCTCCGCCACGTAGGTGGCTGCACCGCCGTATTCACCGCCCAGGGCCAGGCCCTGGAGGAGCCGCAGGCTCACCATGATGATGGGGGCCCACCAGCCGATGCTCACGTAGGTGGGCAACAGGCCCACCCCGAAGGTGGAAAGACCCATGACCACGATGGTGACGAGGAAGGTGTACTTGCGCCCGATCAGGTCGCCGATGCGCCCAAAGACCAGGGCGCCGAAGGGACGGACCAGGAAGCCCGCCGCATAGGCTGCGAACGCCGAAAGCAACGCGGCCGTATCGTTCCCCTTGGGGAAGAACAGGGTCGCAAAGAAGGGGGCCAGGGTGGCGTACAGGTAGAAGTCATACCACTCGAACACCGTTCCCACGGACGAGGCCACGATCACCATGCGTTCTTCCTTGGTGAGTGGGGTCCTTTCGGCGACTTGCTCGGTTGCGATGGCCATTGTCGTCTTGCCTCCTTGGTGGGTCTTGCCGTTGAATTGAGGTGTTCGGTGATTGTTCAGCGATCGATGGGGCCAGGTTGCCGTGAATGGAATGACCGGGCTCCCCTGCTGGCAGCCGTCACGGCGCGGGCCGGAGTGACTGCGTGGCGCGTCTGGATGGCTCCAGAGCGGCGGGGCTGATTCACTATGAGAACCGCGATGGGGGAGACCCTCAGGCGGCACAAGCTTTGGATGGGTAGGCTGCTCCTAGCTAACGCTCTCCCGTGTACCCGGTCAAGCGAGAACCAATAGAATCCCCGCCAGAATGTGACCCAGGACACTGAACGCAAGTTCTGTATTTATTTGACCTTCGAATCTTCTTTAGCCTGTTGTCAAGGCGGGTCCCACGTCATCAATGGGGATCTGAGCTAGAGTAGCTGGAATAATACCGGCGCTGCGTAATGTGGATCATCTCTCAAGGACCGCGCTTCCGTGGGTTGTTCCCGAATTCCGGAGTTCCTGTCTGATCACGAGGCCTGAACTCTTATCATGAATATTAGGGTCTGTTTTTTGAAAACAGACCCTAACCACCACTCGTCAGGACGCTCCATGCGCATCGCCCTCATGGCCGACATCCACGCCAACCTGCGTGCGCTGGAAGCCTGCCTGAGCCACGCGAATGCCCACGGTTTGGATCGTCTCGTGTTCCTGGGCGACTACGTTGGCTACGGTCCCGACCCCAAGGAAGTGGTGGCGCGGATCATGGTGGAGGAAGCCCGGGGCGCCATCGCCGTGGCCGGCAACCACGATCACGCGGTGGCGGAGACTGCGGAATCCATGACCTCCGATGCGGAGACCGCCATGGCCTGGACCCGGGGCCAACTGGGGTCAGCGGCGCGCGAGTTCCTGGCCAGCCTGCCCCTCCGTTTCGAAGACGACACCCGCCTCTACGTGCATGCCAGCCCGCAGACCTATCCCGCCTGGATCTACGTGAACGATGGCCCCGCTGCCAAGCGGGCGCTGGAGGCCAGCCGGGCCCAGACGATCTTCTGCGGGCACACGCACCTGCCTGCCCTGCACGGCATCACCGCCACTGGACAATTGGTGTCCTTCAAGCCGGTCCCAGGGGTACCCATTCCCCTTCCCCGGCACCGCCGCTGGCTGAACGTGATCGGCGCCGTGGGCCAATCCCGGGACGGGAACCCTGCCGCAGCCTACGCCCTGTTGGATACGGACCGCGCGGAGATCACCCATTTCCGAGTGCCCTACGACGTCGGCGCCACGGCCATTGCCATCCTGCAGGCCGGGCTTCCCCAGCGTCTCGCAGCCCGGCTGCAGAAGGGAAGCTGAGCCATGCACCGCCCGCAGCTCGCCACCGGCGCCATCCTGGACGGCTACCTCATCGGGGAGCGGATCCATCGCGGCGGCATGGCCTCGATCTGGGCCGTGTCCCACCCCGAGATCAGCGGCCCCCTCCTTATGAAGGTGCCCGTGATGTCGGAGGGCGTCGACCCCGCCGCCATCGTCGGCTTCGAGATGGAGGAGATGATCCTGCCCCGGCTCTCTGGGCCTCACGTGCCCAGGTACGTGGCCCAGGGCGATTTCGGAGCCCAGCCCTACCTCGTGATGGAGCGGATTCCCGGGCCTTCCCTGCTGCCCACTCTTTCGCAACTCCCGCTGCCATGGCCAGATGTGGCCCAGCTGGGTGCGCGCATCGCCACGGCCCTGGACGACATCCACCGGCAGCACGTGGTCCACCTCGACGTGAAACCGTCGAACCTCCTCACGCGGGCCACGGGCGACCTGGTGCTCATCGACTTCGGCCTTTCCCACCACGACGAGCTGCCGGACCTCATGGGCGAGGAGTTCCGGCTGCCCTATGGCACGGCCCCCTACATGGCGCCGGAGCAGGTGCTCGGCCACCGGAAGGATCCGCGCAGCGACCAGTTCGCCCTCGGCGTGCTGCTGTACTTCTTCCTCACCGGCGGCCGGCCCTTCGGTGACCCGCAGCGCCTGTCTGGCCTCAAGCGGCGCCTCTGGCGCGACCCCGTGCCTCCCCGCCGCCTGCGCCCGGACTGCCCACCCTGGCTGCAGGAGATCATCCTGCGCTGCCTGGAGGTGCACCCGGCCTGGCGCTTCCCCACCGCCGCCCACTTGGCCTTGGCCCTGCAGCATCCCGATCAGGTCAGCCTCACCGCCCGGTCCGAGAAGCTGCACCAGGATCCCTTCCTCACGGTGGTTCGACGCCGCTTCAAAGATGCCGAGTCCGTCATTCCCACGGCCACGACGCCCACGCGGCACGATGGGGACGCGCCGATCCTGGCCGTCGCCATCGACCTGTCGCCCGCCGCCGCTCCCATCGCCGAGACCCTGCGCACCATGGTGACCCGGATGCTGCCCACCCTGCCCGGGGCACGGGTCGCCTGCCTGAACGTGCTGAAGCTGGGGCGCATCACGCTGGATGAGACCCTCGACGCGCAGGGGCGGAACATCCACCACCAGCGCCTGGTCGAGCTGCGGAACTGGGCCATTCCGCTGGGGCTGGATGAGGGCCGCATCAGCTTCCACGTGCTGGAATCGACCGATCCCGCCTCGGCCATCCTGCAGTACGTGAACGCCAACCACGTGGACCACGTGGTGATCGGCGCCCGGGCCAGTTCGCTGCGCCGCTCGCTCCTGGGCAGCGTGTCCAGCCAGGTCGCCGCCCAGGCCCCCTGCACCGTGACCGTGGCCCGCTCCCGCCGGCTGCGAAAGGCCGACCTCGTCGAGGAAGCCGGCGAGGACTCCAGCGGCTCCTGGACCGTCGGTTAACCCGCAGGGGAACCGGCATCGAAAGGGGAATAGCAAAGGCCCGGCTATGCCGGGCCTTTGCGTGGGGGCTCCGGGGGTGGTCGCGTAAGCGAGGAACCCCCGGACAATATTGATGCTACTCAGCAGCCTCAGCCTTCGGCTCGGGGAGGGTGTAGTCCACGAACTCGATGAGGGCCATGTCGGCGGCGTCACCGAGACGGTGACCCACCTTGAGGATGCGGGTGTAGCCGCCGGGGCGGCTTTCGAAACGCTTGCGGAAGTCGGCGCCGAAGAGCTTCTGGACGGCGACCTTGCTGCCGAGACGGGCCATCGCCAGACGGCGGTTGGCCACGGTGTCTTCCTTCGCGAGGGTGATGAAGGGCTCCACATAGGTGCGGAGTTCCTTCGCCTTCACGAGGGTGGTTTCGATGCGCTCGCTCTCGATGAGGGCGGTCGCGAGGTTCTTC